>NZ_OY726398.1:1598057-1917668 GCF_963378105.1 Mycolicibacter sp. MU0102
GCGGTGCTGTGTGCCCTGCTGGCGGTGGCTGCCGGGGTGTTGTGGTGGTACGCCGGACGGCGGGGGCGCCCCGGTTGGCGGCTGATGGGTGCGGCGGTTGCCGCGGCATCGATGGCGGGGGCGGGCTTCGGATGGGCTGTAGCGCTGCGTACCGCCTCCGTCGAGCACCACCCGATCGCCGCGCTGTGCGGCACGACCGCGACGGTGACGGTCACCCCGAGTGAGAGCCCACTGCCCGCCGGCGCGCGGCGGCTGATGTTCCGAGCCACCTTGCAGCGCCTCGACGACGTTGTCGCCTCGGGCCGGGTGTTGGTATTCGCCTCCAGCGCTGAGTTCGGCGAGGTGATGGTCGGCCAGTCGATGGCGTTCCGCGCGAAGGTCGCCCGCCCGGCCCGGCGGGATCTGTCGGTGGCGGTGCTCACCGCCAGCGGCGCTCCGGTGCGCGGGCAGCCCGGACCCGTCGCGCGGGCGGCACATCGGGTGCGGGCCCGGTTCGCGGTCGCCGCCACGCAAGTGCTGCCCGACGAGCAGGCCCGGATGTTGCCCGCGTTGGTGCTCGGCGACACTGCGGGGATCACGGCCGCCACCGGCCGAGACTTTCGGGCCGCGGGGCTGACGCATCTGATGGCGGTCTCCGGGGCCAACGTGACGATCGTCTGCGGTGCGGTGCTGTTTTCGGCGCGGTTGGTCGGGCCGCGGGCTGCCGTGGTGCTGGCCGGGGGCGCCCTGGTCGCGTTCGTGATCGTCGTGCAGCCCACGGCCAGCGTGCTGCGGGCGGCGGTGATGGGGGCCATCGCGCTGTTGGGCGTGCTCTCAGCGCGCAGCCGTCAGGCGGTGCCGAGCCTGGCCGCCAGTGTGTTGGTGCTGCTGGCGTTGGCCCCGCACCTGGCGGTCGACGTCGGGTTCGTGCTCTCGGTGGTGGCCACCGCGGCGCTGGTGCTCATCGCGCCGGTCTGGACGGCCCGGCTGGAGGCGCGAGGCTGGCCTCGGCCGCTGGCCGCCGCGGTCTGCGTGGCGTGGGCGGCCAACCTGGTCACCGCGCCGTTGATCGCCGGCATCTCCGGGCGGCTCAGCCTGGTCAGTACGGTGGCCAACCTGGCGGTGGCGGCGCTGGTCGCGCCGATCACCGTGCTGGGCAGCGCGGCGGCGGTGCTGTGCGGGTGGTGGCCCGCGGGTGCCTACTTATTGATCCGTTTCACCGGACCGGAGTTGTGGTGGGTGTGCCGCGTCGCGCGCTGGGCCGGCGCACTCCCGGCCGCCGCTGTGCCGGTGCCGGACGGCGCCATGGGGGTCGTCGGGGTCGGCGCCGCCGCAGTACTGGTAGTGATTTGTTGGCGGTGGCGGTGGTGCCGCCGGGTGCTGGCCGCGCTGGGGCTATGCCTGCTGGCGTGGTCGGCCGCGCAGGTGTTGACCGGCTGGGCGGGTGTCGGCGCAGCGTGACACGATTGGCGGGTGAGCCAAGCGGTTTCGCCCCTGCACCTGATCCTCGGGGACGAGGAGCTGCTGGTCGATCGGGCGGTTGGTCAGGTACTCGCCGGAGTGCGGGCACAGGCCGGCAGCACCGACATCCCGGTGGACCGGTTGCGTGCCGGTGAGGTCGAAGCGGGCGAACTCGCCGAGCTGCTGAGCCCGTCGCTGTTCGCAGACGAGCGGGTGGTGGTGCTCGAGGCCGCAGCCGAAGCCGGCAAGGAGGCGGTGGCGCTGATCGCCGCCACGGCTGAGGACGTCCCGCTGGGCACCGTGCTGGTGGTGGTGCATTCGGGTGCGGGGCGGGCCAAGGCGCTGGCCGGGCAGCTGCGGGAACTCGGTGCCGAGGTGCACGCCTGTGCCCGCATCACCAAGGCCTCCGAACGTGCTGACTTCGTGCGGGCCGAGTTCCGCGGGCTCAAGGTCCGGGTCGACGACGACACCGTGACGGCGCTGCTCGATGCGGTGGGCTCTGACATTCGCGAACTGGCCGCGGCCTGTTCGCAGCTGGTCGCGGACACCGGTGGGCACGTCGACGCCATCGCGGTGCGCCGCTATCACAGCGGCAAAGCCGAGGTGAAAGGGTTTGACGTCGCCGATCGGGCGGTCGTGGGCGACGTCGCCGGTGCCACCGAAGCGCTGCGCTGGGCGATGATTCGTGGCGAACCGCATGTGGTGCTGGCCGACGCCCTGGCCGAGGCGATTCACACCATCGCCCGGGTGCGGTCCAAGTCCGGTGATCCCTACCGGCTGGCCGGTGAATTGGGCATGCCGCCGTGGCGGGTGCAGAAGGCGCAGAAGCAGGCCCGGTTCTGGTCGCCGGGGACGATGGCGGCTGCGGTGCGGCTGGTGGCCGCCCTCAACGCCGATGTCAAAGGCGCCGCTGCCGACGCCGACTACGCGCTGGAGGCCGCGGTCCGCGGGGTCGCCGAGTTGGCCGACCGCTGATCCAGGCAACACGAAGGCCCCTGTTCACCAGTGGAAACAGGGGCCTACGTTTGCGGGCAGTCCGCTAGGTCAGAGCTGGTTGAGCGCCTTCGCCAGCGCCGACTTCTTGTTGGCGGCCTGGTTCTTGTGGATGACGCCCTTGCTGGCGGCCTTGTCCAGCTTGCGGCTGGTCGAGACCAGCAGCACGCCGGCCTTGTCCTTGTCACCGGCTGCGGCGGCCTCGCGGAAGGCACGGATCGCGGTGCGCACCGCCGACTTCACCGACTGGTTGCGCAGCCGGGCCTGCTCGTTGGTCCGGTTGCGCTTCACCTGCGACTTGATGTTGGCCACGGAGTAATTCCTTCGCAAAAGCTTGAGTTGGGTTTGCCTCCCGAGGCGGGAGCAACAGCTGTTCAGGGTACCAGCTGGTTCGGTAACTCCCCAACTCGCCTCAGCTGCGGGCGGTCACCTCGACTCGATGCAGGTCGTCGCCGAGTTCGATCGGCCCGTCGAATTTCGCGGCGGCCAGCGCCCGCCACTGCTCTTCCTGTCCGGGCGCGATGGCGGGCACATAGTGGGTCAGCACCAGGATGCCCGCCCCGGCGCGCTTGGCGGTCGCGGCAGCCTGGGCCACCGAGGAGTGGTAGTCGCAGATATCGCGGATGCGCTGCTGGGGCAGCAACTCGATGAGGTCGCTGCGGATGACGGTGTGCACCAACGCACCGGCTCCGGCCGCCAGCTCGTCGAGGCTGTCGCAGGGCACGGTGTCGCCGGCCAGCACCACCGAGGCGGTCCCGTTTTCGTCGGAGTGCTCGATCCGGAATCCGATGGTCGGTGTCACCGGCCGGTGGTCGGTGGGCGCCACGGTGATCCGCACCCGGTCGCGGTCCCAGACCTGGCCGGTGGTGTATTCCTGCACGTCGACCGGGGGAGGGGCGGTCAGATCGTCGTGGTGGGCAATGCGGTAGCCGATGTCGTGACCAAAGGCGCGCAGGGTCGCCTCCACCACCTCTGCGGTGCCCGGCGGGCCGATGATCGGCAGCGGTGGGATATCCGGGGTGAAGGTGGTGACCCATCTGGTGATCAGCAGATCGCCCAGGTCGGCGATGTGGTCGCTGTGCAGGTGGGTGAGCAGCAGTGCCGAGAGGGTGTTGGCCGAGCCGCCCGCCGCTGCCAAACGTTGCAGCACCCCGCGTCCGCAGTCGACCAGCAGTTGCTGGCCTCCGGCTCGGATCAGGGTCGACGGTCCGGCGCGGTTCGGGTCGGGGATAGGGCTTCCAGTGCCCAGCAGGGTGATCTCGATCGTCATGACGTCACATATGCCACAGATGTCGCCCGTGCGCTAGGCGATCGGCTGAGTTTCGTTATCGCCACCCCCGACCGGGCGAAATGGCCTAGCCTGGTGTGAAGCAGATCACTGCGGCGGGAGGCTTCAATGCGGATCGCGGATGTATTGCGGAACAAGGGTGCGGCGGTGGTGACCATCCATCCGGATGCCACGGTCATGGAGTTGCTGGCGGGCTTGGCCGAGCACAACATCGGCGCCATGGTGGTGATCGGACGTGAGGGCTTGGAGGGAGTGGCCTCCGAGCGTGACGTGGTACGCCAGCTACATGTCCACGGCGCCAGTCTGCTGGCTCGGCCGGTGTCGGCCATCATGACCCGCTTGGTGGCGACCTGCGTCAAGACCGACTCCGCCGACGACGTCAGCATGTTGATGACAGAGCACCGCGCGCGTCATATTCCGGTGCTGGAAAACGGCCGATTGGCCGGGATCGTCAGCATCGGCGACATCGTCAAGTCCCGGATGGAAGAACTGCAGGCCGAGCACGAGCAACTGCGCGACTACATCGCCCAGGGCTAGCCGGCCGCAGCGTCAGCTCCACGCGTAGTCGCTGCGCAGGCGGGCGGCCACCACCTCGAACACCGAACGCTCCAGGATGGCGCCTTCGCGCCGGATCGATTCCTCGGGCACGTCGAGCACTCGGTCGAGCCGCACCCAGCTGATCCGGTGAGCGTCATCCCAGGTGCCCGCGCCGATGCCGACCCAGTTCGTGTCCTCGGCATGTCGTTGCCTGCTGGACAGCATCAGGCCCAGCAGCATGTTGCGGTCGCGGCCGACGACCAATACCGGCCGATCTTTGCCGCGGTCTGGCTCGTCCTCGTAGGCCACCCACGTCCAGACGATCTCGCCCGGGTCGGCGCGACCGTTGAGATCAGGGGCGTACACAAGCCGGCGTGCCCGATGCGCGGTGGGAACACTGCTGTCGGTCACGGGACGGCCGGCGGCGATCTGGGTAGCCGCCTCCGATGTCGCGCCGCTGAGCATTTCCAATCCGATCTTGATGCCCTGCTCGATGCCGCGCTGGAGGCGCTGCTGTACCTGCGGTGCCTGCTCGAGTTGGCGGATGAACCGTGGGGCTTCGTTGAACACCAGGTTCACCGCGAATCGCTGCACCGACTCCCATGGGGTCTTCCGCGGGGAAGCCATGCTCGCAGCATAGGCGAAACCCGTTTCGGGCACCGGTTTCTGGGCCACCGCTGCACCGTCATGGCCGCCGCGGTTCCTTGACGTGGACGTAAACAAAAGACACAGGAATCTGTACGAAAACTGAAGCGCCACTTGTGTTGTCCGCAGAGAGGCATCGGCGTACGGTACGGGAATATTGATTAACAGGGGGCTTCTTTTCAACGGGCCGGCGCAGGTATATCGGGGGCGTCAGCCGGACGGAAGATTTCAATCGGTGGGTGGAAGTCGCCGAAAACCGCAGTCTGGGGAGGGTCTTGGCTTTCCTCCGGGGGTGCTTGACGTGGGGCAAGTCACCGCCCGGAACGACATGTACGGCATGGCGTTCGCCGGCAATTGATGCCTTGGCTGAGGCCGGCGTGTGATCGCCCGGGTCCTTCTGTGCACCGAGGGGCTATCAGGAGGTATATGGATTTGCGCAACAATCACGCAGGGTTTCAATCGTAACCAGATTAGTGAAACTGACAGAGCCCCTGCGGCTTTCAGTGATAGTGCTGGGGGGCTCCTGGGGCGGGTGACCGCCAACCAGAGACATCGCGAAAGGCATTGAACATGAACATGCGCAAAATCGTCGTCGTTGGTGGCTTCGCCGCCGGCGCGGCTTTCGTATTGGCCCCGTTGGCTTCGGCCGACCCGGCCCCGGTCACCGACCCATTGGCGCCCCTCGTAAGCAGCGAGATCGGGTCGATGAACTTCCTCTTCGGCACCGACACCTTCCTGGCGGGCGTCCCTGCTAGCGACATCAACACTCCTGCAGGTGACTTCGACACCATCAAGTCGGCAGCCATTCCGACGGTGCAGGACGATGGCAAGACCTTGTTCGACTACCTCGTCTACGGACTGAACCCGACCTTGGCGGGGCTGGCAACCGACCCGGGCGCCTACAACGTCTACAACGGCGCGATGGTTCCGTTTGACGACGGCATCAACTCGCTACTGTTCGCGATGATGAACGGCGGCGACAAGCTCGACTGGGACAGTGGGGACCTGTTCGGCGGCACCAGCGCGATGACCATCGCTGACAACGCCGACAACGGCTGGATGGAGGCCTCAAGCTACTTCCAGTTCGCCTTGGGTGACCTGCTGGGTTACTTCGGCATCTTCAGCGCTTAGCCGCGGCCCGAAGCGAGGCCCCCGGAGGACCGTCTCCGGGGGCTTCGTCTTGCTGCGGCACCGTCGTTCCGCTCGTTCACTTGGAGATTCCTCAGACATCCGATGCGTGGGTACGGACGGCCCAGCCTGTGACTACGGAGACGAGCTGACGTGCGCAAACCCGGTTCACCTTGGGGGAGGGTGGGGGAAGAATCCCAGGAAGCCAAAGTAAAAGTGAATATTCACTTGTATTGATCACAGGCCTTTGTTAGATTTAATCCGGCTTGCAGCAAAGGTGCTGGGGGGAGCCGCCGGCGGGGGTGGGGAAAACCGGCCGCCGGGCAGTGAGGTTGAAGGGCATTTTGGGGGGAATGGACATGCGGAAAATCGGCGTGCTCGGCAGCTTTGCCGCTGGTATGGCACTCGCGTTGGCGCCGTTGGCGGCTGCCGACGACTCGACCGGCTTCGACTTCGGCGCGGTGCTGGCCAGTGAAATTCAGTCGATGAACTTCCTCTTCGAGTCGCAGGCCACCATGGCCGGTGTCGGGGACAAGGTCATCGACGCCTCCGCTGCCCAGCCCTTTCTGACCATCGATAAAGACGACGTGAACGCCGCCTTCGGGACGCTGCTCTACGGCGTCAACTGGGAGAACGAGATCTCCTCCGACCCGGGCGCCTACAGCCTGCTCAACGGCGCGCTCACGGAGTTCATCGACGGCAACAACGTGCTGTTGTTCGCGATCCTCAATGGCGGCGACCAGATCGACGTCGAGAACGCGGCCGACTACCTGTTCGGATCCGACGCCGCGATCACCGCAGGTCTGGCCGGCGAAAGTGCCTGGGAGGACGCTGCACTCTTCTTCCAGGCTGGCATGGCTGACATCGGCGGTTACTTCGCGATTGACCTGTAATCGTCGCTCGGAAACGCAAACCCCCGGAGATGGGTCTCCGGGGGTTTCGTTTTGAAGCCTCCGCCTCGCTACCCTGACTAGGCAGAAGGCACTACCGCCCCCCGTTCACCAGGAGATTCCCATCAGCAGTTTCGCCGACCAGACCTTCACCGCGCCGGCGCAGATACGGAACTTCTGCATCATCGCCCACATCGACCACGGCAAGTCCACCCTGGCCGACCGGATGCTGCAGCTCACCGGCGTCGTCGACGACCGATCGATGCGTGCCCAGTATCTGGACCGAATGGACATCGAGCGGGAACGCGGCATCACCATCAAGGCGCAGAACGTTCGGCTGCCCTGGTCGGTCAAGGACGACCCGGAGACGGGCCCGCGTAACGGTGCGACAGCCGGCGATTACGTGCTGCATCTGATCGACACCCCTGGTCACGTCGACTTCACCTATGAGGTGTCGCGTGCGCTGGAGGCCTGCGAGGGCGCGATTCTGCTGGTGGATGCGGCCCAGGGCATCGAAGCCCAGACCCTGGCCAACCTGTACCTGGCGTTGGACCGTGAACTGACCATCATCCCGGTGCTCAACAAGATCGACCTGCCCGCGGCTGACCCAGAGCGTTACGCCGCGGAACTGGCCCACATCATCGGCTGCGAACCGGAAGACGTGCTGAAGGTTTCCGGCAAGACCGGCGAAGGCGTGGCCGAGCTGCTCGACGAAGTGGTCAAGCAAGTCCCAGCGCCCACCGGCGACGCCGACGCGCCCGCGCGGGCGATGATCTTCGACTCCGTCTACGACATTTACCGCGGCGTGGTCACCTACGTCCGTGTCGTCGACGGCAGGATCACCCCGCGCGAGAAGATCGCGATGATGTCCACCGGCGCCACCCACGAGCTGCTCGAGGTCGGCATCGTCTCCCCGGAACCCAAGGCCACCAAGGGGCTTGGCGTCGGCGAGGTGGGTTACCTGATCACCGGCGTGAAGGACGTGCGCCAATCCAAGGTGGGTGACACCGTCACCTCCGCACGCAACGGCGCTACCGAGGCGCTGACGGGATACCGTGAGCCCAAGCCGATGGTCTATTCCGGGCTGTATCCGGTAGACGGGTCGGACTACCCGAACCTGCGCGAGGCGCTGGACAAACTGCAGCTCAACGACGCGGCTCTGACCTACGAGCCGGAAACGTCGGTGGCGCTGGGCTTCGGTTTCCGCTGCGGCTTCCTGGGTCTGCTGCACATGGAGATCACCCGCGAGCGGCTAGAGCGCGAGTTCAACCTCGACCTGATCTCCACCGCACCCAACGTCGTCTACCGGGTGATCGCCGAGGACAACAGCGAGATCATCGTCACCAACCCGTCGGACTGGCCGGAAGGCAAGATCCGCACCGTCTTTGAGCCCGTCGTCAAGACCACCGTGATCGCGCCGAGCGAGTTCGTCGGCACCATCATGGAACTGTGCCAGTCTCGCCGTGGGGAACTCGGCGGCATGGACTACCTCTCACCGGAGCGGGTCGAGCTGCGCTACACGATGCCGTTGGGCGAGATCATCTTTGACTTCTTCGACTCGCTGAAGTCGCGCACTCGCGGCTACGCCAGTTTGGACTACGAGGAGGCCGGCGAGCAGGAGGCCGACTTGGTCAAGGTCGATATCCTGCTGCAGGGCGAGGCGGTGGACGCGTTCAGTGCGATCGTCCACAAGGACTCGGCCTCGGCGTACGGCAACAAGATGACCACCAAGCTCAAGGAGCTGATCCCGCGGCAGCAGTTCGAAGTGCCGGTGCAGGCCGCTATCGGCTCGAGAATCATTGCCCGCGAAAACATCCGGGCCATCCGCAAGGACGTGCTGTCCAAGTGCTACGGCGGTGACATCACCCGTAAGCGCAAGCTGCTGGAAAAGCAGAAAGAGGGCAAGAAGCGGATGAAGACCATCGGTCGGGTCGACGTGCCGCAGGAGGCATTCGTCGCGGCACTGTCAACCGACAGCGCGGGTCCTGCCGGAGATAAGGCCAAGAAGTAGTGGCCTCCCGGGCGGGCGCAATCGCGGTGGGCGCGGTCGCGGTCGTGCTGCTGGCCAGCGGGTGCACCACGGTGGTCTCCGGAACGGTCCGGCCCGCACCCGGATTGGCGCCCACGCCCGTGACCGGGATGGCGGTCCGGCAGGTGTTGCTCGATGACTCTGAGCTGTCGAAGCTGACCCGCCAGCCCTTCCGCAGCGACCCCTCGCTGCCGCCGCGGTTCGGCGGCCTCGACGAGCTACCCGACGCGTGGGAGTCGGCCGAGCCACAAGACTGTGTCGGCGCGGCGGTGGGCGGTCAGCGCAGCGTCTACAGCGCCGCCCGGGTGCGCGACGCCGCCCATGAGTTCTGGGACAGCTCCAGCGACGACTCGCCGCTGACCGGGGTGGGCGAGGCGGTCATCGCACTGGACAGTGCCGCAGACGCCGACGCGCTCTTCGAGAAGTTCGTCCAGCAGTGGGGCAGCTGCGATGGGGTAGTGGTGACGCGGGACAGCGGGGCTGACAGCGAGGCCAGCGGCGAGGTCACCGACGTCTCCAACCAGGACGCGGTATTGGTGGCCACTGTGCGCACCAGTGTGGACGGTGAAGCGGGACTACGGGTTTCGCGGGCGCTCGCGGCGCGGGTGAACTGCATCGTCGACATTGATGTGTTCTGGTTCGTCGAGGACGATGACCACTCCGGTGCGCCGCCCAGCGGCGACACCACGGCCGCCGACCTGGCTCGGGCGATGCTGGACAAGGTCCGCAACCTCAGCGGCTGATCCCCGGCCGAACGCTCGCGCGAAAGTACAAGCCCTACATAGGTGCGTTCGCGGGCTGGAAACCTCCGGTGGAGTCGGCCTCCTCCTCGGCCCGAATCACGTGGACGACCGCGTTGATCAGCGCCAGGTGCGTGAAGGCCTGCGGGAAGTTGCCCAGGTGCCGGCCGGTGCGGGGCTCGATCTCCTCGGCGTAGAGGTGCAACGGGCTGGCGAACGACAACAGCCGCTCACACAGATGCTTGGCCCGGCTGACCTCGCCGATCTCCACCAACGCCGAGACCAGCCAGAACGAGCAGATGGTGAAGGTGCCCTCGGCGCCGGACAGCCCGTCGTCGGTCTCCTCGGTCCGATAGCGCAGCACCAGACCGTCTTCGGTGAGTTCTTCGGCGATCGCCATAACGGTGGCGCGCACCCGCGGGTCATCGGCCGGCAGGAACCGGGTGAGCACCACCAGCAGCAACGATGCGTCCAGCGCCGTGCTGCCGTAGGTCTGGGTCAGCACGCCGCGGGAATCCACGCCGTTGGCCAGCACGTCAGCCTTGATCTCCTCGGCGATCGCCCGCCACTGCTTGGCGTAGGAGACCGCGCCCTGCAGCTCGGCCAGTTTCGACCCGCGGTCCAGCGCCACCCAGCACATCACCTTCGACGAGGTGAAGTGCTGCGGTTCGCCGCGCACCTCCCAGATGCCTCGGTCCGGTTCGCGCCAGTGCTTGATCGCCTCTTCCACCTGACGTTTCAGCACCGGCCACAGGGTTTCTGGGATCTGCTCGCGGGACTTGGCGTGCAGGTAGACCGAGTCCAGCATGGTGCCCCAGATGTCGTGCTGTTGCTGGTTGTAGGCGCCATTGCCGATCCGCACCGGACGGGCGTTGTCGTAGCCGGACAGGTGATCGAGCTCCTGCTCGACCAGTTCATGCTCCCCGCCGACGCCATACATCACCTGCAACGGGTGCTGCTGCCCGTTGTTGACGCCGGATACGTCGGCGATGAATGAGAAGAAGTCGTCGGCCTCGCGGTCCAGCCCCAGTGTGTACAGGCCCCATAGCGTGAACGCCGAGTCCCGCACCCAGCTGTACCGGTAGTCCCAATTCCGTTCGCCCTGAGGCGTTTCCGGCAGCGACGTGGTGGGCGCAGCCAGCAGCGCCCCGGTCGGTGAGTAGGTCAGGCCCTTGAGCGTCAGCGCGCTGCGCTGCAGATATGAGCGCCACGGATGGTCGGGGAAGTTTCCGATGTTGATCCATTGCCGCCAGCACTCGGTGGTGTTCCACATCTTGTCTGCGGCTTCGGCATAGCTTTGCGGCGCAGGGTGTTTCGACCAGCTCAAGGCCACGAAGACGTCGTCGCCCTCAGTGAGCCGGGTGCGGGCTCGGGCTTCCCGGCCCTCCAGCCCGAGCCGCAGATTCGTCGTCAGTCGCAGCGTCGGGTGGGCGTCCGGATTCTGCCGGGCCCGCGCGATCGCCTCGCCGTAGGCGTTGGCCGAGTACTCCCAGGTGGCGCTGGTGCGGTGATAGTCGAAGGCCGGCTCGCAGCTCATAGTCAGCTCGACGGTGCCGCTGACGCAACGCACCGTGCGCAGCAGGATGTGTTCGGCGTCCCAGTCGGTGGGGGTGCGCCGGTGAGTCTGCGACCGGGCCTCGATGTCGTGCCACTTACCCATCACCAAGGCGTCGCGCACGATCAACCATCCGGTGTGGGTCTGCCAGGTGGTTTCCATGATGGGACTGCCGGGCAGGTAGCGCCGGGCCGCGGGCACCGACACTCCGTAGGGGCCGAGCCGAAAATGCCCGGCGCTGCGGTCCAACAGGGCACCGAAGACGCTGGGGGAGTCCGGGCGCGGCAGGCACATCCACTCCACCGAGCCCGCTGCCGAGATCAGGCAGGTGTTCTCGCAGTCTGAGAGAAACGCGTAGTCGGCGATCGGGGGAAACGGATTGCGGACCTGGCTTTGTGTCGCCGCATAGGGCACTGGGGCGGTCGCCGACAGCGGTGGTGTCGTCGGGACAGCGGTGTGGGTGCCTCCGGCCGGCGTGGCGACGTCAGGGGCGGTCTTGGCGGGTGCATCGCCCGGCGGGGTGTGCAGGTCCATTCCGTCATCATCGCTGGCGGCATGGCGCACGTCTACCCGGATCGGCTGACCTCCGCTTCGCCCGGCTTCGCCGCGCTAGCGATCGCCGCTGTGTCGATGGCGGCGATCCGCTTCGCCCGGCTTCGCCGCGCTTGCGATCGCCGCTAGAGTCATGGGGGTGGTGGGCTTTCTGAGCTGGTGGGACGGTGTTGAGCTGTGGCTGTCGGGCCTCGGCTTCGTGGTACAGACCGCAGTGGTGATGCCGGTGGTGTTGTTGCTGGCCTACGGCTTGGCCTCGGTGTTGGACGCGGTACTGGGGGAGGGAATTCGGGTGCAGGAGCGTGTCCGGCACGGTCGTGACGGTGGGGCCCGCTGATGCCTCGTTCGCAGGTGACGCTGGTGCTGGTCAGCCTGATTGTGCTGGTGATCGTCAGCTGGCTGCTGACGCGTTGACCCGTTAGACCCGCCGTACCGGGCCCAGAGTTACCCGCGTCGACCTCTGTTATGCTTCCCCGCATGTTCGCAGCGACCGGTGACCGGCAGCGCCAGTTTTTGGCGTTCCCGAAGCTCGCCGTGATCACTTCCGCTGTGGCCGACCTGCACTGTTGTCGTTGATACCGCAACCGTCGGCGTGCCGGTGTCGTCTTTGTTGACGCACGTTCTCTGAATCGAACGCCTTTCGCGATCCGACGGACAAGCATTCTTGCCGACGTCTAAACGGATTCGCCCGGAAAGGTCATCAATGCCCAATACCATCGCGCGCAGCATCGCGCTGGCACTGGCTGCCGCCACGGCAGTCACCACACTCGCCGGGTGTGGCGGTGGACCCAGCGATGTCGTTGGAGGTGGCGAGCGCTCGGATGCGCACACCACCCTGACGCTGGTGGCCTACGCGGTTCCCGAACCCGGTTGGAGCAAGGTGATCCCGGCCTTCTACAACACCAAGGAGGGCGCCGATGTTCAGGTCGTCACCTCCTACGGCGCATCGGGCGATCAGTCCCGCGGCGTTGCCAGCGGCAAGCCCGCCGACATCGTGAACTTCTCGGTGGAACCCGACGTCACTCGACTGGTGAAGGCCGGCAAGGTCGCCGAGGACTGGAACGCCGATGTCACCAGGGGTATCCCGTTCGGTTCGGTGGTGACTTTGGTAGTCCGGCAGGGCAATCCCAAGCACATCAACGGCTGGGACGACCTGCTGCGGCCCGGGGTCGAAGTGATCAGCCCCAGCCCACTGAGCTCTGGATCTGCCAAATGGAATCTGCTGGCTCCGTACGCCGTCAAAAGCGAGGGCGGCAAGAACCCGCAGGCCGGCCTGGACTTCATCGAAAAGCTGGTCAGTGACCATTTCAAGCTGCGCCCGGGCTCTGGTCGCGAGGCCACCGATGTGTTCCTGCAGGGCAGTGGCGACGTGCTGATCAGCTACGAGAACGAGGCCATCGCGGTCGAGCGCAAGGGCAAACCGGTGGAGCACGTCAACCCGTCGCAGACCTTCAAGATCGAGAACCCGTTGGCTGTGGTGACCTCCAGCCGCCACCTGGACACCGTCACCGCGTTCAAGAATTTCCAGTACACGGCGGCGGCGCAGCGCCTCTGGGCCGAAGCCGGGTTCCGTCCGGCCGACCCGAGCATCGCCGACGAGTTCCGCCACGCGTTCCCGGATCCCGACAAGCTGTGGACGATCGCCGACCTCGGCGGGTGGGACGTCGTCGACAACTCCCTCTTCGATAAGTCGAGTGGCGCCATCACCAAGATCTACACCCGGGTCACCGGATGAGCGCGGCACTGGTCACCGAGGAGACTCGGCCCGGCGAGGGTGGCAGCCATTCGAAATTCCGGCGTGAAGGGGTGTCGCTGCGCGTCGGTGCCGCCACGGTGTGGCTGTCGCTGATCGTGTTGGCGCCGCTGGCCGCGATCGCCTGGCAGGCGGGCGGCGGTGGATGGCGCGCGTTTCAGTTGGCGGTCAGCTCGCACGCTGCACTGCAGTCGTTCCGGGTGACGCTGACCATCGCAGCCGGCGTCACGGTGCTCAACCTGGTGTTCGGCCTATTGATCGCCTGGGTCCTGGTGCGCGACGACTTCTTTGGCAAGCGCTTCATCGATGTGATCATCGATCTGCCGTTCGCGTTGCCCACCATCGTCGCGAGTCTGGTGATGCTGGCGCTCTACGGCCCTGCCAGCCCGGTGCACGTGCACCTGCAGCACACCGCCTGGGGCGTCGGCCTGGCGCTGGCGTTCGTCACGTTGCCCTTCGTGGTGCGGTCCGTGCAACCAGTGCTGCTGGAGATCGACCGGGAGGTCGAGGAAGCGGCCGCGTCGCTGGGTGCCTCCGGGCTGACCATCTTCCGCGCGGTGGTGCTACCGGCACTGACCCCGGCACTACTGACGGGGGCGGGGCTGGCGTTCTCGCGGGCGATCGGCGAGTTCGGCTCGGTGGTGTTGATCGGTGGCGCGGTGCCCGGTAAGACCGAAGTGTCCTCGCAGTGGATCCGCACGCTGATCGAGAACGACGACCGCACCGGTGCGGCGGCGATCTCGTTGGTGCTGCTCGGGGTTTCGTTCCTGGTGCTGCTCGCGTTGCGGGTGCTGGGATCGCGAGTGAGCAAGCGGCAGGAGAGGTCCTGATATGACGTCGACACGGAAATTCCGCTATCTGTTCCGCTTCCTGGCGGTGGCCTACGTCAGCTTGCTGTTGATCGTCCCGGTGTCGCTGATCCTGTGGCGCAGCTTCGAGCCCGGTTTCGGGCAGTTCGTCGACTACATCTCCACACCGGCTGCCATCTCGGCACTGCAGCTGTCGCTGCTGGTGGTGGCGATTGTGGTGCCGCTGAATGTCATCTTCGGTATTCCGACGGCATTGGTATTGGCGCGCAATAAGTTCCGCGGCAAGGGCGTGCTGCAGGCGGTCATTGATCTGCCCTTCGCGGTCTCTCCGGTGATCGTCGGTGTGGCGCTGGTCGTGCTGTGGGGATCTGCCGGGTTGTTGGGCTTCGTCGAGAACGACTGGGGCTTCAAGATCATCTTCGGCCTGCCCGGCATCGTGCTGGCCAGCATCTTCGTCACGCTGCCGTTCGTGATCCGGGAAGTCGAACCGGTGCTGCACGAACTGGGCACCGATATGGAGGAAGCGTCGGCCACGCTGGGTTCGAGCTGGTGGCAGACGTTCTGGCGGATCACGTTGCCCTCGATCCGTTGGGGGCTGACGTACGGGATCGTGCTGACAGTGGCGCGCACCCTCGGCGAGTACGGCGCGGTGTTGATCGTGTCGTCGAATCTGCCCGGAAAGTCCCAGACGCTGACGCTGCTGGTGTCTGACCGTTACAACCGCGGCGCCGAATACGGCGCCTACGCCTTGTCCACGCTGCTGATGACAGTGTCGGTGTTGGTCTTGATCGTTCAGGTGGTGCTCGACGTTCGGGCCGGAAAGGGAAACAAATGAGCAACGCAATCACGGTGCGCGGGGCGAACAAGCGCTACGGCGACTTCGTCGCATTGGATAACGTCGACTTCGCGGTCCCGTCCGGTTCGCTCACGGCCCTGCTCGGCCCCAGCGGCTCGGGTAAATCGACGCTGCTGCGGGCCATCGCCGGCCTGGACCACCCGGACAGCGGAACGGTCACCATCAACGGAGTCGACGTCACCGGTGTGCCGCCGCAGCGGCGCGGGATCGGGTTCGTCTTCCAGCACTACGCGGCGTTCAAGCACATGACGGTGCGCGACAACGTGGCGTTCGGGCTCAAGATCCGCAAGCGGCCCAAGGCAGAGATCAAGGACAAGGTAGACAACCTGCTGGAAGTGGTGGGGCTCAGCGGTTTCCAGACCCGCTATCCCAACCAGCTCTCCGGCGGTCAGCGCCAGCGGATGGCACTGGCACGGGCCCTTGCGGTGGACCCGCAGGTGTTGCTGCTCGACGAGCCGTTCGGGGCGTTGGACGCCAAGGTTAGGGAAGACCTGCGGGCTTGGCTGCGCCGCCTGCACGACGAGGTGCACGTCACCACGGTGCTGGTCACCCACGACCAGGCCGAGGCGCTGGACGTCGCAGACCGGATCGCCGTGCTGAACCAGGGCCGCATCGAGCAGCTCGGCACCCCGACCGAGGTCTACGACGCTCCGGCGAACGCGTTCGTCATGTCGTTCTTGGGTGCGGTGTCCTCGCTCAACGGGGCCCTGGTCCGTCCGCACGACATCCGGGTCGGCCGCACCCCCGACATGGCGGTGTCCGCGGCGACGGTCGACGGCGCCGACGGGGTCGGCGTGCTGCGTGCCACCGTCGACCGGGTGGTGGCGCTGGGCTTCGAGGTGCGAGTCGAGCTCACCAACGCCGCCACTGGAGTGCCGTTCACTGCCCAGATCACCCGCGGGGACGCCGAAGCGCTCGCGTTGGCCGAGGGGGACACCGTCTACGTGCGGGCCACCCGGGTGCCGCCGCTGAGTGACGTGGCGGTCGACGCACCGGTGCCCGCGTAACAGCGGGAGGCCTTCCCCGCGCCGGACCGCGCGGGGAAGGTTTAGTAGACGTCCCGCAGGTACCGGTGCGTCTTGATGAGCTGGTTGACATACGCGTGCGCCGCGGCGGTGTCCATGTTGCCGGCGCTGGCCACGATGGCGTGCAATGCGGCGTCGACGTCCTTGGCCATGCGCTCGGCATCACCGCACACGTAGAGCAGCGCACCCTCTTCCAGCCAGCTGAACAGCTCGGTTGAATGCTCCCACATGCGTTGCTGGACATACCGGTTCGGTGCGTCGGCGGCGCCGTCGCGGGAGAACGCAAGGTCGAGCCGGGACAGCACCCCTGACCGCAGGTACTCCTCGAACTCGTCGCGGTAGAGGAAGTCAGAGTCCCGGCGCCGGTTCCCGAAGAACAGCCACGAACGTCCCGTCGCGCCGGCGGCGCGGCGTTCTTGCAGAAACGCTCGAAACGGCGCCACCCCGGTCCCGGGGCCGATCATGATGACCGGAACGTCGGGCCCGGGCAGTCGGAACGAGTGGGTGGGCCGTAGGTGTACGTGGACGGAGTCGGCGCGATCGGCCAGGAACGTGGTCGCCACGCCGCCGTAGCGGCGGTTTGCGAGGCCGTAACGCACGGTCGCGACGGTCAGGTGAACGTGGTCGGGGCTGACCAGCGGACTCGAGGCTATCGAGTAGTCGCGGTACTGCAGCGGACGCAGCGTGTCGATCACCTCGTCCGCAGTCAGCGATCCCAGTCTGATCAGGTCGAGTACGTCCCTGCCGTAGAGCCACGATCCCTGTGCCGCAACGGTATTCCCGTTAAGGGCGGCTGCGGCATGCTCATCGCGGGTGCGTGACGCTGTCAGTTCCCGCAGTGCCCGCGACGGCGTCCGGATCTCGAGGCTATGCGTGAGCAGCGCACCGAGGGGCTCGTCGTGGCCGGGCACCGTATGGTCGGGTCCCAGGCCGAACTCGGCCAAGATGGCGTCGACGAGGGCGAGATCGTTGGTCGGATGTACGGCCAGGGAATCGCCTGCGGCATAGGCGATGCCGGAGCCGGTGAGATCCAGCTCGTAGTGACGGACCTCCTTGTCGGATCCGGGTTTTGTGAGCAGCCGGTTGACCACCACGCGGGCTTCGAAAGGGTGGTCCCGGTCGGGGTGGGTCGGCGCGGCCTCGTCGGGAGCGTGTGCCGCTCGGCTAGACACGACCACGCCGGCAGCGGGCGTGGCGTGCTCGGCTGCCAGGAGCTTGACGACGTCGGTCGTCCAGGCCGCGGCCGGCTTGGCATAGGACCCGTCGATGTCGACGCGTTCGGCCAACCGGGTGGCGCCCAGCTGCTCCAGACGGTCGTCGAGCAATCGGCCGGCGTTACAGAACAAGTCGTAGCCGGTATCGCCGAGGGCGAGCACGGCGAAACTCAGGTGTTCGAGACGGTCGGCGGCCTCCGCGCTCAGTGCTTCCCAGAACAGATTGGCGTTGTCGGGAAACTCGCCGTCGCCCCAGGTGGAGGTGACGACGATGAGGTGGGTGGTCGACTGCAGCTCGGTGATGTCGACTTGGTTGAGTTCGACGGCTTCCGCGGTGCGACCGGTGGTTTCTTGGAAGGCTTCGGCGAACGACATGGCGGCATCCTCGGCGTTGCCCATGTCGCTGCCGTAGCCGACGAGCATTGAGAAGTCGGGGTGGGAGTTCACAGTTGGGGACCGCCCGAACTCGACACCGTGCTGGTGGGGACCCGACGGAGAGCCGCCTTCGGCTGGACTGCCGACATGGCGGGCCCGCGCACCGGCAGGCCGAAGCCGACCATCGCGTCCAGGATGGCCTGGCTTCGCCGGAAGCTGATGGCCTCGTCCTGCTCGGTGCGGCGCGGCAGCTGGGCGGCGGCCACCACCACCGTCGATCCCAGGAGCTGCCACATCGACGAGATCGAGATCGCTCCTTCGCACACCGAGTGGAGCCAGACGAACAGCGGCGCCAAGGTTCGGTGGCAGCGGTGGGCCGCCCAGGTGGTCAGGGCCGACTCGCTCGGCAGCACCACCACCGTGTCGGTGTAACAGCGCTCGTCCTTCTCGTTGGTCCAGGGATCGTCGGGGAGCGCTCGCACGGTCGGGTCGACAACGGCCACCCAGTCGATGTCGTTGTCCCGGTCGAAGTGCACCCACAGGTTCTCCAACCCGGTGTCCCACGCGCGTCCCTCGAGCAGCACCAGGGGGAGAAGCCGACCCAACACTTCGTGGATCAGGCGCGCAGCCAGTACGTTTCCTGCCGCGCGTCGATCGGTCAAAGCGGCGGTCTCGTAGAAGCGGATCCGCAGGCGATCGAGGGTGAAGACCGAATCCAACGGGAACCATCGGCGCTTGTTGACGTCAGCGAGAACCGCGACACCGTAGGTTCGCGGGCAATGCGGATGGAGCTGGCGAAGCCTGGTACACGATTCGTGCAGCGCGAACCGCCGACGAATTACCATTCTCGCGATAAGGGGATCCTCGCCCATGGACGTCACCCAAGCTCCTTACGTAGGTTAGGCTAACCATACTAAGAGCGAAGGGTGGCGATGAGCGCTGTGACGGGTTTCACTGGGGTGCGGTCGTGGGCGGACCGCCGTTCGTCAGGCCGCGCTCTGCGCCGTCAGGACGTCTTCGACGCGGTCCAGCACGGTCGCGGCCACCAGGCGGTGCGCGCCGAGCGGCTCGGCCACCGGGATTCCCGCTTGTGCGGCGTAGGCAGCGACCCGGTCGGTGATTCGGCCGTGGGCCAAAAACCACGGGGCGATCATCAGCTTGGTGGCACCGCGTGCCCGCAACCGTTCGACGGCTTCGGGCACCGACGGCTGGGGACCTTCAGTGGCGAAGGCGACTTCCACTCCGGCCCAACGTGTTCCGCGAGACAGTGGGGCCGCGATCGTGGCGGTCTGCGCGTTGGCCGCCGGACGCGAGGAGCCCACCGCGACCACCACCACGCCCAGCTCGGGGTCGAATCGCGAGGCACCGGCGCTCGAAAGGCGTTCGCCGAGAACCTGCACCAGGCGGCTGTCCTCGCCCAGTGTCGGAGCGACCCGCACGGCGACGCCGGACTCCGCGATCATTGCCGGAATGTCGACGCGGGCGTGGTAGGCGCTGGCCAACAGCAGGGGGACGACGATGGTGTCGCCGGCGTTGCCACCGGTCTCGGGCAGCACATCGCGCAGGTTCGGGGTGCTGTGTTCGCAGAACGCCACCCGCACGGCGTATTCGGGCGCCACCCGGCGCAGATGCCCGGCGATCGCATGGGTGTTGGCCGCTGCGCGCGGATCCCGGCTGCCGTGTGCGGTCAGCACCAGCGTGGTGGTCACGAGGCGTGAAGCCCGCATTCGGTCTTGGTCAGGCCGGCCCAGCGTCCGCTGCGCGGATCGGCGCCGGCCGCCGGCTTGATCGTGCACGGCGCGCAGCCGATCGACGGGTAACCTTCATCGATCAGCGGGTTGACCAGCACGTTGTTGGCGACGATGTATGCGTCGAACTCCTCGTCGGACCACGCTGCGATCGCGTTGATCTTCACCAGTCCGAACTGGTCGTCGTAACTGATCAGCGGTGCGTTGGCACGTGTCGGTGCTTCCACCCGGCGCAGCCCGGTGACCCACGCCGAGTAGTTGCGCAGCGTGCGGGACAGCGGCTCGACCTTGCGCAGCCGGCAGCACAGTGCCGGATTGGATCCGAACAGGTCCTTGCCGTGGGCCGCATCCTGCTCCGCCACGGTCTGTTCCGGGGTGACGTTGACCAATTGGATGTCGTACATCGACTCCACCGCGTCGCGGGTGCCGATGGTCTCGGCGAAGTGGTAGCCGGTGTCAAGGAACAGCACCGGAACTCCGGCGCGGACCTTGGCCGCCAGATCCACCAGCACTGCGTCGGCCATGTTGGAGGCCACCACGTAGTTGCAGGAGGCGGGTCCTGTTGAAGCGTCGAGCCCATTTACCCCGCCGAAGTTCGCGTCCGTCCACTCCAGCAGCTCGGTGGCGCTGGCGCCGTCGAGCTCGGCCGCGCCCTTGGCGGCCAGCTCACGCAACTCCGCTTCGCTGTGGACCCTCATCGCAGATCGTCTTCTTCGGCACGCACCGCCCACTGGGCGAAACGCTCACCGGCGCTGCGCTGTTTGATGAAGTTGCGTATGACTCGCTCGATGTAGTCGCCGAGTTCGTCGCTGTAGACCTTGTGCTGGCGCAGCTTGCGACCGAACCCGCTGTCGGCGCCCAGGCTGCCGCCGAGGTGCACCTGGAAGCCGGGGACCGAATTGCCCTCGCCGTCGTCGATCATCTGGCCCTTGAACCCGATGTCGGCCACCTGGATACGAGCGCACGAGTTCGGGCAACCGTTGATGTTGACCGTGACCGGCACGTCCAGGACGGCGTTGAGGTCGTCGAGGCGCTGCTCGAGTTCGGGGACCAGGCTCTGAGCCCGCACCCGGGTCTCGACGAACGACAGCTTGCAGAATTCCAGACCGGTGCAGGCCATCAAATTACGCCGCCACGCCGACGGGTTGGCCGGGAGTCCCAGTTCATCGAGTCCAGCGAGCAGGCCCTCGAGCTTCTCGTCGGGCACGTCGAGGATGATCAGCTTCTGGTGCGTGGTGAACCGGGCCCGGTCCGTGCCGACCTGCTCCATCAGCTCGGCCACCTTGACCAGCGTCTGGCCCTTGACCCGTCCAGAGATCGGCGCCACTCCGACCGCGTTGAGGCCATTGCGGGTCTTCTGCACACCGACGTGGTCGATGGGGGCGGTGGGCTGCGCGGGCGCCGGGCCATCGATCAGCGGGCGCTTGAGGTATTCCTGCTCGAGAACTTCCCTGAATTTTTCAGGCCCCCAGTCCTTGACCAGGAACTTCAGCCGAGCCTTGGAACGCAGCCGGCGGTAGCCGTAGTCGCGGTACAAGCTGGTGACGGCTTCCCAAACGTCGGGCACCTCGTCCAGCGGCACCCAGGCGCCGAGCCGCTGAGCCAGCATCGGGTTGGTCGACAGCCCGCCACCGACCCACAGGTCCAGGCCGGGGCCGTGCTCGGGGTGGTTGACCCCGATGAAGGAGATGTCGTTGACCTCGTGGGCGACGTCCTGCAGGCCCGAAACGGCGGTCTTGAACTTGCGCGGCAGGTTGGCGAAGTCCGGGTTACCGATGTAGCGGCGGACGATCTCGTCGAGGGCGGACGACGGGTCGAGTACCTCGTCGAGGGATTCACCGGCCAGCGGAGAACCCAGCATGGCGCGGGGGCAGTCGCCGCAGGCCTCGGTGGTCTGCAGGCCGACTTCGGCCAGCCTGTCCCAGATCTCCGGCACCTTCTCGATCTCGATCCAGTGGTACTGCACGTTCTGGCGGTCGGAGATGTCGGCGGTGTTGCGAGCGAAGTCGACGGAGATCTGACCCAGCGTCCGCATGGCGGCGGCCGACAGCGCCTTACCGTCGCAGCGCACCCGCATCATGAAGTACTTGGCCTCCAGCAGGTCGGCGTTCTCGTCGCCGGTGAAGGTGCCGTCGTAGCCCTGCTCACGCTGGGTGTAGAGGCCCATCCAGCGGAATCGCCCACGCAGGTCGTCCTTGCTGATGGAGTCGAACCCCTGCTTGGAGTACACGTCGATGATCCGGGCCTGCACGTTCAGCGCCGGGTCTTCCTGCTTGAACTGCTCGTTGTGGTTGACCGGTTCGGTCTCACCGAGCGCCCACTGGGCCTCGCTGCGCTTGGCCTTGCTCGGGGGAGCAGTCGGAGTGGCGGTCATCGATTCTCCTTCAAAGAGGAGCCGGCGGGATTGAGCGCGGTTCACCGGCGTCTGTCTCCGGCGGCGGCGCAGATCCGGCGGCCAGCTGGAAAATACAGGTGGGCGGTTCTACGACATCAAGGCAGACAGCGACAGCTGCAAACACGCTTGAAATCGATATGCCGCCGAGCCACCAAGGCAACCCCGGACGAGGTGCAGTAGGCGGCGGTCACAGCGCCGATTATGCCATGGATGCCGAAAATCTTCCTTACCGGCGCAAAGTTGTGATCAGCGTGAGCAAAACTCATCTGGTGCTCGATGCTACGGCGGTCGGGCCGGGGGAGCGGATCGGTACGGCTCGGGGGTGATGCGCCCCGGCGCCGGACCACCGCAGACGAACAGCCGATCGGAAGGCGGGTGGGACAGGTGAGTGTCGACTTCGGATGGGAACCGGCGTGGGAACCACTGCCGGTGGCCGACCCGCCACCGCGCACGAGCGGCCGTGCTCAGCTGCGCCGCTGGCTGGCCGTGGCGACGCTGGCGGCCACCGTCGGTTGCGGCGGATGGCTGGCGGTCCAGCATTACCAAACCCACCTCGCGGGTGAGCAGGCCCTGGAGGCTGCCGAGGCATATGTGTTGCGGCTGAGCAATATCGACGCCGACAACGTTGATCGCAATTTCGCCGACATCACCGACGGATCGACCGGGCAGTTCCGGACCATGCACACCCGCTCCAGCGTGCGGTTGCGTCAGCAACTGATCGAAACCAGGGCAACGGCGCGCGGGCACGTTGCCGAGGCGGTGCTGAAATCCGCTGACCGCAGCCACGCCGTGGTGGTGCTGCTGGTCGACCAGGCGGTGCGCAACGCCGACAACCCCGAACCCGTGCTCGACCACAGCCGGATCCGGATGACCATGGAAAAGGTCGACGGCCGCTGGCTGGCCAGCAAGGTGGAGTTGGTATGAGGAAGTTCACAGCGCTGACGGCGGGCGTGCTGCTGGCCGGAGTCGCCGAATTATCCGGCGCGGCCAGCGCCGACCCGATCGACTGGGAAGCCATCGCCCTGTGCGAGTCCGGCGGGAACTGGTCCGCCGATACCGGCGACGGCGGCTACGGCGGGCTCCAGATCAGCGGCGTGGACTGGGACACCAACGGCGGGGTGGGACTGCCCTCGCAGGCCACCAAGCAGCAGCAGATCGCCGTCGCCAAGCGCATCATGGCCAACCGGGGTCCCGGGGCATGGTCGGGATGCGTAGCGCGCAGCGATGGCGCCGCGGCGGCGCCGGTCGGCTCGCTGACCCACTATGTGACGACGCTCTACGAGGACACCCCGGGGGCCGGCGCGCCGTCCGACTGAGGCGTCGACGAACAGCGCCGCCCGCGACGCCGTGGGATGATCGGGCCCCATGACCTCGACCCCGACTGCCGTAGCGCTGCCCGACATAGCGCCGGCCCAGCGCGGCCACGAAGGCCCGTTCGGGGTGTATGTGCACGTGCCGTTCTGTTTCACCCGGTGCGGCTACTGCGACTTCAACACCTACACCCCGGCGGAGCTCGGCGGCGCCAACCCCGACGCCTGGGTAGCGGCGCTGGACAAGGAGCTGGAACTGGCCGCCGCTCGGCTGGGGCGCCGGCCGGCTGACACGGTGTTCGTCGGAGGCGGCACGCCGTCGCTGCTGGGCGGCCCGCGGCTGGCGCGCGTGCTCGACCAAGTGCGTAAGCACTTCGGGCTGGCCGACGGCGCCGAGGTCACCACCGAGGCGAACCCCGAGTCGACGTCGCCGGAGTTCTTCGAGACGATCCTGGCCGCCGGCTACACCCGGGTATCGCTGGGCATGCAGTCGGTGTCACCGCGCGTGCTGGCCACCCTGGACCGCATCCATTCGCCGGGCCGGCCGGTGGCGGCGGCCCGCGAGGCGCGTGCCGCCGGCTTCGAGCACCTCAACATCGATCTGATCTACGGCACCCCCGGCGAGACCGATGACGATCTGCTGCGTTCGGTGGACGCCGCGCTCGAGGCGGGTGTGGATCACGTCTCGGCCTACAGCCTGATCGTGGAGGACGGCACCGCGCTGGCCCGCCGGGTGCGCCGTGGGGAGCTGCCCGCTCCCGAGGGCGATGTGGCGGCGCATCGCTACGAGCTGGTCGACGGCCGACTGCGCGCGGCGGGGATGGACTGGTACGAGGTGTCCAACTGGAGCCGGCCCGGGGCAGCCTGCCGGCACAACCTGGGCTACTGGAACGGCGGCCGATGGTGGGGTGCGGGCCCGGGCGCGCACAGCTACGACGGCGCGCTGCGCTGGTGGAACGTCAAGCACCCCAACACCTACGCGCAACTGCTGGAGCGCAACGTCCTGCCGGTGGCCGGCTTCGAAGAGCTCTCCGACGCCGACCGGCACACCGAGGACGTGATGCTGCGGCTGCGGATGCGCGACGGGCTGGCGCTGACGGATCTGGATGCCGAGGAGCGCGAGCGCGCCGCGACCGCGATCGGTGACGGACTGCTGCACATCGACGGTGAGCGGCTGGTGTTGACCGATCGCGGTCGGCTACTGGCCGACGCGGTGGTGCGTTCGCTGCTGGCTGGTTAGCCGCTGAACCAGCCGCGGCCGCCGTCCCAGCTGCCGCAGATGCCGTTGAAGCAGCCGTGGCCGAAACCACCCTGGCCGGGGACAAAACCGCCGCAGCCCTGCCAACCGGCGTCATGGCCACAGCCGCCTCCGCCGCCGTTGCCGTCCGGGCCGCCGGAACCGTGCGGTTGGGCGACCGCGGTCGTGCCTGGTGTGTCCGCCGAGCCGGTCATCAGCATCACGCCTGTCGGGGCGAGCGCGATCGCGGCGGCTGTCGCTACGAACATCGATCCCACGAGTTTGCGAATACTTAGCATGACTCCATAGTCCGCGCGGATGTCGGCGTTGCCAACGGTTGTGTGAGGACTGATACCGAATTGTGAACGCTCGTAATGCATCACTGCAATCGAGTCGTAGGGGCCACCGTCACCGTTCCGGCGGGCGCGCGAAGGGCTAATAGTGAAACCGCAAATGCGGTTTATTGGAGGCCGCCAAGTGTCCGCTATGTTCCGGGAAAAACCGCTGCCAACATACTCACAGCAATCTTGCCTTGACGTTGCAAGGACTGTCATTCAGGCGCCGGGGCGGCACGCAGCGCGGCAGCATATGCAATGGAAAACAACAGCTTTCATGTAGGCGCGAGATGTAGATTCGGCGCAGTTCGCAGCAGCTGTCGGAGGCAACCAGCAATATCGTAATCCGTTACTTGTACGAAAACGTAGATGCGGATACGCTCCGGGTAGTAGCTCCGCAAACGAGTATCAAACAAGGTATGGCTGGGGCAGATGGAGGACCGACGCGATGGCAGTTCAACGGGCGCGAGGCGCCGCGGACCGGGCGCACGGCACCGGGGGGCGAGTGCTGGAGATTGTTGGCCGACAAGAGTGGATGGACCGGCCCAGCTACCGGCTGGAGAACGTGTTGAGCTTCGGGTTCAACGCCTTGGGTGGGGCCCGGGATCGGGTGACCAACTTCTTGAACGGCGTGTGGTTGGGGCACCCGGTGCATCCGCCGTTGGCATCGCTGACCACCGGCGCCATCGGGACCACCGTCGCCCTGGATGCGCTGAGTCTGCTGCCGAGCAAGTCTGCGGCCGAGGTGCTTGACGCGTCGCGATTCGCCCAGCGCGCCCTGGGGCTGGGGATTGCGGCCAACTTGGCCTCCGCGGCCACCGGGGTGACCGACTGGCAGCACACCCACGACAAGGACCGGCGTATCGGGCTGGTGCACGGCGTGCT
Organism: Mycolicibacter sp. MU0102; assembly: GCF_963378105.1. Taxonomy (NCBI): domain Bacteria; kingdom Bacillati; phylum Actinomycetota; class Actinomycetes; order Mycobacteriales; family Mycobacteriaceae; genus Mycobacterium; species Mycobacterium holstebronense. The sequence continues at coordinate 1,623,797 of NZ_OY726398.1, forward strand.
GAACCTCGTCGCCACGGGTCTGTACATCCAGTCCTGGCGGGACCGGCGCCGTGGGCGGCAGCTGCGGGGCATCGTGACCAGTGCGGTCGGCTACGGCATCACCTCTGCCAGCGGGTTCCTGGGCGGCGCGCTGGTATTCGGCTCAGGAATCGGCGTCGACCAGTCCGGTGACCGGCTGCGCATCGACGACTGGACACCGGTGCTCCCGGAGGCGGAACTTCCGGCCGGCAAGAAACCCAAGCGCATCGACGTCGACGACGTGGCGGTGGTGCTCTGCCGCACCGGCGACAGCGTCTCGGCATTCGCCGGCTTGTGCCCGCACCTGGCCGCGCCGATGGAAGACGGCTGGGTCGACCGTGGCCGGATCGTGTGCCCGTGGCACGGCTCGCAGTTCGACGTGGAAACCGGTGCGGTGCTGCGCGGACCCTCCGCCGCTCCGCTGCCCTGCTACCAAGCGCGGGTGCGCGACGGGATGGTCGAGCTGCGCGATGGCGCGGTGACACCGCTTGGTGAGGGGCGGGTCAAATATCTCGCCCCGCAGACCCTGGAGTGCCCCGCAATCGTGACCGAGAAGGAGATTGTCCAGTGAGCAACGCCTACGACGTGCTGAGGGCCCACCACAACGTGCTGCGCGGCTTGGGCTCCCGGTTCAAGGGCGCCCCGGTTGGGTCGGCCGAGCGGCAGCAGACTCTCGATGAACTGCTGCGGGAGTTCACCATCCACATGCGCATCGAGGACGACATCTATTACCCGGCGCTGGCGGCCGCGAGCAAGCTGATCGCGATCGCACATGCCGAGCATCGGCAGATCTACGACCAGCTCGCGGTGGCGCTGCGGACACCGGCCAGCTCGCCTCGCCATGTCGACGAGTGGAACTCCTTCCTCACCGTCTTGGAGGCCCACGCCGACGAGGAGGAGCGCGACCTGGTGCCCCCTCCGGCGCCGGTCGACCTGTCGGAGACCGAGTTGGAAGAACTGGGCAATCGGATGGCCGCGGAGATGGAGCGGCAGCGCAATTCGAAGTTCGAGCAGCTACATGTCAAGGCGCGAACAGCGCTGCTGAAGGCTTTCTAAAACGCTACCGACGGGTTTCGTGGGGCGAGGCGCACGTCACTGGGTAGGTTAGGCTACATTTACTAACCGTGTCCGAGGTCGGTGTCGAAACAGTCTCCGAAGCTGCGACGTCGGTGCTGTTGCCGCCGGGCGTCGAGCCGGCTGATCTGGCTGCCGCGCTGGCCGCTGAGCTGCCGGAGCATGACGGTCAGGAATACCTGCTCTACGAGCGTGGCGGACGTTGGACCCTGGCCGCCGGCGTGCGGGCCGCCGTCGAGCTGGACAGCGACGAGCTGCGCACGGTCCGCGACGGGGTGGTTCGTCGCGAACATTGGCGGGGCCGGCCGGCCGCAGTGCTCGGCGAGGCGGTGGACCGGTTGTTGCTTGAGGCCACTGAGGTATTCGGCTGGGTGGCTTTCGAATTCGGCGCCTACCGTTTCGGGCTGCAGGAACGGTTAGCGCCGGGTACCGCGCTGGCGCGGGTGTTCTGGCCGCAGACCCGCATTGTGGTCACTGCCGAAAAGGTCGAGCTGTTCGGGCACAGCGACCGGGCAGTCGCGGTGTTGGAGCGGCTGTTGGCCGACGGGGTTCCTGCGCTGGCCGAGCCGTCGCCGGTGGTGGTCGACGGTGACGGCGCCGGCTATCGCGATCGGGTGGCGACCGCGGTCGAGGAGATCCGCGCCGGCGACTACCGCAAGGTGATCCTGTCGCGCTGCGTCGACGTGCCGTTCGCGCTGGATTTCCCTTCGACCTACCGACTGGGCCGGCGGCACAACACTCCGGCTCGGTCATTCTTGTTGCGGCTGGGCGGGATTCGGGCGCTCGGATACAGCCCGGAGCTGGTCGCCGAGGTGCGCGACGACGGCGTGGTGGTCACCGAGCCGCTGGCCGGGACGCGTGCCCGCACGGGCGATCCCGCGATCGACGCGGTGGTTCGAGCCGAGCTCGAATCCGATGCCAAGGAGATCGTGGAGCACGCGATCTCGGTCCGCACCTCGGTGGACGAGATCACCGAGGTCGCCGAGCCCGGCAGTACCGTCGTCGCCGACTTCATGACCGTGCGCGAGCGGGGGAGCGTGCAGCACCTGGGGTCGACGGTGCGCGGGCGGCTGGATCCCGCGCGGGACCGGATGGATGCCCTGGAAGCGCTGTTCCCCGCGGTCACCGCGTCAGGGATCCCCAAATCGGCCGGAATCGACGCAATCCTGCGGCTCGACGAGTGCCCGCGAGGCCTGTACTCCGGTGCGGTGGTGATGTTCTCGGCCGACGGTGGCCTCGACGCCGCGTTGACACTGCGGGCGGCCTACCAGGGGGACGGGCGCTGCTGGTTGCGAGCCGGGGCGGGCGTCATCGCCGAGTCGCGGCCCGAGCGGGAATTCGAGGAGACCTGCGAGAAGCTAGCCACTCTGGCGCCATATTTGATCGCCCAACGCTGAACCCGCAGCCCTGCTCGCCCGGTAAGATACCCTATAGGGTATAACAGGCGGATCGGGGAGAGGACCTCACGTGCTTGATGACGAAGACAGCGTCAAGTCGGTTTTGAACCGGCTGCGCCGTGCCCACGGCCAGCTCGCCGGGGTGATCGCGATGATCGAGGGCGGCCGCGACTGCAAGGACGTGGTCACCCAGCTTGCTGCGGTCTCGCGGGCGCTGGACCGGGCGGGCTTCAAGATCGTCGCGAGTGGGCTTCGCGAGTGCCTGGCAGGTGAATCCGCCGGCGGCAAGGCGCCGCTCACCGAGGACGAACTCGAGAAGCTGTTTCTCGCGCTGGCCTAGCGGCGTCCGTATGCGCCAGAGGATCAGTGCAGCAGCGATTCGGTGAGCAGGCCGCTGACCATCGACTCGATGGTCGATTCGATCGACGAGGCCAAGGTGGCGGTCACGGATGCGACGGCCTGGGTGCGGAACCGCACCAACATGCCGATCAGCTCGGCGATCTCGGTGTCGGCCGGCAGGGGTGCGCCGGGCTGAATCCGGGTCAGGACGTGCTCGGCGCCGGCTCGCACCAGCATCTGGCTGATCGCGTCGATGTGCGGCAATGACTGCTCGTAGAGGTCGATCAGCTTGTCGATGGCGATGCCGTAGCCGCGGACCTCGTTGAAGGCATCGATCAGCTTGGGCCGGGTAATGGTGGCCAGCGCGTCGGCCTCATTGAGGCGGATCACCCCGAGCGCCACCAGCCTCCGCATCGCCGGCGCGTCGCCGATGCGCCGCTCGGCCTCCGCGCGTGGCATGGTCTCGGGCCGTTCGGTGGTCCAGCTACCGGCGATTGCGCTTTCCAGTCCCAGGATGTCGCCGAGGTCCTTGCCCTGCTCCCAGGCGCCGATCATCTCTTTGACGTGCGCGATGGTGTAGCCGCGGTCGAGCATCGAGGTGATCAGTCGCAGCCGGGTCAGGTGGGTGTCGTTGTACAACGCGATCCGCCCGACCCGGCGCGGCGGTGGGAGCAGATCGCGGTCCCGGTACACCCGCACGTTGCGGGTGGTGGTGCCGCCCAGTCGGGCCAGGTCGTCGATCCGGTACTCCCGGGATGCCGTGTTGCCGCCCGGGTGGCGCACCACGATCTCGAAGAGCTGGGTCACCGCGGCCTCGATCACCTCGCGGGACTCGCGCCGCACCCGGCGGGGGACCCGCCGCAGATTCGCCAGCACCCCGGCGATGGAGTCGGGCCTGGCGGAGCGATCCGGTGCGGTCATGCCACCGCGTGGTAGTCGGCGAGGCGGAAACTGCGCATCTGCCGAAGATACTGCGTTGCGAACCCGGGGTACATCGACGCGTTGAAACCGTCCTCGGTCAGATACCAGCTGCGACAGCCTGACATCCAGGTCGTCTTGCCCAGCCGCCGCTGAATCTGCTCGTTGTGGCGGCGTTGCACCGCGTCACGCACGTCCAGGTAGCGCAGGCTTCCCCTGCGGATCGCGCCGACAGCACGCACCACGTAGTCGATCTGGCCTTCGACGTAGACCAGCAGTGAATTGTGGCCTGGCCCGGAGTTGGGACCGGTCATGAAGAACAGGTTCGGGTAGCCGTGGGCCTGAATGCTCTTGAAGGCCTGACCGCCGCCGCTCCAGTCGCTGGCTAGGGATCGGCCGCCCAGTCCGATGACCGGAAACGGCGGGCCGGTCAGGTGCACGTCGTAGCCGGTCGCGAACACGATGGCGTCCAGGTGATGTTCCACGCCGTCGCTGGTGCGGATGCCCGACGGGCTGAGTGTCGCGATCGGCCAGGAGATCAGCTTGCAGTTGTCGCGCTGCAGCGCCGGGTAGTAGTCGCTGGAGATCAGCATGCGCTTGCAGCCAGGGGTGAAGTCCGGGGTGAGTTGGCGACGCAACCACGGATCCTCGACCGCCGCGCGCAGGTGGGCTTTGCCCAGTTGAGCGACCAGTCCGCTGAGGGGGGTGTTCCACACCAGTGCGGTGGCGCTGGCCTCGTGCCCCCAGAACAGGGCCTGGCGGGCAAGCTGTTGGGCAGCAGGGACTTTGGCGAACAATTCCTGCACCGCGGTCGGCATGGCCGTGTCCAGGCGGGGTATCACCCAGCCCGGGGTGCGTTGAAAGACCTTGACGAAGCCAGCCTGTTCGACCAACTCCGGGATGATCTGTACCGCGCTGGCGCCGGTGCCGATGACCGCGACCCGTTTGCCGGTGAAGTCGTAGTCGGGATCCCATCGGGCGCTGTGGATCTTGTGGCCGGTGTAGCTCTCCAGGCCGCGCAGGGCCGGGAAGCTGGAGTCCGGTAGCGGCCCGGAGGCCAACACCACGGTGCGGGCCCGAAACTTCGTGCGCCCCGCCGACACCGTCCAGACACCGGCACCCGCATCGAACACCAGCCCGGTGACCTCGGTGCCGAACCGGATGCGGCGGCGCAGGTCGAACCGGTCGACCATCTCCTCGATATGCGCACAGATCTCGCCGGCCGAAGGGTACGCCCGTGACCAGGCGGGGTTGGCGACGAAGGAGAACGAATACAGCAGCGACGGAATGTCGCACGCCGCACCGGGATAACGGGTGTCGCGCCAGGTGCCGCCGACCCGGTCGCTGCGCTCGAGAATGATGATCTCGTCGTCGCCGGCCAGGCCTGCTTCGGCCAGCTTGATCGCCGCGCCGATTCCGCTGAAACCGGCGCCCACGATCAGTGTCTGGTAGATAGGTGCACCTGCCACGTCAGGCCGCCGGTTCGTGGGTGAGCTCTTTGAACCAGCTCGGGATGGGCTTGAGTAGGCGCTTGGGGTAGAAGCCGGACAGCCACACCGCCGGGTTGGCCAGCAGGTGATACGGGCTGTCCGGGTTGGCCATCCAGCCTGAATAGCGCTTGATTACTTGGTAGGCGGGCACCCGCCGGGTGTGTTCGCCGCGCTCGCCGAATTGCGTGAAGCGCATGAGTGCCGAGTACAGCCGCTGGGGATCGAGCCCCATGCCGATCACTTCGTTGCGGATCCGGTTGAGCAGCGGGACCGAGATCAGCGCACCGACGATCAGTGAGGGGGAGGCGACGGTACCGACGAACTCGATCGCCAGCCGGCGCGCGTCGGCGTGGCCGATCATCTCCAGAACCTCGAAATCGACGGCGATGTGGCGGGATTCGTCGTTGTTGATCTTCTCGAACACCTGATGACAGACCGGGTCGTCGACCTCGTCGAGCAGGAATTTGAGCAACGCTCCGTCGAGTGCGACTTCTAGCATCGGGATCACCGTGCCCAGTACGGACAGCGGGAGGTCGTCGGAGTAGTCGTCGAGCCATTGCATCGCCAACCGGATATTGACGTTGGGCTCGGGCATCTCGCCGTCTTCGAGCATGCCCCAGCGCTTCATCAGCGCCAGCTCGGCGTTGGCGTGGCGTTGCTCCTCGGCGTGGAAATAGCGGTAGATCTCGGCAAGTGTCGCGGTAGGTGCCTTGCGTGCCATGGCCGCGAAGCCACGGGCGCCGATGTTCTCGATCCAGCACAGGTCTGCCATGAACTTCTTGAGCTGGGGCACCATGTCGGGGCGGATCAGCTCGGCTCCCGGTGCGTCCCAGTCGAAATCGGCCAGCGCCCACTGCCGATCCTTGATCTTGGTGAGCATGACGTCCATGTCGAGAGCCATCGTGATCTCCTTTAGTCGGACCTACCTGGCAATGCCGCACTGGCACGGAACGCCAGTCCGATGGTTCGGGTGAATGTCTCCGGCGCGAAACGTTTGATGTTCCAACCGATCTTGGCGTCCAGCTGAGGCATGCAGTACAGGCCGCCGCGGTCATGGGTGTCCAGGCAGTCGCGGGCGACCCGCTCGGCGGAGAGCCCGGTCCAGCGCATCAACAGGTTCGCGGCTTCGCCGGATTGGGCGGTGATCCGGCCGGATTCGACGATGTTGGTCTTGACGAACGTCGGGCACAGCACGGTGACACCGATACCGGTACCGGACAACTCGGCCGCCAGGGTCTCCGACAGTGACAGGACGCCGGCCTTGCTGACGTTGTAGGCGGCCATGTCCGGTGCGGCGCCGAACGATGCGGCGGAGGCGACGTTGATGATGCCGCGGGGCTGACGGGGTTGCTCGGGGCCCGCATCTCGCAGGAGCGGAGTGAAGACGTGGCAGCCGTGGATCGGGCCCCACAGGTTGATGCCCAGCGTCCAGTTCCAGTCGTCCAGCGCCATCTCGCCGATCGGCTGCCCGCCGGCGCCGACGCCGGCGTTGTTGATCACCAGGGTGGGGGCGTGGCCGAACCAGGACTGCGCGGCCTCGGCCAGCGCGGTGACCTCGTCGATCGCGGAGACGTCGCAGTGCACGGCGGTGGCGCGGCCGCCCGAGCCTGTGATGGCCTCGACGGTGCGCTGGGCAGCGTCATCGTCGATGTCGCTGCAGACCACGGCGCTGCCGCGGCGGGCGAGTTCGATGGCGAAGGCGGCTCCGATGCCACTTCCGGCGCCGGTGACGACGGCGGAGGCCCCATGGCTCCGTCTGGGCGATCGGCCAAGGATCATGTGACTGAGTCAACAGTCAATGGTGCCATTAGTCAATGGCAATGTTTTGAGCCGGGTCCGGGACCGATGGGACCCGAACCCGGCTCTGGTGCCGCGCGAGCGCTGGGGTCTCCAGCGCTCGCGCGAGACGGGTGGTGCGGTACTGCTTAGTTGAACAGGCTGTCGAGCCAACCGAAGTCGAGCAGGCTGGCAGCGGCAGCTGCGTCGCCGGGGTCGACGTCCACCTCGGGCACCGGGATGGTGGAGGTCAACGCGTCGGCGATCTTGCTCGGCAGGAAGTCCAGGAAGTAGGAGAAGGTGCCCTGCGGGGTGAGCAGGCCCCACCACCGGGCGCCGATGTCCTCACCGGTCTCCGAGTCCCACGGCTGGTAGCCGTTGAGCAGTGCATCGAACGGGTCCTGCGCCACGTGGGCTTCTCCGCCGATGGGTCCGCCGGTCAGGCCTTCCGTCAAGGCGAATTGGAAGCCGGTGATCGGTTCGAACAGGTACTTGAAGGAGGTCTTCCAGAAGTTGAAGTCGCCGAAGACTTCCTGCACGGCCGCCCAAACGTTCGTCATGTCGGCGCCGATGCCGAACACGCCGGGCACGAACTCGCCGGTGCCACGCACGGTGTGGTCGAAGAGCGGCTGGAAGATGCCGTTCATGTTGTACAGGATGTCGTTGTTGATCGCGTTCCAGGCGCTGAGGGTGTCGCCCTGCTGGAGGAACTCAGTGACCTGCGGGATCAGGTTCTCCAGGCCGATGACCCGGCCGCCGCCGGACCACATGATCTCGAGGCCATCCAGCACGCCCTGGAAGCTGTTGCTGGCGGTCTCGCCGTAGTAGCTGCCCAGCTCACCGAGGGCGGTGAAGACCGGGTTCGGGCCCGTGAGCAGGTCCATGATGTTGTCGAGGTTCTCGCCGGTGGTGGCGGTGAGCTCGACCGCGGGCTGGTGGGCGGCCGCACTGATCATCGGGGCGACCGGGTTGACGGCGATCACGCCGGCGCCGGCCAGGGCGACACCCGCGGCCAGCAGGCCCGTGGCGCGGGTGTTAAAGGCGGTGCCGCGGTCGGTCGAACCGGCGGCCATGGCGAGCTGCATTGCTTCTCCTTATCGTGACCTCATCTGAAATGAGGTTTCTGTCTATGTAGAACGCGGGCTAACGTTAACCACAAGAGCAAACATCAGGCAAGCCTTGCCTTACTCTAAGTGTCGCGAGTCACAAGATAGGGCAAGCTAACCTTAGTTCGCAGTTTGGTGTAGCGTCCCTGGGCATGAGCGCTTCCTCTCCCGATGCCATCAACGCCGCGCTGCGTGAGATCTTGCGAGATGACCTGCAGGTCGATCTCAACCGTGTGACGCCGGAGTCGCGGCTGGTGGACGACGTGGGCCTCGATTCGGTGGCTTTCGCCATCGGCATGGTCGCCATTGAGGATCGGCTGGGTGTAGCGCTGTCTGAGGAAGACCTGTTGAACTGCGACACGGTCGGCGACCTTGAGGCCGCCATCCGGGCGAAAGCCCCCGCCGACGCGTGAGCGTGCTGGCCGGCGCCCTGACCCGGGCGATGACCGGGTCGGAACACGACCTGGTGGTCTTCGACCCCGAGGCCGGAGCATGGAATCGCCACCCGTGGCAGCAGGTGCACGCCCGGGCCGAAAGCGTGGCCGCCCGGATTCTGGACGGCGATGACGGCGGGGCCGTCGGGCTGGTCGGTGAGCCGACCGCGGATCTGATCGCCGCCATTCAGGGCGCCTGGCTGGCCGGCCGCAGCATCTCGATCCTGCCCGGACCGGTCCGCGGCGCTGACCCCCAGCACTGGGCACAGGCGACGCTGGATCGTTTCCACGGCATCGGGGTCGGCACCGTCCTGAGCCATGGATCGGTGTTGGACCTGCTGCGCGCCGAGGAGACCGGTCGCCCTCTGGCGGTGACTGATGTTGCCGCGGCCGCCGGCACCGGTCGCTCGGTCAATCCGGTCACTGCGGACACCGATGTGCCCGCGGTATTGCAGGGCACCGCCGGGTCCACCGGCACCCCGCGTACCGCCCAGCTGTCACCGGCCGCGGTGCTGGCGAACGTCTCCGGCTTGAGCAAGCACGTCGGGGTCGATCCGGCCAACGACGTCGGCTGCAGCTGGCTGCCGCTGTATCACGACATGGGGCTGACCTTCCTGCTCAGCGCTGCGCTGACCGGGTCGGAACAATGGTTGGCACCCACCGCGGCGTTCGCCGCCTCGCCGTTTCGGTGGCTGAGCTGGCTGCACGACAGCCGGGCCACCATGACCGCCGCACCCAACTTCGCCTACAGCGTGATCGGCAAATACGCCCGCCGCGTCCCCGAAGTCGACCTGGGCCGGCTGCGGGTCGCCATCAACGGGGGCGAACCGGTCGACTGCGCGGGGTTGGAGCGTTTCGTCACCGAACTCGGCAAGTTCGGCCTCGCCCCCGGTGCTCTCATGCCGTCGTACGGTCTGGCTGAAGCCACCTGCGCAGTGACCGCGCCACGGCCTGGCACCGGCCTGCAGTACGACGAAATCATCGGTGCGGCAGGCGAAGACGATCAGGCCGTGCGCAGGCATGCGGTGCTCGGTGAGCCGATTCCGGGGATGCAGGTCCGCATCAGTCCGGTGGACGAGCGCCACGACGAGCTGCCGCAACGCGAGGTCGGTGAGATCGAGATCCGTGGAACCTCGATGATGTCGGGCTACCTCGGCCAGCCGGCGCTGGACCCGGACGGCTGGTTTGCCACCGGCGACCTCGGCTACTTCACCGACGCCGGCCTGGTGGTCTGTGGCCGGGCCAAGGAGATCATCTCGATCGCCGGACGCAATGTGTTTCCCACCGAGATCGAGCGGGTCGCCGCGGAGGTGCGCGGGGTCCGTGAGGGCGCGGTGGTGGCGGTCGGCACGGACGGAATCCGCCCGGGACTGGTGATCGCCGCGGAGTTCCGCGGCCGTGACGAGGCCGGCGCGCGTGCCGACCTGATCTCCCGGGTGGCGTCCCAGTGCGGGGTGGTGCCCGCAGACGTGGTGTTCCTGGCGCCGGGATCGCTGCCCCGGACGTCGTCGGGGAAGCTGCGGCGGCTCGAGGTCAAACGCAACATGGAGGTTATGAAGTGACTCAGGTGATTGCGGAGTCGGATATCTCGGATATCGATGCCTACCGCGGCTTGCTCAACGAGGTGTTCGACCAGCAGGTCGTGGACTGGACGGCCGAAGCCGAGGACAGCGGGCGCTTTCCCCGCAAGCTGATCGAGCACCTCGGTCGGGCGGGCGTCTTCACGCAGAAATGGGCGGGAGCGCAGCCCACCGATGTGGCCAAACTCCTGGAGTTGGCCTACGCGCTGGGGCGGCTCGGGTCTGCCGGCATCGGAGTCGGTGTGAGCCTGCAGGATTCGTCGATCTCGATTCTGCACCGCTTCGGCCGGTCCGACTATCTGAAGGACATCTGCCAGCGGGCCATTCGCGGCGAGGCGGTGCTGTGCATCGGCGCGTCGGAGGAGTCCGGGGGATCGGATCTCCAGCGCGTGCAGACCGAAGCCCGTTCCGTGCGCGACGGTTTCGAGGTGCGTGGCCGCAAGAAGTTCGTGTCGCTGTCGCCGATCTCCGACCACATCCTGGTGCTGGCACGCAGCATGGACCACGACGAGAACAGTCGGCACGGCAACGTCATGATGATCGCGGTGCCGACCGACCAGGTGCAGGTGCACGAGCCGTTCAGCAAGGTCGGGGCGGGCCCGCTGGACACCGCCCCGGTCGACATCGACACCTGGGTGCCCGCCGACGCCCTGATCGCTCGATCGGGCACCGGGCTGGCCGCCATCTCCTGGGGCCTGGCACATGAGCGCATGTCGATCGCCGGACAGGTCGCCTCGTCAACCCAGAAAATTCTCGGCATCACCCACGCGCGGATGATGCACCGCACCCAGTTCGGTGCCAACCTGTTCGAGCATCAGGCGCTGCGACTGCGCATGGCCGACATGCAGGCGCGCGTCGACCTGCTTCGTCACGGGCTCAACGGATTTGCGGCCGGGGGCAAACTCGATCTGCGGACCTCGGCGGCGATGAAGGTCACCGCGGCGCGCCTGGGCGAGGAGGTGATCGCCGAGTGCATGCACATCTTCGGCGGGACCGGCTACCTGGTCGACGAGACGCCGCTGGGGCGCTGGTGGCGGGACATGAAGCTGGCCCGGGTGGGTGGCGGCACCGACGAGGTGCTCTGGGAATTGGTGGCAGCCGGGATGCGCCCCGACTACGACGGCTATGCCGAGCTGTTCGACAGCGGGTCGTCGTCGGGGTAGCGCAGCACCGCGTACAGCGCCATCTTGCGATAACCCATGTCGTGTTCGCCGAGGAAGACGCCGCCGACATATTCGGCCAGCCGGCGCATGGCCGTGTTGCGGTACTCGGGTTCGAACATCATCCGCCGGCACTGCGGCTCGAGCTCGAAGACGTATTTCATGATGCGCGGCAACAGGATTGCCGCGAACCCACGATTGACCACCGTGGTGTCGGCGACGGCGGCGTGAATGCCCAGATCATGCGGGTCGGCCGCGTAGTACTTGGCGATGGAATCCTTTGCCGCCCGGTAGATCTCGATATAGCCGCCGTCTTGTCCATTCCGGCTGACGATCAACGGCCGCGAATAGCTGCCGGTGACCTGGGCGGACAGATAGGCGTGCCAGCGCTCCGGCGGCCAGGCGGACTCCCAGGTCTGCGCCAGATGGGGCCGGTTCATCCACTCGGAGATCATCTCCGCGTCGGCGTCCGGGTCGGCCACCCGGATCTCGTACGGCTCGGCCAGCACCGGGATCGGGGGCGGCGGGACGCGGCGGACCTCGTCGGATAGGTCTGTCAGCTCGCGGTGCAGGATGGTTGCGGCGTCAGTCATAACGAGCAGTGAGCCTACCCGAGCATCTATTCGAGCAAGTGAGGGTAGGGTAACCTAGGTTCGACTTGGGGGCGGGGCGCCGAGCCCGACTCCGCGGGGTGGGCCACCGTTGGCGAAAGGACCGTGATGGCGCGCGGCTTGCAGGGTGCGATTCTGCGGGGCTTCGGTGCTCGAGACCACACCGTGACGGTGCTCGAGACCAGTTGGATCGCTCCACATTGCATCCGAGTCTGGATGCAATCAGCCACACTGTTCACTGACGCGGCCGTCGAACCCAGTGCCTGGCTGCGGTTCTGGTTCCCGGACCCGGACGGATCGGACACCGAATTCCAGCGCGCCTACACGATCGCCGAGGGCGACGCCGAGAGCGGACGCTTCGCGGTCGACATGGTGCTGCACGAACCGGCCGGGCCGGCCACCCGCTGGGCCCGCACCGTGGAACCCGGAGCCACTATCTCGGCGATGTCACTGATGGGCTCGTCGCGCTTCGAGGTGCCCGACGCCGACGCGCAGCCCGCCGGCTACCTATTAATGGGGGACTCGGCGTCGATTCCGGGAATCAACGGAATCATCGGCACCGTCGCGCCCGACGTTCCGATCGAGCTCTACCTCGAACAGCACGACGACGACGATCTGCTGATCCCGCTGCGTGAGCACCCCCGCCTGCGGGTGCACTGGGTGCCCCGCAGCGACGCGGGCTCGCTGGCCGCGGCGATCGAGGCCCGGGACTGGTCGGATTGGTATGCCTGGGCCACCCCGGAAGCCGCGACGCTCAAGGCGCTGCGGACCCGGCTGCGCGACGAGTTCGGTTTTCCCAAATCCGAGATTCACGCGCAGGCCTACTGGACCGCCGGACGTGCCATGGGTACCCAGCGTGAGCCGGAGCCTGCGCCGTTGACTGTGCCGGCCCCCGACACAAGTGCCAGTGCAGAGCCTGGCGAGCCCAGCGTCAACGCGAAGGGGGCGTGGCGTGCGCAGGCCGCGGGCCGGCTGCTCGGTCCGCTGCGGGTGCCGCTGATCATCTCCGGTGTCCTGCAGGCCCTGATCACGCTGCTGCAGTTGGCCCCGTTCGTGCTGCTGGTGGAGCTGGCCCGGCTGTTGGTCACCGGCGCCGACGAGTCACGGCTCTGGACGGTCGGAATCGCCGCGCTCTCCTTGCTGGGCTTGGGCACCTTGCTGGGGGCGGGGCTGACGTTGTGGCTGCACGTCATCGACGCCCGCTTCGCCAGCGCGCTGCGTACTCGGCTGCTGAGCAAGCTGTCGCGGCTGCCGCTGGGCTGGTTCACCGCCCGCGGATCCGGCTCGATCAAGCAACTGGTCGCCGACGACACCTTGTCGCTGCACTATCTGGTCACCCACGCCATCCCCGACGCTGTCGCCGCCGTCGTGGCACCGGTCGCGGTGCTGGTCTACCTGTTCGTGGTGGACTGGCGGGTGGCACTGGTGCTGTTCGTGCCGGTGCTGGTCTACATGGTGCTGATGTCGGTGATGATGACCCAGTCGGGCCCCAAGATCAGTCAGGCGCAACGCTGGGCCGAGCGGATGAACGGCGAAGCCGGCACCTATTTGGAGGGTCAGCCGGTGATCCGGGTGTTCGGCGGGGCCGCCGCCTCCACCTTCCGCCGCCGCCTCGACGAGTACATCAATTTTCTCGTGGACTGGCAGCGGCCCTTCATCGGCAAGAAGACGCTGATGGATCTGGTCACCCGCCCGTCGACCTTCCTGTGGCTGATCATGCTGACCGGCACCCCGCTGGTCATTTCCGGCCGAATGAACCCGGTGAACCTGCTGCCGTTCGTGTTGCTGGGCACCACCTTCGGTGCCCGCCTGCTGGGCATCGGCCTGGGGGTCGGCGGTATTCGCGGCGGCATGCTGGCGGCCCGGCGGCTACAGATCGCGCTGGACGAATCCGAACTCGCCGTCGAGCAGCATGATTCAGCATCGGCAGAGGAGCCCGGGACGGTGCGCTTTGAGGCAGTCACCTTCGGCTATCGCCCGGGTGTCCCGGTGATCCGCGACGTGTCGCTGACGCTGCGGCCGGGCACGGTGACCGCACTGGTCGGCCCGTCAGGATCGGGCAAGTCGACCCTGGCCGCGCTGCTGGCACGGTTCCACGACATCGAGTCCGGATCGATATCGATTGACGGACAAGACATCCGGTCGCTGACCGCCGATGAGCTGTATCGGCGGGTGGGATTCGTCCTGCAGGAAACCCAGCTGGTGCACGCCAGCGTGCGCGACAACATCGCGCTGGCAGTGCCGGATGCCAGCGACGAGCAGGTGCAGGCCGCCGCCCGTGAAGCCCAGATCCATGACCGGATCCTGCGGCTGCCCGACGGCTACGACACCGTGCTCGGTGCCGCCGCGGCGCTTTCGGGCGGGGAGCGGCAGCGGCTGACCATCGCCCGCGCCATCCTCGCCGACACACCCGTGCTCATCCTGGACGAGGCCACCGCGTTCGCCGATCCCGAATCGGAATACCTGGTGCAGCAAGCGCTGAACCGGTTGACCCGGGATCGCACCGTGCTGGTGATCGCCCACCGGCTGCACACGATCACCGGCGCCGATCAGATCGTCGTGCTCGACCACGGCAGCATCGTCGAACAAGGTAGCCACGATCAGTTGCTGGCCGCGCAGGGCCGCTACCTGCAGTTGTGGGAGACCGGCCGCGCCGCGGTCACCGTCGGTGCGGAGGCGAGCCGATGATCCGCACCCTGATCCAGCTGATCCCGCATGACCGTCGCGGCCGGATGTTCGGCTACGCCGCGCTGACGCTGCTGTCGGTGGCGGTGCGGGCGGCGGGCACCGTGCTGCTGGTTCCGCTGGTGAGCGCGCTGTTCTCCGAGAACCCGCGTCAGGCGGTGGCCTGGCTGGGTTGGCTGACGGTAGCGACCGTCGCGGGTTGGCTGATCGACTTCGCATGCGCCCGAATCGGATTCGACTTGGGCTTCGCCGTCCTCGACCACACCCAACACGACGTGGCCGACCGGCTGCCCGGCGTCCGGCTGGGCTGGCTCACCGCGGAGAACACCGCCGACGCGCGACAGGCGATCGCTGCCACCGGCCCCGAACTGGTAAGCCTGGTGGTCAACCTGCTGACCCCACTGATCAGCGCGATCCTGCTGCCGCCGGCGATCGCACTGGCCCTGCTCGGGGTGTCCTGGCAGCTGGGCGTCGCCGCCCTGGGCGGGGTACCGCTGCTGCTGGGGGCGCTGTGGGCATCCAACCGGCTCAGCGCCCGCGCGGACGCCGCGGCCGGCGACGCCAACACCGCTCTGACGGAACGAATCATCGAGTTCGCCCGCACCCAGCAGGCGCTGCGCGCGGCGCGGCGCGTGGAACCCGAACGCAGCACCGTCGGGCAGGCGCTGAGCGCCCAGCACGGCGCGGCGATGCGGCTGTTGCTCATGCAGATTCCGGGGCAACTGCTGTTCAGCCTGGCCAGCCAGGGCGCGCTGATCCTGCTGGCCGGCAGCACCACCGCGCTGACCGTGACCGGCACGCTCAGCGTTCCCGAGGCCATCGCGTTGATCGTGGTGGCGGCGCGCTACCTGGAACCGTTCACCGTCATCAGCGAGCTGGCGCCGGCACTGGAGTCGACGCGGGCCTCCCTCGAGCGGATTCGCGCGGTGCTCACCGCGCCCGAGGTGACGGTCGGCCCCGGCCGCGCCCCCGAGGACGCCGGCGCCACGCGCATCGAGTTCGACGACGTCACGTTCGGCTACGACTCGGCGGGCGCCCCGGTGCTCGACGGAGTCAGCTTTTCCCTGCAGGCCGGCACCACCACCGCCATCGTCGGACCGTCCGGTTCGGGCAAGAGCACCATCTTGTCCCTGATCGCCGGACTGCACGAGCCCACCGGTGGGCGGGTGTTGCTTGACGGGGTGGACGCCACCGAGCTGGACGCCACGTCACGGCGGGCCGCCACCAGCGTGGTGTTCCAGCATCCGTACCTACTCGACGGCACGATCCGCGACAACATCCTGGTCGGAAACCCCGACGCCGATCAGGAAACCTTCCAGCGGGCCACCGAACTGGCTCGTGTCGACGAGCTGGTCGCCCGACTGCCCGACGGCACCGACACCAGGGTGGGAGAAGCCGGCGCGGCACTGTCCGGCGGTGAGCGCCAACGGGTCAGCATCGCCCGGGCGCTGCTCAAACCCGCACCGGTGCTGCTGGTCGACGAGGCGACCAGCGCGCTGGACACCGAGAATGAGGCCGCGATCGTCGCCGCGCTGAGTTCCGAACTGCGCCCGCGCACCAGGGTGATCGTCGCGCACCGGCTGGCCAGCATCTCCCAGGCCGACCGAGTGCTGTTCATCGACGACGGCCGGGTCATCGAGGACGGGACGATCGACGAATTGCGGGCGGCCGGTGGACGTTTCGACGAGTTCTGGCGACAGCAAAACGATGCCGCCGGATGGCAGATCCACGCCGGCTAGCGACTCGCGATCGATTTAGTGCGATCATCAGAGCGTGAACGCCGACGACGATCCCGAGGCCCGGATACGGGAATTGGAGCGTCCGCTGTCGGACTTCGCCCGACCCGTGGAACTGACCGCCTCGTCGGGTTCCGTCGACGGGCAGGCGCCGTCGCGGTCAGGAAGCGGCCGCGGTCTCGCCATCGTCGTCAGTGTGATCGCTGCGGCAGTGGTGATCGCCGGCGCAGTCGCAGTGTTCCTGGCCTCCCCTGACTTGAGCAGCCCCGAGCCCGGGCGGCCCACCATGCCCAGGGGTTTGACCCCGATACCGCTGCCCTCCGAGGCGGCGCCCGCCAACGCCCCTGCTCCCGTTCCGGCGCCGCCGGTCGCAGCGTCGCCTGCTAACCCGGTGCCGGACAGCAGTGTCACCCTCACCATCGCCGGAGCCGGGGAGAACAAGACCCTGGCCTGCGACGGCCGCTACGTGTCGGTGAGCGGGGTCAGCAACACGGTGGAACTCACCGGCCAGTGCGCCGGACTGACGGTGTCGGGCATCGGCAATGTCATCACCGTCGACTCGACGCCCAAGGTCACGGCATCCGGTCTCAACAACCGGGTCACCTATCACTCCGGGGACCCGGACGTGAGTACCTCGGGGTTCGACAACGTCGTCGAGCGCGGCTAGGTCGGCGAATTCGGTTCAGCCGAGCTGGCGGACCAACGCCTTCTTGTCGATCTTGCCGACCGCTGTGAAAGGCAGCGTCGGCAGCGCCGCCAGCTGATCGATGCGGACATGGGTGGCCACGCCGCACTTGTCGAGGTGGCGGTTCAGCTCTGCCAACGTCAGCGGTGTGCCGTTGAACACGACTGCGGCGCAAACTTTTTCGCCCAAGTACTGATCCGACAGGCCCACCGCGGCAGCCGATCGGACCGCTGGATGGAGCAGCAGGTGCGCCTCCAGTTCGTCGGCGGCGATGTTCTCGCCACTGCGGACGATCACGTCCTTGATCCGCCCGGTCACCTCCAGGTAGCCATCTGCCAGGCGGCGGACCCGGTCGCCGCTGCGGTAGAAGCCGTCCGGGCTGAAGGATCGCTCGTTGGCCTCGGCTGCGTTGTAGTAGCCGTTGATCGTGTAGGGCCCGCGCACCATCAGCTCACCCTCGGATGCTTCGGCGCCGTCCTCGTCGACCACCCGCAACTCGTCGTCGGCGCACAACGGCCGACCTTGGGTGGTGTCGAGCAACTCCGCGGCGTCGCCGGGCCGGGTGTAGCAGAGCAAGCCCTCGGCCATGCCGAACACCTGCTGCAGGCCCGGCGTCAGCGCCTCCCGAACCCGGCGGGCGTCGCCCGCGGCCAGCTTGGCGCCGCCGACCTGCAGCAACCGCAGCGTGGTCGGCTTCTGCGGCTCCCAGTCGCAGGCGTGGGCCCACAGCGTGGCCAGCGCCGGCACCAGCGCGGTGACCGTCACCCGGTGGCGGGCGATGGTGGCGAATGCTGCCTCCGGGCTGGGGTCGGCGCCGAACACGGTGGCCGCGCCCACCGACATGGCGCCCAGCAAGCCCGGGCAGGCCAGCGGAAAATTGTGGGCGGCCGGCAACGCCGCGAGGTAGACGTCGTCGGAGGTCAGCTCGCATAGCTGGGCGCTGGCGGTGGCGTTGTAGATGTAGTCGTTGTGGGTGCGGGGGATCAGTTTGGGCATGCCGGTGGTCCCGCCGGAGACCAGCAGTAGTGCTGGCGCGGCCGGATCGGGGATGAATCGCGGCGCGGGGTGGCCCTCGGGCGCATCTTCGATGACGAGCCGCCGCAGCCCCAGTTCGGCGGCCATCGCCGGGTAGTCGAATCCCGCAGTGGCGTCAGGGATCACGATCCCGACGGCCTCGCTGACCGCGGCCAGATGCCCGATCTCGGCAGCACGGTGCCCGGGCAGGCACAGTACCGGAATGGCGCCCACCCGCAGCAGCCCGAACAGCGTGACCGCGAACGCGCAACTGTTGGGCAACTGCAGCAACACCCGGTCACCGGCGCCGACACCCAGCCGGTGCAGGCCCGCCGCCGCGCGATCGGCGGCCGCATCCAACTGCGCATACGACAGCGTCGCGCCTGGATCGATCACCGCCGGACGCTCGGGCCAGCGTGCCGCGGCGTCGTCGAGCAGCGATGCCAACGGCCGCCCGCTCCAGTAACCGGCCGCGCGGTAGGCGGCGGCCCGATCGTCGGGAAACGGTACGAACCCGTGCATGTGTACTCCCTGGCTTACCGACGACCGAACCTAGATAGAGTAGCTTCGAGAAATTAGGGCAGCCTAACGAAGGGTGGAGTGGCGCTGTGGGGCCGGACGAGATACGCGCGCAGGTCGCTGACCTGCTCGGCGCCGACGCCAGCGCCGTCGATCCCGAGGCCGACCTGGTCGGACAGGGTCTGGACTCGATCCGGATGATGAGCCTGGCCGGCCGCTGGCGCAAACAGGGCATCGACGTCGACTTCGCCGCGCTGGCCGCCGACCCGCGCATCGCCGCCTGGCAGGACCTGCTGGGCGACCGGGGCGAACCGGCACCGGTCACCGCGACGACGGACGAGCCGCGCGATGCCGACGCACCGTTTCCGCTGGCCCCCATGCAGCACGCCATGTGGGTGGGACGCGACGACGACGTCGCGCTCGGCGGGGTGGCCGGGCACCTGTATGTGGAGTTTGATGGGCGCGCTATCGACCCGGACCGGCTGGCCGCCGCCGCGGCCGCGCTGGCCGCCCGCCACCCGATGCTGCGGGTGCAATTCTCACCCGACGGAACCCAGCACATCCGGCCCGATGCCGCACTGCCCGTCGCGGTGCAGGACCTACGTGGCCTGGACGCCACCGAGGTGGCCCAGCACCTGGACGCCACCCGGGTGGCGAAATCGCATCAGCAACTCGACGACGCGGTCTTCGAACTCACCGTGTCATTACTGCCGGATGGAACCGCGCGACTGCACGTCGACCTGGACATGCAGGCCGCCGACGCCATGAGCTACCGCACCCTGATGGCGGATCTGGCCGCGGCGTACCGGGGGGAGACGCTGCCGGAGCTGGGCTACACCTACCGGCAGTACCGCCACGTCACCGCCGACCGCGAACCCGACGAGAACCATCGCCAGTGGTGGGCGCAGCACATCCCCGACCTGCCCGATCCGCCCAAGCTGCCGCCGCCCGCCGGCGCCCCCACCGACCCGCGCCGCAGCACCCGGCGGTGGCACTGGCTTGACCCGGACACCCGCGACGCACTGTTCGGTCAGGCCCGCGCCCACGGGGTCACGCCGGCCATGACCCTGGCCGCCTCGTTCTCGCACACGCTGGCCAGTTGGTCGGACGCCCCGCGCTTCCTGCTCAATGTGCCACTGTTCGGCCGCGAACCGTTGCACGACGACGTCGACCGGCTGGTCGGCGATTTCACCTCGTCACTGCTGCTGGATGTGGATCTGAGCCAGGCCAGCACCGGCGCGCAGCGCGCGCACGCGGTGCAGGACGCGATGCGCACCGCCGCCGCACACGCCGACTATCCCGGCCTGGCCGTGCTGCGCGACTTGAGCCGCCACCGCGGCACGCAGGTGCTGGCGCCGGTGGTGTTCACCAGCGCGCTGGGACTCGGGGAGCTGTTCGCCGACGAGGTCACCGCCGCATTCGGTACCCCGGCCTGGATCATCTCCCAGGGCCCGCAGGTGCTGCTGGACGCACAGGTCACCGAGTTCGACGGCGGCATCCTGGTGAACTGGGATGTGCGCGAGGACATGTTCGCGCCGGGCGTGATCGACGCCATGTTCGCCCACCACATCGCCGACCTGACCCGGCTGGCCGGCAGCGACGGTTGGGCGCAAGCCGCGCCGGCAGCGTTGCCCGCCGATCAGGCCCAGGTGCGTGCGTCGGTGAACGCGGGCAGCGCCGAACCCAGTGGGGAAGCCCTGCAGGACGGGTTCTTTCGCCAGGCCGACCGCGATCCCGAGGCGGTCGCGTTGCTACACGGGTCGGGGGAGTTGAGCTACGGCGAGCTACGCGATCAGGCGTTGGCGGTGGCCGCCGCAATGCAGGAGCGCGGCGTGCGACCCGGTGACACGGTGGCGCTGCTGGGCCCCAAGGGCGCCGAGCAGATTCCGGCGCTGCTGGGCATCCTGGCCGCCGGGGCGGTCTATCTGCCGATCGCGGCCGATCAGCCGCCCGAGCGCAGAGAGCGGATCCTGGCCCTGGGCGGTGCCGGGCTGGCCCTGGTGACCGGGGACGCGTTGCCCGCCTTGGAGATTCCGACACTGGCGGTCTCCGATGCCGTGCAGCACTCCGGTGCGGTGCAGCCGGTTCACACCGCTCCGTCGGAGTTGGCCTATGTGGTGTTCACCTCCGGCTCCACCGGCGAGCCCAAGGGCGTCGAAGTCACCCACGACGCCGCCATGAACACCATCGAAACCCTCAGCGCTCGTTTCGGATTCGCTCCCAGCGACCGCAGCCTGGCGCTGCTGACGTTGGACGCCGACATGTCGGTGCTCGACGTCTTCGCCATGCTGCGCGCCGGTGGGGCGATCGTGATGGTCGATGAAGCCGACCGGCGCAGCCCCGAAGTGTGGGCGCAGCTGGTGGCGCGGCACCGGGTCAGTGTGCTCAACCTGATGCCGGGGGCGCTGGAGATGTTGGCCGCCACCGGCGGCGAACTGTCTTCGGTGCGTGCGGTGTTGACCGGCGGCGACTGGGTGCGCCCCGAACTGGCGCGACGGTTTGGCGCGGTGGCGCCCGGGGTGCGGTTCGCCGGACTCGGCGGGGCCACCGAAACCGCCATCCATGCCACGCTGTGCGAGGTCGAGGGGGACCCGCCGGCGCACTGGGCCGCCGTGCCCTACGGCGCCCCGCTGCCCAACATCGCCTGCCGGGTCGTCGGCGCCGACGGAGCCGACCGCCCGGACTGGGTGGCCGGCGAACTGTGGGTCACCGGGCGCGGCATCGCCTCGGGTTATCGCGGGCGGCCCGACCTGACCGCCGAGAAGTTCGTCGAGTACGACGGCCGAACCTGGTATCGCACCGGCGATCTGGCCCGCTACCTGCCCGACGGCACCCTGGAATTCGTCGGGCGCGCCGATCACCGAGTCAAGATCAGCGGGTATCGCATCGAACTCGGTGAGGTCGAATCCGCACTGCGCCGCCTGCCCGGGGTTGCCGAGGCGGTGGTGGTGGCGCTGACCGAACCCGGCGGGCGTGAGGTGTTGGCGGCTGCGGTGCGTACCGGCGATCCCGCGGTAAGCGTTGCCGGATTGCAGGCCGGGTTGGCCGAGTCACTGCCCGAGCACATGATTCCCCGTCAGCTGCAGGTGGTTTCGGCGATTCGCTACACCGTCTCGGGCAAGATCGATCGGCGGGCGGTCACGGCCGAGCTGGCCGCGGCGATGGCCGCGGGCGACGGCTACCGCGAGCCGGCCGGTCCGCTGCAGCGCGCCCTGGCCGCGATCATCGCCGAGGTGCTCGGCGCCGCCCGGGTCGGAGCAGACGACGACTTCTTCGCCCTGGGCGGGGATTCGGTGCTGGCCACCGCCGCCGTGTCACGCATCCGCACCTGGCTGGACGCCCCGGGCGCGGTGGTCGCCGACATCTTCGCCACCCGAACCGTCGCCGGACTGGCTGCTCGGCTTGCGGCGTCCGAAGCCGATCCGGGCCGGTTGGACGCGGTCGCGGAGGTGTACCTGGAAGTGGCGCAGCTCGATGCCGCAGAAGTTGCCGACGCGCTGCGATAAAGGCTGGTGGATCGCAGTCGCGGTGTGCCAGCATCGTGAGATGAAAGCGCGCCGATCGCTCCTCTTCCTCGGTGTTCCGGTGGTGACGGCCTTGGCTACGCTGCCCAGCGCGCCGAGCGTCATCCCCGCCGCCTCCGCTGCCAGCTGCCCCGACATCGAGGTGACCTTCGCCCGGGGCACCGCCGAACCGCCCGGTGTCGGCGCAGTCGGCCAGAAATTCCTCGATGCACTGCGCTCGCAGGTCGGGGGGCGGTCCGTCGGGGTGTATGCGGTCAATTACCCGGCAGGCGAGGACTGGCCGCCGTCGGCGTCCGATGGCGCCGGTGATGCGAACGCCCACGTGCAGTCCATGGTTGCGACCTGTCCCAACACCAAGCTGGTGCTGGGCGGCTATTCGCAAGGCGCCATGGTCATCGATCTGATCACCATCGCGCGGACATCGGTGGTGGGCTTCAACGCCGCGACCCTGTCGGCCGAGGAGGCCGAACACGTGGCTGCGGTCGCGGTTTTCGGCAATCCCACCGACCGGTACCTGGGCGGACCGATTAGCGAGATCAGCCCCTGGTACGGAGCCAAGGCCATTGATCTGTGTGCCGACGGCGATCCGATCTGCACTCAGGGAGCCCTGGCGCTGCCTACGCACGACGAGATGTTCTCGGCGCCGCACCAGTCCTATGCGCAGTCCGGCATGCCCGGTCAGGCCGCGACCTTCGTGGCGAGCCACCTCTGACGCAGCACGGCTATCCGATTACTTCAGAGGCCCAGTACTCGCGCAGGCTGGCGATCCGCTCACCGGCGAATTCCAGGATGGCGACTTCGCGCATCCGCTTGCGCACGTTCTGGAGGCGGTCGTCGAATGTCGCCTCCCACTCGGCGATCACCGTGGTGCCGTCGGTGGCGGTGTAGAGGTTGAGCAATCGGGCATCGATGTTGGCCTGGCCCTCGACGACCTTGCTCTGCCAGTAGTCGCGGATCCCGGCTCGGCTGCGGATCGGTTCGCCCAGCACCCGCTCGTGGTAGGTGGCGTCGTCGGTGAAGATCGTGACGATGAGCTCGGGGTCCTGTTGCGTCCAGGCCCGCAGGTAGGTATCGATCGTGGTGCGGACGTCCATCAGGGGAGTCTGGCCCACGGCGCGGCTCCACCTTCGCCGAACGTGCATTCAGTGCGAGGAATGGGGCAGAAAATCGGACTCAGTGCACGCTCGGCGCGGCGGAGGGGCTGGGACAGACTCACAGACGCCCGGATTTCCGGCCCGACGCCGGTAGGGGTAACCTAACGCAGGGAAATTAGGGCAGCCTTTACTAATACTTGCGAGGGGATCGGATGGCCGTCGACGACACCTCGGCCGTCGCGCAGTTCCCCTCCTGGATCGGGCGCTTTCCCGGGCCCGGCGCCCCCACTCTGGTCTTCCCGCACGCCGGCGGAACCGCGGTCAACTACCGCCCGCTGGCGCTGGCCCTGGCCGCCGGTGCCGACACCTACGTCATGCAGTATCCGCAGCGTGCCGACCGTTTCCGCGAGCCGGCCGCCGAAACCCTGCCGGAGCTGGCCCGTAGCCTGTTCGACGCTGCGCCCTGGCACCAGCTCGGACCGCTGCGCCTGTTCGGGCACAGCATGGGCTCACTGGTCGCGTTCGAGTTCGCCCGGCTCGCCGAAGAGCGCGGCATCGAGATCCAGCGGCTGTGGGCCTCGGCGGCCCCTGCGCCCGGCGTGGTGGCCGGGCTGCGCAAGGTGCCCACCGGGGATGCCGACCTGCGCGCCGAACTTGCCCAGCTGGGCGGCACCGACCCGCGAATCCTGGCCGACGAGGAATTCCTCACCCTGCTGCTGACGCCGGTGCGCTCGGATTACCTGGCGTTCAACCGTTACCAGTGCGCACCCGATGCCACCATCAGCGCCGACATCACCGTGCTGGGCGGCCGCTCCGACGACCGGGTCGGCGCTGACCTGCTGGAACGCTGGGCCGACCACACCACCGGCGCCTGGTCGGTGTCGCTGTACGACGGCGGGCACTTCTATCACTACGAGCACATCGAGACCTTGGCGAAGCGGATCATCGCCGATGAATGATCGGCGCGAGGACCCGGTCGTCATCACCGGCCTCGGCGTCGAGGCCCCCGGTGGGATCGACACCGCCGAGCAGTACTGGTCACTGCTTGCCGACGGCCGCGAGGCGCTGAGCACCATCCCCGAGGACCGGGACTGGGCCGTGCGCGAACTCATCGAGGGGTCGCATCGCGACGGCTTCAAGCCGATCTTCAACGCCGGCGGATTCCTCTCCGGCGCAGCCGAATTCGACCCTGGGTTCTTCGGTATCGCACCACGCGAGGCCGTCGCGATGGACCCGCAGCAGCGGGTGGCACTGCGGGTGGCCTGGCGGGCGCTGGAAGATGCCGGCATCAATCCCGACGAGCTCACCGGCCACGACGTCGGGGTGTACCTCGGTGCCTCGGTCACCGGCTACGGCCCGGACATGGCGCAGTTCAGCGCACACAGTGGTCACCTGCTGCCCGGCACCGCACTGTCGGTGATCTCCGGCCGAATCGCCTACACCCTGGGCCTGGCCGGCCCGGCGATCACCGTCGACACCTCCTGCTCGTCGGCACTGTCCGCACTACACCTGGCGGTGCAGGCGATCCAGACCGGTGACACCGACATGGCGCTCGCCGGTGGGGTGTGCGTGATGGGCTCGCCCGGCTTCTTCGTCGAATTCTCCAAGCAGCACGCCCTCTCCGACGACGGCCACTGCCGGCCCTACAGTGCCGCCGCCACCGGAACGGTCTGGGCCGAAGGCGCTGGCATCTTTGTGCTGCAACGAAAATCGGCCGCGCTGCGCGACCGCCGCCACATCTACGGCGAGATCATGGCCAGCCGGCTCAACCAGGACGGTCACACCACCGGCCTGCTCACCCCCAGCGAAGCGGCCCAGCAGCGACTGTTCCGGCACGCCCTGGCCGACGCCGGCGTGCACCCCAGCCAGGTCGGGATGATCGAGGGCCACGGAACCGGAACCCGCGTCGGTGACCCGGTAGAGCTGCGCTCGCTGATCAGCGTCTACGGCACCGACACGACAGCCGGCGCCGGCCCGCGGCTCGGCTCGGTCAAATCCAACATCGGACATACCCAGGCCGCGGCCGGGGCACTCGGGTTGACCAAAGTGCTGCTGGCCGCCGAGCACCAGGCGATCCCGCCTACCCTGCATGTGCGCGAGGGCTGGCACAACGGCATCGACTGGGATGGTCACGGCATCACGCTCGCCGAAACCATCACCGCCTGGCCGGCCAGTGACGGCCGCCGGATCGGCTCGGTGTCGGCGTTCGGAATGAGCGGCACCAATGCGCATCTGATCGTCGGGGTGGCGGAGCCGGCCGAGCCGGCGAAAAAGGCACTGCCGTGCTGAACAACCACCCGACCACCCTGCCCGACGGCCGGATCCCCGTGCTGATCTCGGCACACGCCCGCGATCTGGTGGCCGCCGAGGCGGGTGCGCTGGCGCGCTACCTGCAGACCCACCCCGCCGAGGTTTCTGCGGTCGCCCGGACCCTGCGGGCCACCCGCCCGGTACGCCGCTACCGCGCGGTGATCCGGGCCCGCGATACTGCGGAACTCATCGCCGGGCTCGACGCCGTCTACCGCGGCGTCGAACACCCGCTGGTGGCCGGGTCGCATCAACCCGAGACCGCTCGCACCGCTTTCGTATTCCCCGGCCAGGGGAATCAATGGCCCGGCATGGGAACCGAGCTGCTCGGCGTCGCGGCGTACCGCGCCGAAGCGGACCGCTGCCATGAGGCCTTCCTGCGCGCCGGTCACGCCTCTCCGCTGAGCTACCTGCGCGGCACCGATGACACAGATCCCGTGGTGGTCCAGGCCGCTCAATTCACCCACGCCGCGGCGCTGGCCGCCACCTGGCGGCATTTCGGCGTGCTGCCCGACATCACCGTCGGCCACAGCCTGGGGGAGGTGGCCGCCGCCTACACCGCCGGCGTGGTCGACTTGGATGCCGCCGTGGCGGTGGTGGCTGCACGGGCGCAACTGACCGACCTGCTGGCCGCCAACGCGCCGGTCCGGTTCGGCATGGCGATGATCGCCCTGAACGCCGACGCCGCCGCCGACCTCATCGCCGCCACCCCTGGCTGGCTGGAGCTCTCGGTGGTCAACGGCCCCGAATCGGTGGTCGTGTCTGGCGAGTGGCCGGCCATACAGCAGATTCTGGAAGCCGCCGGCCGGCGTGGCGTGTTCGCCCGCGAACTGCCGGTGCGCTACCCGGCGCACACCAGCGCCCTGGAGCCGCTGCGAGACCAGCTGACCGGCCAGCTTCCCGAAGCGCAATTCCACAGCGCCCCGGTGGAATTCATCGGATCGGTGTACGGCGGACCGATCCCGCCCGCCACGACGTTCCGCCAGTACTGGTTCGACAATCTGCGGCGACAGGTCCGCTTCGACTTGGCCGCGGCTGCCGCGGTGGCGCGCGGCGTCACGACGTTCATCGAGATGTCGGCGCACCCGACCCTGCTGGTGGCGCTCAGCGACTCCGTCGGTGCCGCCCAGGTGCTGGGTAGCACCGACCGCGACCAGCCGGCCGGTGAGGCGCTGGCAGCGAACATCGCCGCCGCGGCGATCGCCGACCCCGGCTACCGGTGGCGCGACTTCGCGCCGGATGCTCCGGGGCTGCTACGGCATTTCCCGCACGCACCGATGCACACCAACCGGCTGTGGGCCGGCACAGCGACGTCCACGCCGCGCCATCGGATGCCGGTGGTCATGACCGAAAGCTGGCTGCCGGTCACCGAGCCGCACCAGCGTCCCGCGCGGGTGGCCGTCGTCGACTATGCCGGGCAATCAGCTGAGCTGACCGCGCAATTGGCGGCGGCACTGGACGCCCTGGACGCCGAAGTGGTCGACCCCGCCGACGCCGAATTCCTGGTTCTGGTGGCTCCGCTCGCCGACACGGTCGACATCACCACGGCCACTACCGAGTTCGCTGGGAACGCGGCCAGCCAGACCGTTGTTCGGCCGGGACAGAACTGCCGCCGGGTATGGCTGGTCACCCGCGGCGCCGAGCAACTCGACGGTGATCCGTCACCGCGTCCCGGTGCCGCCGCGCTGGCCGCGCTGCACCGCAGCATCGGATTCGACTACCCCGATCACACGTTCGCGCATCTGGACCTGCCGGTGCAGCCGACTGCCGCAGACCTGCGAGCCGCCGGCGCCGCACTCCAGTTGACCGACACCGAGGTCGCGGTGCGTGCCGGGAACCTGACAACCCGCCGATTCGTCGAGTCCACCACCGCCGCAACGGCGCCGACGGTCCCAGAGGCCGTGGTGATCAGCGGCGGAACCGGCGCGATCGGATTGGCCTACGCGGCGTTCTGCGCCGACCACGGCGCCCGCGACATCGTCCTGCTCAGCCGCAGTGGGGCAAACGATGCGACTACGCCGCAATTGGATGCGCTGCGTGCGCGTACCGGGGCGCGCATCACCGCGGTCCGCTGCGACATCACCGATGACGCCGCAGTCGCGGCGGTCATTGCGCAATATCGACCGGTACCGGCCGGGTTGCTGGTACATACCGCGTCGGCAGAGGCCGTGGCCGCGTCGAAGATCACGGCCGAGGCAGTGCGGGACGCGTTCGGCGCCAAAGTGATCGGACTGGACAACCTGGCCCGGCACTGGCCGCTGGACGCCGACGCACGCGTGCTGGTCTGCTCTTCGGTACTGGCACTGTGGGGCGGCTTGGGACACGGGCTCTACGCGGCGGCCAACCGGATGGCGGACGCGCTGGTGGGACAGCTGCGGGCACAGGGCCTAGGCGCCACCTCCATCCGTTGGGGACTGTGGCGCAGCGTGGCCGTGGTCAGCGGCGAGGAGAAGGACCGGATCGCCCGCACCGGCCTCACCCCGATGGCCCCGGAGGCCGCGATCACCGCCGGACTCCTTGCCGCGCCGGACGACCCGGCGATCCTGGCCGCCGATTTCGACCGACTGGCGGTGTTCTTCGACAGCCAGGGCGTGCCCTCGCCCTTCGACGCAGCACTGGCCGCCGCAACGGCGGACGGGCAGGCCGATCGCCCGATCGGCGAAGTGGTGGCCGACGAACTGGTGACGGTGCTCGGCTTGGAAGGCCCCGACGACATCGACATGCACCGGGCCCTGGTCGACCTCGGCCTGGATTCACTTCTCGCACTGGACCTGCGCAAGCGCTTGGGGCGGGCCACCGGCCTGCGTGTGGCGCTCGGTCCACTGCTGGCTGGAATGACCGGAGCCCAGCTGACGGCGACGCTGACCGATGACGCAGCGCCCGCCGCGGCTACGGAAAGGACTGTGTTCACCCATGACTGACACCGGCCGTTTAGCGAGGTTCGACGAAGGAGAGGCGAAGCTGGAATCGCCGCATGACGCCGTCGACCAGGCGACCGACGCCAACGAGCTGCGGCTGGAGCTGCTGCGCCGCAGACTCACTGAACGCGGGCTGGCCGCAGCATCTGCCGAGCCGCAGTCCGGGCCGGCCAACGGGTCTGGGCCGCTGACCATGAGCGACGGACAGCGCCGCATGTGGTTCGTGCAGGCGCTCGACCCGGACGGCGCCCTGGCCAACATCGCGGTCTCCTACCGTCTCACCGGCCCGCTGGACGGCGCCCGGCTGCAGGCCGCGCTGGCCGCAGTGGCCGCGCGCCATCCGGTGCTGCGTACCGTCTATTCCGTCGACGACGCGGGCGAACCGCACCCGGTGATCGCCGAGGTCACGCCTGGCTTTGCCACACACGACCTGTCCGATCTCGCCGAACAGGCTCGCGCGCTGCGCCTGGAAGTACTGGCCCAGCGCGAATTCGGCACCCCGTTCCGGCTGGAATCCGATGCCCCGCTGCGGCTCACCCTGGTCCGAGTCGCACCCGATGAACACATTCTGCTGCTGGTGGCCCACCACATCGCCTGGGACGACGACTCCTGGGCGGTGTTCTTCGCCGACCTCACGGCCGCCTATGCCGACCCGGAGCAGTTCGCCACCCGCGCGTCGGTGCCGCACCCCGCCGCTGCGGCGGGTTCTGGCCACGAAGCCGAGCTGACATACTGGCGGACCCTGTTGGCCGATCCGCCGGACCCGCTGGAGCTGCCCGGCCCGCACGGCTCGGCGATACCCAGCACGCTGCGCGCCGGCTTGTGCACCCGCACCCTGCCGGCGGAGTTGATGTCCGACATCACCGATCTGGCACGCAGCAACGGCGCCACGCCCTACATGGTGATCGCCGCGGCGCTGTCCGCCCTGATCCACCGCTACACCGCCACCGATGACTTCCTCATCGCCTCACCGGTGCTCAACCGCACCGCCGGTACCGAAGGAGCCATCGGCTACTTCGGCAACACCGTGGTGCTGCGCGCGAAAGTTGACGCTGCGGCCCGGTTCAGCGACCTGCTGGCGCAAACCCGCGACGCCGCACTGGGGGCCTTTGGCCACCAGGGCATCAACCTCGACCGGGTGGTGCGCGAACTCAACCCGGATCGCCGGCACGGGGGAGTGGAACGACTCACCCGGCTCAGCTTCGGTTTCCGGTCGACCCAGGGGGGCGGCTTCCAGCCGGACGGGATCACCTGCACCCGAGCCGATTACCGCGGCAAGGTTGCCCAGCTGCCGCTGGGAATCATGGTGGAGGCCGGTACTGACGGCGCGCTGATCGAGGCCGAATACCTGCACGACGTGCTCGACGAGGCATTGGTCGAGCAGTTGCTGCGCCACCTAGTGCAGATGCTGACGGCCGCCGTGGCAGCGCCTGACAAGACGGTCGGCGAGCTGGACATGCTCGGCGCTGACGACCAGGCCTGGCTGGACGCGGTCTCCCGCGGACCCGACTTCGCCCCGCCCCCAGAGGCACCGGCCACCCTGGGCTCGCTGGTGGCCGACCGGGCCGCGGCCACCCCGAACGCCATCGCCGTCGTCGACGACCACGGCCGGTACAGCTACGCCGAGATCAACGCGCGCGCCAACCGGATCGCACACCACCTGATCGCCGCGGGCATCGGCACCGAGGACAAGGTCGCGGTGCTGTTCGGCCGCTCGACGGAGCTGGTCGTGACCGCCCTGGGCATCGCCAAAGCCGGCGCTGCCTACGTTCCCGTCGACCCCGAATACCCGCCGGACCGCATCGAATTCATCCTCGGTGACGCCCGGCCGTCGATCGTGTTGCGGGAGCCGCTGACCGACGACGAGCTGGCCGGCCGACCCGACACCGACCCGACCGACGCCGACCGGGTGCGCCCGCTGCGTGCGGAGAATCTCGCCTACCTCATCTACACCTCCGGTTCGACCGGATTGCCCAAGGGTGTCGAGGTATCCCACGCCCCGATCACCGAGTACCTGGTTTGGTTCGGCGGCGAGTACGGCATCGACGACACCGACGTTCTGCTGCAGGTCGCCTCGCCGAGCTTCGACGTGTCGATCGGCGAACTGTTCGGAACCCTCGGAAACGGTGCCCGGCTGGTGATTCCGCGCCCGGATGGACTCCGCGACATCGGCTACCTGACCGACCTGCTGCAGCGCGAAGGCGTCACCGCCATGCACTTCGTGCCGTCGCTGCTGGGCCTGTTCCTGTCGCTGCCCGGCGTGAACCAGTGGCGCACCCTGCGGCGCATCCCGATCGGTGGCGAACCGCTGCCGGGCGAACTCGCGGACAAGTTCCACGCCACCTTCGACGCCCTGCTACACAACTTCTACGGCCCCACCGAGACCGTGGTGAACTCGTCCCGACACAAGGTGGAAGGCCCCCAGGGCAACCGGATCGTGCCGATCGGCAGCCCGAACATCAACACCACCATGTGGCTGCTCGACGACGCCCTGCAGCCGGTTCCCGTCGGGGTGATCGGCGAGATCTACATCGGCGGAACACATGTGGCCCGCGGCTACTTCGACCGTCCCGGCCTGACCGCCGAGCGATTCGTCGCCGACCCGTGGACGCCCGGCCAGCGGCTGTACCGCACCGGTGATCTGGCCCGCCGCAATGCTGCCGGCGACCTGGAATTCATCGGCCGCGCCGACGACCAGGTCAAGGTCCGCGGCTTCCGGATCGAGCTCGGCGAGGTGGCCTCGGCCATCTCGGTCGACCCCAGCGTCGGTCAGTGTGTGGTCGTGCTTTCCGACCTTCCCGGGTTGGGCCGCAGCCTGGTCGCCTACCTGACCCCCGCCGCCCCGGGCGCCGGGGAAGACTCCGTCGAGATTCCGCGGATCCGGGCCCGGGTGGCCGCGGCCTTGCCGGAATACATGGCACCGGCGGCCTACGTGGTGGTCGACGACATCCCGATCACCGCGCACGGCAAGATCGACCGCGCCGCGCTGCCCGACCCGCAGCCTCTCGAGAGCACGCCCTACCGGGAGCCGCAGACCGACACCGAACACGTGGTGGCGCAACTGTTCGCCCAACTGCTCTCCCGTGACAAGGTGGGCGCCGACGACTCGTTCTTCGACCTCGGCGGCCACTCGCTGCTGGCCACCAAACTGGTCGCCGCGATCCGCGCCCGCTGCGAGGTGGAGATCGGCATCCGGGAGATCTTCGAGGCCAGCACGGTGGCCCGACTGGCCGCCGCGATCGACCGGGCCCCGGCCGCGCAACCCGACGGGGCCGGGCGACCGCCGCTGGTCGCGGTGCCGCGCTCCGGCAACCTCCCGGTCTCGGCGTCGCAGCTGCGAACCTGGTTCGCCTACCGACTGGACCCCAGTTCCACCGGCGACCACATTCCGCTGACGGCCCGGCTTACCGGTCCCTGCGACACAGCCGCCCTGACCGCCGCGATCGGTGACATGGTGGGCCGCCACGACAGTCTGCGCACCACATTCCGCGAGATCGACGGGCTGCCCCATCAGGTCATCAACGCGCCCGCGGCGGTGCCGGTGACCGAACTACAGTGTCCCGAAACCGATCCGGGTGCCGTCGCGGCGTGGACGCGAGCCCGCCTCGACGAGCAGCGCGGCACGGCGTTCGACCTGGAACGGGATTGGCCGATCCGGGCGGCGCTGCTGCACCTGCCCGGCGACGAACGGGTGCTGTCCCTGGTGGTGCACCACATCGCCGCCGACCATTGGTCGGTCGAGGTGCTCTTCACCGACCTGCTGATCGCCTACCGGTCCCGCGCCGCCGGCTCCGCGCCGGGATGGGAGCCACCGGCGTTGCAGTACGCGGACTTTGCGCACTGGCAGGGCGAACTGCTGCGTGACGAGTCCGGTCTGATCGAGGCACAACGCCGCTACTGGATCGAACAACTGGCGGGCCTGGCCGACGACACCGGACCGCGGCCGGACTTTCCCCGGCCCGCCACCGCCAATGGCTCCGGCGACTCGGTCGCATTCACGGTCCCCCCGCAGGTACGAGCTGGGCTGGCGGCACTGGCCCGTGAGACCGGCGCCACGGAGTTCATGGTGGTGCAGTCCGCGGTCGCGGTGCTGCTGCATCTGGCCGGCAGCGGTGACGACATCCCGCTCGGGGTGCCGATCGCCGGACGCACCGACAACGCCCTGGACAACCTGGTCGGGTTCTTCGTCAACATCGTGGTGCTGCGAAACCGGTTGTCCGGCAACCCGACACTGCGCGAAGTGGTAACCCGGGCGCGAGAAGCCGCACTGGGCGCCTACGCGCATGCCGACCTGCCGTTCGACCGGCTGGTGGAGGCGCTCAACCCGGTCCGCACGCTGTCGCGCAACCCGCTGTTCCAGGTGGTGGTCCACGTCCGCGAGGCGGCCGACGTCACCCACGTCATTAACAGGGGAGCCAGCGGTGAGAGCGACCTGGTCTTCCGCACCGTGATGCCCACATTCGACATCGCGCACGCCGACCTGTCGGTGAATCTGTTCACCACAGCGGGCTCCGACGGGGAAGGCTATGACGGACATCTGATCTACCGCACCGACCTCTACGAGCGTGCCACCGTGCAGCGACTGGCCGACTGGCTGGGCCGAGTGCTGGCGACCATGGCAGGCGATCCGGGTCGGGAGCTGCGCGACATCAGCCTGGTCGACGAGCAGCAACGCGAGCGCATCCTGGGGCAGTGGAGCCGCGGTGCCGAGATCCCCGCGGGCGATCCGCAAACCATCGCCGACGTGCTGGCGCCCAGCCGCAGCTTCGACGGCGTCGCCGTGCGATGCGGCGGAGCCGAGCTCACCTACCCGCAGCTGCACTCCCGCTCCGACCGGCTTGCCGAGCTGTTGATCGCCGCCGGCGTGGAACCCGGAACCCTGGTGGGTCTGTCGGTGCGCCGTGACCTGGATCTGCCGGTGGCGCTGGTCGGCATCATGAAGGCCGGCGCCGGCTATTTCCCGCTGGACCCGAGCTATCCGCGCCAGCGCCTCGAGTTCATGATCGAGGATGTTTTCGCCGCTGGCGGGGCCAAGGTGATTCTGGTCAGCGAGGCCACCCGGGATGCGATTCCCGCGCCGGACGGCGTCACGCTGCTGTGCCTGGACGACGCCGAGGTGCAGGAGGAGCTGGCCAAAGACACTGCCGGGCTGGGACTTCCGGTGCCGCACCCGGACGACCCGATGTATCTGGTGTTCACCTCCGGCTCCACCGGTATGCCCAAGGGTGTGCTCGGCACCCACCGGTCGATGAGCGCGCGCCTGAACTGGCAGATCACCCACTACCCGGTCACCGGCGAGGACATCCGGCTGGCCCAGTCGTCGATGACGTTCCTGGAAGGCGGCATGGAGATGCTGGCCGGGCTGGCCGCCGGGGCGACGCTGATTCTGGCCGACGACACTGAGTTCCGTAACCCCGAGGCACTGGCACGGCTGATCGTGGACGAGCGGGTGGCTCAGGTGACCGCGGTGGCCAGCCTGATCTCGGTGCTGGCCGATTCGGCACCCGACGCGCTGCGCGGCCTGCGCCGGCTGGTGTGCAGCGGCGAACCCGTCTCGGCGGACCTGCTGGCCCGGCTCGGTGGTGCGCTTGACCCGAATGCTCAACTGCTCAACAACTTCGGTGCCACCGAAACCTCGGGCGCAGTGGTGCGCGGTGAACTGGAGCCGCCCACACCGAAACTGGGCCGGCCCACGCCCGGATCGCAGGCCTACCTGCTCGACGACGCGTTGCAGCCGGTGCCGCCCGGGGTGGTCGGCGAGGTCTACTACGCGGGCCCGCAGATCGTCCGCGGTTACTGGAAGCGACCGGGACTGACCTCGACCCGCTTCGTCGCCAACCCCTTCTCCAACGCTTCTGGTGACCGGCTCTACCGCAGTGGCGACCGGGCCCGCTGGACCGTCGACGGGGTATTGGAGTTCGTTGGCCGCACCGACCACCAGGTCAAGGTGCGTGGCTTCCGGGTGGAGCTGGCCGAGGTCGAGGCCGCGTTGCGTGGGGCACCGGGAGTGGCGACGGCTGCTGCTCGCACCTGGGAGCAGCGCGGTGTCACGACGCTGGCCGGCTACCTGGTACCTGCGGCCCCGGTCTCGGACGCGGCGGAGTTCATCGCTTCGGTGCGTGCGGCCGTGGCCGCGACGCTGCCCGGCTACATGGTCCCGTCATCGTTGACGGTGCTCGACGCCATGCCGTTGACGGACTCCGGGAAGCTGAACCGGCCCGCGCTGCCGCAGCCGGCGGTGGCCACCCGCGGGGAATCAGACCCACCGGTCACCGCCACCGAACAGACCCTGGTCGGAATCTGCGCCGAATTGTTGGGTGTCGCGGCAATCGGGCGCAGCGACGGCTTCTTCGAACTCGGCGGCGACAGCATCCTGTCGGTGCAGCTGGCCGCACGGGCTCGCGCGGCGGGGCTGGACGTCGACCCGCGGATGATCTTCGAGCACCCGACGTTCGCCGAACTGGCCGCCGCCGTCGACGCTGCCGCCGAGACCGGGGGCACCCCGGAAGCCGCCGACACGGCGTTTGAACCGATGAGCGTCTCGGGGCTGAGCAGCGACGCACTGGCCGATCTGACCGCCGCATGGGGTGATTCGCCGTGACCGAGACCTCCCAACGGGTTACCCCGGCGATCGAGGACGTGCTGGCGCTCTCCCCACTGCAGCAGGGATTGTTCTCGCTGGCCAAACTCGCCACCGATGACGGTGGCGGGCGCGACGGCATCGATGTCTATACCGTGCAGTTCGTCATCGATATCGTCGGCGCCGTCGACCCTGGGCTGTTGCGCCGCAGTGCCGAGGCGATGCTGGCTCGGCATGCGAATCTGCGGGCGTCGTTCTGGGACGTCGACCTGCCGCACCCGGTGCAGATCATCCCGGCGACAACGGTACTTCCGTGGCGAGAGATCGAAGCTGCGCCAAGGGAATTCGATGAGATCGCGCGCATCGAACGCACCACGAACTTCGACTTGGCCCGCGGACCGTTGCTGCGCTTCGTGCTGGCCCAGTCCGCCCCCGAGCAGTACCGCCTGATCCTCACCGTGCACCACCTACTGATCGACGGGTGGTCGATGGCGGTGTTCTTCGACGAAATGGTGGCGATCTACTGCGCCGGCGGCATCGACCCGCTGCCCGCGCCGCGCCCCTACCGCGACTACATCGGCTGGCTGGCAGGCCAAGACACTGCCGCCGCGACACAGCGGTGGCGCGACTACCTGGCCCCGCTGAGCGCCCCGACCATGCTGGCCGGCGGAGAGCGCGCCGCGGTGGGCAGCGCCGTCCCGCAGACCCACGAGGTCGTACTGGACAGCGACGCCACCGCGGGCCTGACCGAATGGGCCCGCCGGCACGGCCTGACGCTGAACACCGTGCTGCAGTTCGCCTGGGCGGTGCTGCTCGGCCGCCTCACCGACCGCACCGATATGGCGTTCGGCGCAGTGGTGTCGGGGCGTCCCCAACAGCTCACCGGCGTCGAGACCATGGTCGGCCTGTTCATCAACACCGTCCCGGTGGCCGCGTCGACACCGCCGCGCGCCGAGGTGGTCGCCACCTGCCAAGCGCTGCAACGCGATACCGCGGCAATGCGTGACCTGGGATACCTGAGTCTGTCGACGGTGCAGCGGGCCAGCAGCAAGGCGGTGTTCGACACCCTGCTGGTATTCGAGAACGCTCCCATCGGCTCGGCGACAGCCGGCGTCACCACTGAGGACGGGGTGCGCTTCATCCCGGTGACAGTGGAAAGCCTCACGCACTATCCGCTGACGCTGGTCAGCTACCCGCCCCGCGACGGCCGGCTCACCGTGCTGCTCGAGGCGATCCCAGATGCGCTGGGGGAGTTATCGGTTCCGGATCTGGGGCAGCGGTTGCTGCAGGTGCTGCGCCAGCTTCCCGACCCGGCGCGGCCCCGCGTCGCCGACCTGGACGTGCTGCTGCCCCTCGAGCGGGCCCGCGTCACCGACCCGGTGGACCGCCACATGAGCCGCATAAGCCCGGCGGTTCAGCGAGGTTCGACGGAGGAGAGCCGAAGCTGGGACCGCCGCATAAGCCCGGCCACCTCGGTGCCGGCACTGTTCGCCGCGGCCGCCGAAGCCCATCCGGACAGTCCGGCGCTCACCGGCGAGGACCGGAGCCTGACCTACGCGGAGCTGGCGGCCGAATCCGCCGTGCTGGCACGGGCGTTGGCCGGGCGCGGGATCGGCCCCGAAGACCGGGTCGCGATAGCGCTGCCACGCTCGCTGGATTCGGTCATCGCAATCCTGGCGGTGCTGCAGGCCGGGGCGGCCTACGTTCCCGTCGACATCAGTCTGCCGGAGGTGCGCATCGAATCGATTCTGCGCCAAGCCGGCCCGAAGATGACGCTGACCGTCGAGCTACTGGCCGAGTTGCGTTCGGAAGATGCGGTGCAGATCGCGATTCCGGCCGCGATCCACCCCGACTCGGCCGCCTACGTGATCTTCACCTCCGGATCCACCGGAGAACCCAAGGGTGTCGTCGGCACCCACCGCGCGCTGGCGTCGTACTTCGCCGACCACCAGCAACGCATGTACGCGCCCGCCGTGGCGCGCCTGGGCCGGGCCCTGCGCGTCGCGCACGCCTGGTCACTGAGTTTCGACGCGAGCTGGCAGCCGCTGGTCGGTCTGCTCGGTGGTCAGTGCGTGCACCTGTTCTCCGCCGACGAGATGCGTGATGCCGAGGCGATCATCGACGGCATTCGCCGGCATCGGCTGGACATGATCGAC
This sequence comes from Mycolicibacter sp. MU0102, assembly GCF_963378105.1. Classification (NCBI taxonomy): domain Bacteria; kingdom Bacillati; phylum Actinomycetota; class Actinomycetes; order Mycobacteriales; family Mycobacteriaceae; genus Mycobacterium; species Mycobacterium holstebronense. Next base: position 1,660,918 of record NZ_OY726398.1, read on the forward strand.
ACCTCACCGTCGATGTTCACCCAACTGTTCGACGCCGGCCTGCTTGATGCCGGCTCCGACCACCGCCTGACTGTGCTGGCGCTCGGCGGCGAGGCGATCGCCCCGCACACCTGGGCGCGACTGCGTGCGGCGCCCTCGACGGCGGTTCACAACTGCTACGGACCCACCGAGACCACTGTGGAAGCCGTTGTCGCCGACGTCGCCGATACCGATGTCCCGGTGATCGGAGAAGCGGTGCGGGGCATGAGCGCCCACGTACTGGACTCCGCGTTGCGCGAAGTGCCCGACGGAGTGGCCGGCGAGCTGTACCTGGCTGGAGCGCAGGTCACCCGCGGCTATCTGGGCCGCGCGGGGGCGACCGCGGCTCGCTACATCGCCGACCCGTTTCGCGCCGGCGGCCGGATGTATCGCACCGGGGATCTGGTCCGGCGCCGGACCGATGGCCGCCTGGTCTACCTCGGCCGGGCCGACGACCAGGTCAAGGTGCGCGGCTACCGGGTCGAGATCGCCGAAGTCGAGGCGGCACTGGCCGCCGCGACCGGGGTGACCGCGGCCGCGGTTCTGCCGGTGCAGGGGCCGGCCGGAACCCAACTGGCCGGCTTCGTCACCGGCGCGCAGGTGGATACCACCCGGGTGCGCGCCGAGATCGGCGCCCGGCTGCCGTCCTACCTGATACCTGCCCGGATCACCGCGGTGGAATCGATGCCATTGACCGCCAACGGAAAACTGGACACCGAGAAGTTGGCGGCGCTGCTGGCGCAGTCCGGTCCACTGGGCGGCGGAATAGAGCCGGACACCGACACCGAACGCGTCCTGGTGGAGCTGCTTGCCGAGGTGTTCGCCGGCCCGGAGGGCCCAGAGAAGACCGACGGTCCAGCCCCGGGAGTCGAGACCGATCTGCGCGAGCTGGGTTTGGACAGCATCATCGCGCTGTCGATGGTGCGGGCGGCCCGCCGGCGCGGACTGCCGTTGCGTCCGCGGACCATCTTGAGCTGCAACACGATTCGGGACGTAGCTGCCGCCTTGGACCGCGAAGTGGCCGAAGCCGACGAAGCGGCGCAGCGCGACGGGGCGCCGGCTGTCGACGGGCCGCTTCCGCTGCTGCCGGCCGGCCGCTGGCTCTATCAATACGGCGACCCGCGGCGGTTGGGGCAGGTCGAAGCGATTCGGCTGCCCGACGACACCCAAGGCGAGCAACTGCGGGCTGCCCTGGCCGCGATCGTCGCCGCGCATCCGTTGTTGCGGGCCCGACTCGACCCGGCCGAGCTGACGCTGCACCCGACCGAGCCCGTCGACGTCCTGACCGAGGTCACGGTGACCGCGGCCGACCTTTCGGTGGTCACCGAGCACGGCACCCGGCTGTTGGAGAGCCTGGATCCGGAAAACGGAGTCATGCTGCGCGCGGTGTGGCTGCGTGCCTCCGACAGCGCGGGAGTGCTGATGCTGTGCGGGCACGTGCTGGCACTGGACCCGGTGTCGTGGCAGGTGATCCTGGGTGAACTGCACGCCGCGCTAGCCGGGGCGGACCCGCTGCCGGAGCGCAGCGGCTACCGGCGCTGGGCGGCCGCACTGCAGGAACGTGCGCAGACCCTGGACACGGTGGACTTCTGGGCTGACCAGCTGGCCGGCGACGATCCGGATCTGGGTGCGCGGCGGGTCGACCCGACGCGTGATCGTGCCGGTGATCTCGCCGTGTCGGTGACCGTCGCCGACCCGGCGCTCACTGCCGCGTTGTCGGCCCTGCCGGTTCCGATGCATGACCTGCTGGTCGCGGCGACCGCGCGGATGGTCACCGCCTGGCGGGCCCGCCGCGGACAGGCCGGCCCGACCCCGCTGCTGGGGCTGGAGACCCACGGGCGTGCCGAGGAGGTCGTGACCGGTGTCGACACCGCCGACATCGCCGGACTGCTGTCCGCCATTTATCCGCTGCGGGTGGCCCAGGCCGACCCGGCCGGGGTGGCGCGCGCACTGGCCGCCATCCCGGGAGGCGGAATCGACTACGGCCTGCTGGCCTATCTGCGTGCCGACACCGCCGAGCTGCTGGCGGCCCAGCCGGGACCGCAGGTGCTGCTGAACTACCTGGGCCGGGTCGACCGGGCCGGGGGCGGGCCGGCCGTGGCGCCCGACCTGATCGCCGGGCTGCCGTCGGTGCCCGAGCCCGGCCAGGCGGTGCGTCACGAGCTGAGCATCTTTGCCGCGGTGGCCGACCTCGGGGCGGGACAGGCGCTGATGACCCAGTGGCGCACGCTGCCCGATATCCTCGGCGGCGCCGAGATCGTGCAGTTGCAAGAGCTGTTCACCGACAGCCTGGGCGACCTGGTGGAGGAACTGCGATGAGCACACTTGCGGTGGTGGGCGCCGGAGCCAAGGCGGTCGCGGTGGCCGCGAAGGCCGCCGCGCTGCGCGAGATGGGTGTCGCCGCACCGGATGTGGTCGCCGTCGAACGCACCGAGGTCGCCGCCAACTGGCGTGCCGCCGGCGGCTGGACCGACGGCGCGCATCGGCTGGGCACCAGCCCGGAGAAGGACGTCGGCTTCCCGTACCGCTCGGCACTGGTGGCCGGCCGCAACGCCGAACTCGACGAGCGCATGACCCGCTATGGCTGGCAGTCCTATCTGATCGCCACCGGCCAGTTCGCCGAGTGGGTCGACCGCGGCCGGCCGGCCCCCACCCACCTGCGGTGGAGCCAGTATCTGCGCTGGGTGGCCGACGCGGTGCAACTCAACGTGGTACCCGGCGAGGTGGAGCGGCTGGGGGTGGACGGCGCCGGTTGGGTGCTGCACACCCGCGAGACCAAAGTCTGCGCGGACGCGGTGATGATCACCGGCCCGGGGCAGGCCGAGAAGTCGATCCTGCCCGGCAACCCGCTGGTGCTCTCCATCGCGCAGTTCTGGCACCGCGCTGCGGCGGACCGGATCAGCGCCGAGCGTGTGGCCGTCATCGGCGGCGGCGAGACTGCCGCATCGATGCTCAATGAGCTGTTCCGGCACCGGGTTTCGACGATCACCGTGATCTCCCCACAGGTGACACTGTTCACCCGAGGGGAGGGATTCTTCGAGAACGCCCTGTTCTCCGATCCCACCGACTGGACCGCGCTGACCTTGGCAGAGCGGCGAGATGCGTTGGCCCGCACCGACCGCGGCGTGTTCTCGGCCCGGGTGCAGGACGCGCTGCTGGCCGACGATCGGATCCGCCACCTGCGGGGCCGGGTCGCGCACGCGGTGGCCCGCGATGGCCGAATCCGACTGACGCTGAGCACCAACCGCGGCGGCGAGAACTTCGAGACCGTGCACGGTTTCGACCTGGTGATAGACGGCTCCGGCGCCGACCCGCTGTGGTTCGTGTCGCTGTTCGGCCAGGACACTTTGGACCTGCTCGAGCTGGGCTTGGGTGGGCCGCTTTCCGGAGACCGGTTAGCCGAGGCGATCGGGCACGACCTGGCCGTCGCCGACGTCACCCCGAAACTGTTCCTGCCCAACTTGGCCGGGCTCACCCAAGGGCCTGGTTTCCCCAACCTGAGCTGCTTGGGACTGCTGTCCGACCGGGTGCTGGGCGCCCACCTTTCTGCTGCGCTACCGATACCGAGGAGATCCGATGAGCACCAATCCCTTTGACGACGAAAGCGGCAGCTTCTACGTGCTGGTCAACGACGAGGAGCAGTACAGCCTGTGGCCGACGTTCGCCAATGTTCCCGCCGGGTGGCGAGTGGTCTACGGGGGTGAACAGGGTGCCGACCGTGCGGCCTGTTTGGAGTACGTCGAGCAGCATTGGAACGACCTGCGGCCCAAGAGTCTTCGTGATGCCATGGCGGCCGAACGGGGGTAGCCTGGCTCCGGTATCCGTCGTTAAAAGGGGGAACCGTGACTGGAAGACTTCTACTTCTGAGCGCTGCGGCGCTGGCTGCGATCGGAGTGTCCGGGTCGTTCGGGGGAGGCGTGGCCTCCGCAGAGCCGGCCGCACCGCAGGACTCCGTGGCTGGTGCGCCCGTTCCGCTGGAGCCGGCACCGGCACCGCCGGCGCCGTCGGGTGTGCCGCTGCCCACGACCGGTGAGGTATCGGGGATGCTGACCAGGCTCAGCGACGCTGGAATCGGCTACAAGGAGAAGGCCGACCTGGTCGAGAACGGCATCACCCAGCACGAAGGCCACGGGCTCGACAGCGAGCTGCGTAGGGCCTACCGCGACGGAGAGCTGCCCTACAACTTCGACGTGATCAACGTCGTGCAGACCGGCGAGGGTCAGGGGCTGGCCAACGTCACCATCTCCGGCCCCAAGATGCCTGCGTCGCAGACCGTCCCGCTGCAGCTCGTCGACCAAGGTCGTTGGGTGTTGTCGCACGACTCCGCGGCGCAGCTGATGCAGATCATGGCGGCGCACTAGTCCGCAGAACGGGTCGGTCAGCGGTTGAGGCGGCCGAACATGCCTTTTTGCGTCTTGTAGAGCCCGGGGAACTCGGCGAAGAGCCGGTCATACACCTCGTGATTGGCAGCCACCGGCTCGAATACGCCGTCGAGCGGGATGAGGTCGCGTAGTTCGTCGCGATGCACGTAGCCCATCCCGATCCCGGCGAACAGCGCCGCGCCCCGCAACTGCGCGTTCAACGGATCGGCCACCCGCTCGCAGGTACGGCCGGTGACGTCGGCGATGATCTGGCACCACAGGTCCGAGCGTGCCCCGCCGCCGACGATCCGGATCGGTCCGGCGTTGGGGGTGAACCGATTCACGGACTCGAGCAGCCAGCGACTGTTGTAGGCGACTCCTTCGAGCACCGCGCGCACCAGGTCGGCGCGGGTGGTGGCCAGCGACAGGTTGTGGAAGCCGCCGCGGGCACGGCGGTCGTCGATGGGGGAGTGCTCGCCTTTGAGCCAGGGCGTGAAGATCACGCCGTTCGAGCCGGCCGGTGCGCCCGCCGCCACCGCGGTGAGCGCGTCGTAGTCCAGATCGTCGAATACGGTGTCGCGCAACCATTGCAGCGCTCGGCCGGCGGTGTCCTGGTTGTTGACCAGCAGATAGGACGTCGGGTCGAGGCCCGCAACGCTTGCCAGCTGGTGGAACGCATCGGTCTTCTTGAACACCACCGGGCAGCTGATCCACGACGTGGTGGAAATGGTCAGGTGCAGCTCACCTTGGCGCACCGCACCCGAACCCACCGCCGCGCTGTGCAGGTCCGGAGTCCCGGTAACCACTTGGGCCGCAGGCGATATGCCGAGTTCGGCGGCGACCGACGGTGCCACCGGGCCGATGATGGAACCGGTTGGCACCAGCGGCGGAAGTTTCGCGCGGTCGACACCGGCCAGCCGCACGAGCACGTCGTCGTAGTCGAGCACGCTCAGGTCGCGGTTGTTGGTGAGCCAGCTGCCCATCATCGAGGCCCGCGATGCCGCCGCCCGTCCGGTGAAACGCATGCCGAGGTAGTCGACCGGTTCCAGAAGCCAGCGGGTTGCCGCGAAGCCCGCCGGGTCGCCGTGCTGCAGGTACAGCATGTGCCCGATCGGATCGTCGCCGCTGGGCGAGGGGGCGCCGCCGTTGCGGCGAAACCAGCTGAGCAGGACCCGTGGCCGGTAGCCGGCCACCCGACCGCCGAATGCCTTGCGGCTGTAAGGCGCGCCGCGGGTGTCCATCCACATCACGCAGGGGCCCACCGGACGACCCTCGGCGTCGACCGGGATGGTGCTGGCCCACTGTCCGGTGATCGACACCCCGGCTACCTGTTCGCCGCGTACTCCGCTCTCGGCCAATCCGCGTTTGGTGGCGTCACGGATGATCTCCCACCACAGATCGGCGTCCTGGGTGGCGGACCCGTCCGGCCCGTACTCGGTCGAGACCGTGATGAGGTCCGACCACAAGACGGTGCCGTCCAACGAGACGAAACCGACCTTGGGGCCACCAGTGCCGAGGTCGACGGCCAGAATGACGCGTTCGACACGCTCCGCACTGCTCATAGGGGCGGCAAGGACTGCTGGGTGTCGAGGATGTGTTCCATGAACCCTTCGATGAACTGAGCCGCCTCGTCGGTCATCCCGCCGGGAACGCCGCCATAGACCGCGGCGCTGATCGGCGCCTCGCCGGCGGCGGTCTTCTTCTTGGCGTACTCGACCGCGTCGTCGAGGTCGGCGGCGAATGCCTCTGCCACGCCGGGCTGGGTCTGGGGCCGGGTGACGGCCATGTGGATGGCGTTGGGGTACTGCTGGCCGTTGAAGCGCCAGCCCTTGGGCTTCATCGCGTCCGCGACGTGGTAGATGTCGAATTCGTCGGAGCGGAAGCTGAAGCAGAACGTCGGTGAGCCCAGGATCATCAGCTCGGGGTGGCTGCGCACGGCGTCCTGCATGTCCGATGCCGTCTCGAGGATCGCCTTGGCATAAGCCCGGTAGCCCTCCCGGCCCAGCTGCACCATCGAGGCCCACGCGGCGGCGATCAGCCCGCCCGAGCGGGAGCCCTCGATCCCCGGCGAGTGGTATTTACCGCCGGACCACTCCGGCAGGTAGAAGTACTGCGCGTTGCGGTAGGCCTTGTCGCGGAACAGCAGGGTGGAGGCACCCTTCAACGCGTAGCCGTACTTGTGGTTGTCCGCGGAGATGCTGGTCACCCCGGGCACCCGGAAATCGAACAGTGGGACGTCATAGCCCAGCTCCTGGGCGAAAGGCAGGACGAACCCACCCAGGCAGCCGTCGACGTGCAACCCCACCCCGCGCTGCAGGGCCAGCTGTCCCAATTCCGGGATCGGGTCGACGGTGCCGTAGCCGTAGTTGCAGGCCGAGCCCATGATCGCGATGGTGTTCTCGTCGATGTTGTTCGCCACCCAGTCGACGTCCACCTGGGTGGTCTGCGGATCGATCGGCGCCGTACGCAGCTCGATGCCGAACAGATGGCAACCCTTGTCGAAGGCCGGGTGGCCGGTTTCGGGCTTGATGAAATTGGGTCGGGTGATGCCCCGGTGCTTGGCGGCGTGCTCCCGGTAGGCCAGCAGCGCATGGATGATGCTGCCGGTGCCGCCGGTGGTCACCATGCCGACCGGCTCGGTGTCGGTGATGGCCTCGGCGTGCATCAGGTCCAGGGCCATCGCGATGACTTCGCCCTCGAACTTGGTCGCCGACGGGCAGATATCGCGCTGCAACACGTTCACGTGGGCGAACAGTCCGAACGCCTCATCAAGGAATTGGTAGTGCTCGTGGTCACCGCAGTACATGGTCCCGGACACCTTGCCGGTTTCCCAGGTCGGGTCCTCGGCCTGCGCCATCTCACGCAGCTCCGCGAGCACTTCGTCACGCGGCCGGCCTTGCTCGGGCAGCGTGCGGTTAACCGTGAAGCGGTCCGTGTAGGGAAAGTCGGACATGGTGAGAGCAGATCCTCCATCTGGGGAGCCTTCGGAGTCAGAAACCCCGCAGGATCATCGTGTTGTTGTTCGCACGCGCAATAGCAGAGCTAACCACGGCCGACCGACGTGACGTCGCATCACGTCGTGCCCGCTGCGTCGTTATCACCCCGACTGCACCACCGCGGGGCCGCAGTAAAATGCCTGAATTCATGATCTCCTGCGCCTCTGAATGGTGGCTGCGGGAATAGCAAGAATTAGCACGACATTTTTTTCAATGGCCGCGGGCCAATGATGTCAAATGACAGACGAGAATTCCAACACCAAAAATGACGGCATTAACAACTTTTTGTTGTTAATCGACTTCTCGGGGAATGCCTTCGGGCTAGGCCACACCCAGGCTGTCCAGCACCGCCGCGTGCAACGCTGCGTTGGTAGCCACTGCGCTGCCGCCGTGGGGGCCGGCGGTGCCGTTGAGATCGGTGAAGGTGCCACCAGCCTCGCGGACCAGGATGTCTAGGGCTGCCATATCCCACAGCGACAACGAGGGCTCGACAACGATGTCGAGTGCGCCCTCGGCAAGGAGGCAATGGGCCCAGAAGTCGCCGTAGCTGCGGCTTCGCCATACGGCGTCGGTCAGATCCAGGAACCGCTGACGCAGTCCGAGGTGCGCCCACTGCGTGAGTCCGGCGAACGACAGGCTCGCCGAGCCGAGGTCGGCCACCGCGGAGACCGACAGCCGTCGCGGCTCCGCGCCCCCGACCGCGGCGAATGCCCCCAAGTCATCCCCGGCCCACCACCGTCTACCCAACGCGGGGGCACTGATCGCACCGACGCGCGGTACGCCGTCGTCGAGCAGGGCGATCAAGGTGGCCCACACCGGCACGCCGCGCACGAAGTTCTTGGTTCCATCGATCGGGTCGATGACCCACTGGCGGCCGCTGAAGGTCGCGCTGCCGCCGAACTCCTCGCCCAGCACGTCGTCGTCGGGCCGATCGCGTGCCAGCGCGTCGCGCAGTGCGACCTCCACCGCACGGTCGGCGTCGGTGACCGGAGTCAGGTCCGGCTTCGTTTCGACCCGCAGGTCCAGTGCCCCGAAACGGTCCATCGTCATGGCATCGGCCAGGTCCGCCAGACTCCGCGCCAGGGTCAGATCGTCATTGATGGATTCTGCTGCAATTCCCACAAGCGGGGGACAGTACCACCGAGTGGACGTTTTTCCCTGTGCGCCGACGAAATAAGTGAATTATGGGATCGCGTCGCCGATATGCAAAACTGGGGGCTGCGGGTTGTATTTCTTCGCCCGTGACTCATATCGGCACGACGCCATTTCCTCGTCACGCGTGCGTGCCGTCGTCGATGCGATCAGGGGAATCGCGGCACAGGGGAAGGGGCCTGCGGTGACCACGTACACGCAGACGCTGGCCGGCACCTCCTACCGGTTCGAGGGCCTGATCGACCTGCTGGCCAAGGCCACCCCGCGCCGATCCGGTGACGAACTGGCCGGCTGTGCCGCCGCCAGCGACGCCGAACGAGCCGCGGCGCAGTGGGCCTTGGCCGAGGTCGAGCTGGACACCTTTCTGCGTGACCTTGTCGTGCCCTACGAGACCGACGAGGTCACCCGGCTGATCATCGATCGGCATGACCGTGCGAGCTATTCCGCGGTGTCGCATCTGACCGTCGGCGGTCTGCGGGACTGGCTGCTGGAGGTGGCGGCGACGCCGACCGCGGCCGACACCCTGCGCCGGGTCGCGCCAGCGCTGACCCCCGAGATGGTGGCCGCGGTCAGCAAGCTCATGCGGAACCAGGACCTGATCGCGGTGGCGCGATCGGTGACGGTCACCAGCGCGTTTCGCACCACGCTGGGCCTGCCGGGCCGCCTGGCGACCCGGCTGCAGCCCAACCATCCGACCGACGACCCTCGGGGGGTCGCCGCGGCCACGCTCGACGGGTTGCTGCACGGATGTGGCGACGCGGTGATCGGCATCAACCCGGCCACCGACTCGCCGCAGGCCACCGCCGATCTGCTGTACCTGCTCGATGACATCCGGGTGCGCTACCAGATACCGACACAGTCCTGCGTGCTCTCGCACGTGACCACGACCATCGAGCTGATCGAGCAGGGGGTCCCGGTCGACCTGGTGTTCCAATCGATCGCCGGCACCGAGGGCGCCAACCGCAGCTTCGGAGTGAGCCTCGATCTGCTGCGTACCGCCGACGAAGCCGGGCGGTCACTGCAGCGCGGGACCGTCGGGGACAACGTCATGTACTTCGAGACCGGCCAGGGCTCGGCACTGAGCGCGCACGCCCACCTGGGCAGCGGGGGCCGGCCCGTCGATCAGCAGACCCTGGAGGCCCGGGCCTACGCGGTGGCCCGGGAATTCTCGCCGCTGCTGGTCAACACCGTGGTCGGGTTCATCGGGCCCGAATACCTCTACGACGGCAAGCAGATCGCCCGGGCCGGGCTGGAGGACCACTTCTGCGGCAAGCTGCTCGGCCTGCCGATGGGTGTCGACGTCTGCTACACCAATCACGCCGAAGCCGACCAGGACGACGTGGACACCCTGCTCACGCTGCTCGGCGTGGCCTGCTGCAACTTCGTCATCACCGTCCCCGGCGCCGACGACGTGATGCTGGGCTACCAGAGCATGTCCTTTCACGACGCGCTCTACGCGCGCCGTGCGCTTGGGTTGCGGCCAGCCCCCGAGTTCGAGGCGTGGCTGCAACGCCTCGGTATCGCCGACGAATCCGGTCGGATGCTCCCGCACGCGTTGGAGAGCTCACCGTTGCGATCGCTGGCGGCACCGGCATGAGCCTCGCTGAAGTGGACCTCTGGCAGGACTTACGCCGCCACACCCAGGCGCGGATCGGGCTCGGCCGCTCCGGTGACGCCCAACCGACCCGCAGCGTGCTGGAGTTCCGGGCGGCGCACGCCCTGGCTCGCGACGCAGTGCACCAACCGTTGGACATCGGGCACCTGGCACAGCAGGTGGCCACGGTGGGCCTCGGTGAACCCGCGGCGGTGACCAGCCAAGCGAGCAGCCGTGAGGAATACCTGCGGCGCCCCGACCTGGGCCGGCTACCCAAGGATTTGAGTGAAATCCAATGCAGTGCAGCGCAGGTGGGCTTCGTGCTGTGCGACGGGCTGTCCCCGGCGGCGCTGACCGAACACGGAGTTCCGTTACTACGTGCGCTAGTCGATGTGGTCGGCGCTCACCGCACCATCGCCACACCGGTGATCGCCACCGGCGCCCGGGTTGCGCTCGGCGACCACATCGGCCAGGCGATGGGCGTGCAGACCCTGGTGGTGCTGATCGGTGAGCGACCGGGACTGTCGGTGGCTAGCAGCCTCGGGCTGTACCTGACGCACCTGCCGCGGCCGGGACGCACCGACGCCGAACGCAACTGCGTGTCCAACGTGCACCCGCCGGACGGCCTCGGCTACCTCGAGGCGGCCCGCGTCATCGATGTCCTGATCACCGGCGCGCGGCAGCTGGGCCGATCGGGTGTCGACTTGAAAGCCACCTCGGTGGCTGTGCTCGACGGGACGGCTTCAACCACACTGTCTTAAGATCGGGCACCATCGACATCAACACGCGAAAGCTGCGCCACTTCGTGGTGGCTGCTGAAGAACTGCACTTCAGCCGGGCGGCGGCGCGTGTCTACCTGGCGCAGCAGGCACTGAGCCGCCAGATCAAAGACCTCGAAGACGAACTCGGCGTCAAACTGTTCGAACGCAACACCCGCAACGTGATTCTGACGCCCGCCGGCGAAGTCTTCCTGGAGGGAGCGCGCGGCGTCCTGGCCGCACTGGACGGCGCCGCCGCCGCGGCGGAACAGGCGGCCCGCGGGGTGGTGGGCACGCTGCGGCTGGGGTACGTACCGGGCGCCGCACTGGAACTGACCGCACCGATCATTGCCGAGTTCCAGGAAAGTCACCCCGAGGTCACCATCGAGATGCGGGAATTCCAGGTCAGCGATCCATCGGCAGGGTTGGCGTCGCGGGCCACCGACGTGGCGTTCCTGCGGTTGCCGCAGAACACAGCGAACATCAACACGGAGATCCTGGCGATCGATCCCGTCGTCGCCATGGTGTCGACCTCGCACCGCCACGCCGGACGCACATCGGTGTCGGTGCGCGACCTTCTCGACGATCCGATCACCCAGTCGTCCAGCGTCGACCAAGCCCATCACGCGTTCTGGAGCCTGGCCGCGGCGCGCACCGAAGCGACGAAGGTCGACGTGGTGCGTGCTGATTCGATCACCGAGGAGGCGCAGGTGGTCGCCGCCGGCGCGGCCATTGCCGTCACCAGCGCAGCGGCCGCGCATTTCATGCCGTTGGCCGGGGTCCGGTTCCTGCCGATCGAGGACTGGCCCGGATCGGCGATCGCGGTGGGCTGGACCGACGACGAGCCGTCCCCGCTCGTTTCCCGCTTCGTCGACGTCGCCCGTTTGGTGCGAGATCGCGAGCCTGGCATCGTGCACGGCATCGAACACCGGCTGTTGGCGGCTTCACCGTAAAATCGAGAGCGGCCGTAGCTGTGCGAAGTAGGAGGTGAGCACCCATGGGCGTGGCTGATGACCGCCGCTTCGAGGTACTGCGTGCCATCGTCGCCGACTTCGTCGCCACCAAAGAGCCGATCGGCTCCAAAGCGCTGGTCGAACGGCACAACCTCGGGGTTTCTCCGGCCACGGTGCGCAACGACATGGCGGTGCTGGAGGCCGAGGGCTACATCGCCCAGCCGCACACCAGTTCCGGGCGGGTGCCCACCGAGAAGGGTTATCGGGAGTTCGTCGACCGCATCGACGACGTCAAGCCGCTGTCGTCCGCGGAGCGCCGGGCGATCCTGTCGTTTCTGGATTCCGGTGTCGACCTCGACGACGTGCTGCGCCGAGCGGTGCGCACCCTGGCGCAGCTGACCCGCCAGGTGGCCGTCGTGCAGTACCCGACACTGTCGGTGTCCACGGTGCGCCACCTCGAGGTGATCGCGCTGACCCCAGCGCGGCTGTTGCTGGTGGTCATCACGGACTCCGGTCGAGTCGATCAGCGCATCGTCGAATTGGGCGAGCCCATCGACGACCACCAGCTCAGCCAGCTGCGCGAGATCCTCGGTGCCGCGCTGGAAGGCAAACGGGTCTCGGCGGCCTCCACCGCCGTCGCCGAACTCGCCGGGCACCTGGACGGGCGCAGCGGGCTGTCGCCCGGCCTGGCCAACGCGGTGGGGCGCTCGGCGACCGTGCTGCTGGAATCGTTGGTCGAGCACCGCGAGGAACGCCTGCTGCTCGGCGGTACCGCCAACCTGACCCGCAACGCCGCCGACTTCGGCAGCTCGCTGAGGTCGGTGCTGGAAGTGCTGGAAGAGCAGGTTGTGGTGCTGCGGCTGCTCGCCGTGCAGCAGGAAGCCGGTAAAGTCACGGTGCGCATCGGTCACGAGACCGAGGCTGAGGAGATGGCCGGCGCCTCGATGGTGTCCACCGCTTACGGGTCGCTGGGCACCGTGTACGGGGGCATGGGGGTGCTGGGTCCCACCCGGATGGACTATCCGGGAACGATCGCCAGTGTCGCAGCGGTTGCTATGTACATCGGCGAAGTGCTCGGGGCTCGCTAATCTCCGGCTGGCAGAAGTTGGGAAGGGTCAGGCGTGGCACGCGACTATTACGGCTTGTTGGGCGTCGATAAGGACGCGACCGACACCGAGCTCAAGCGCGCCTATCGCAAGCTGGCGCGCACCTACCACCCCGACGTCAACCCCGACGAGGCGGCGCAGGCCAAGTTCAAGGAGATCAGCGCCGCCTACGAGGTGCTGTCCGACCCGGAGAAGCGTCGCATCGTCGACCTCGGCGGCGACCCGCTGGAGAGCGGCGGGGGCGGTAACGGCTTCGGCGGCGGCTTCGGGGGTGGATTCGGCGGCCTTGGGGACGTGTTCGAGGCGTTCTTCGGCGGGGGCGCGGCCTCGCGCGGACCGATCGGACGGGTTCGGCCGGGGTCGGACTCCCTGCTGCGCATGCGCCTGGACCTCACCGAGTGCGCCACCGGCGTGACCAAGCGCGTCACGGTCGACACCGCGGTGCTGTGCGACCGCTGCCAGGGCCGCGGCACCAACGGGGACTCGCGCCCCATGACGTGCGACACCTGCCACGGCCGCGGCGAGGTGCAGAGCATGCAGCGCTCGCTACTGGGCCAGGTCATGACCTCGCGGCCGTGCCCGACCTGCCGCGGCGTCGGCGAGGTGATCCCGGACCCCTGCCACCAGTGCGGCGGCGACGGCCGGGTGCGCTCGCGCCGTGAGATCAGCGTCAAGATCCCGGCCGGAGTCGGCGACGGCATGCGCGTCCGACTGGCCGCGCAGGGCGAGGTCGGCCCGGGCGGGGGACCGGCCGGCGACCTCTACGTCGAGGTACACGAACAGCAACACGACATCTTCGCTCGCGACGGCGACGACCTGCACTGCCACATCTCGGTGCCGATGGTCGATGCGGCGCTGGGCACCACCGTGACCGTGGATGCGATCCTCGACGGCCCCACCGACATCACCATCCCGGCCGGCACCCAACCCGGGTCGATCGTCGTCCTGCGCGGCCAGGGCATGCCGCAGGTGCGCACCGGGGTGCGCGGTGACCTGCACGCCCACATCGAGGTGGTGGTCCCCGAGCGACTCGACAGCCACGACACCGAGCTGCTGCGCAAGTTCAAAGAGCACCGCGACCGCGAGACCGCCGAGGTCCGCTCGGCGCACACGCCGAACAGCGGCGGGCTGTTCAGCCGACTGCGCGAAACCTTCACCGGGCGCTGAGCCCGCGGTGGCAGGCCTGTTCTACGTCGATGCGCTGCCCGAGGTGGGTGCGCTGGCCGTGCTCGGCGGCGACGCCGGGTTCCATGCCGCGACGGTGCGCCGGATTCGGCCTGGTGAGCAACTGACCCTCGGTGACGGTGCCGGGGTGGTGGCGCAATGCCAGGTCGAGGAGGCCGACCGCGGCGGGTTGCGGGCCCGGGTGCTGGAGCGTTGCCAGATCGAGCCACCTAGTCCACCGGTCACCGTCGTGCAGGCGCTGCCCAAATCCGAACGCTCCGAGTTGGCGATCGAGCTCGCCACCGAGGCCGGCGCCGACGCCTTCATGGCCTGGCAGGCCGACCGGTGCGTGGCCCGCTGGGACGGCCCGCGAGCCGACAAGGGAGTGCGGCGCTGGCAGGCGGTCGCCCAAGCGGCCGCCGGGCAATCCCGCCGGGCCCACATTCCGCCCGTTCACGGGGTGCTGACCGGCGTTGAGCTGGTGGCGTGGGTCCGCGAACAGGTGGCTGCCGCCACGACCGTGCTGGTGCTGCATGACGCCGCCGGCGTCGCATTGGCCGACGCGGTCGGGCCCGCTGCCTCGGCGCTGGCCCTGATTGTGGGGCCCGAAGGCGGAATCACCGAGGCGGAGCTCGCGGCGTTGACCGGCGCCGGTGCCGTCGCCACCCGGCTGGGGCCCACCGTGCTGCGCACCTCGACCGCGGCGGCGGTCGCGCTGGGCGCGCTCGGGGTGCTCACGCCTCGCTGGGGGAGTGAGTAGCCCGGCGGGAGCGGCGCCGTCGCTGAGCATCAGCGACGGCTACGCGGTGTATCGCGGCCCAGTGGGCGGCGGCGGCCCGATTCACCGCCACGGCGCCTTCCAGATCGTGGTCGCCGGGCGAGACGACGTCGCGATGGTGGACCTCGCCGGCACCCACCATCAGGCCGCCGCACTGGTCGTGTCACCGATGGCGCCGCACCGCATCCTGGCCATCCGCGACCTGATCACCTACTTCATCGAGCCGCACTGCCTGTTCGCGGACCGGCTGCGGCAGCGCTATGACGCCGGGATCGCCGCCGCCCCCGAGCTGGGCGAACTGCGCGAGTCCGACGTCGCAGCCGCCTGCCGGGGCCAGTCGGAGGAACTGGATCCGCGCTTGGTGACGGCGCTGGCCATGCTGGCCAGCAGCAACATCGCGATGCCGAGCCTGGCCGCCGAGATCGGCTTATCGCCGCAGCGCCTGCGCGCGCTGGCGCGCCGGGAACTGGGGATGCCGCTCACCCGCTGGCGGGTCTGGTCACGGCTGCGTCGGGCCGTCGAAGCCCTGCAGTCGGGCATGCCGTTGGCCGACGCCGCCATTGCCGCGGGGTTTGCCGACCAGGCCCACTTCACCCGCCAGATGCGGGAGATGATGGGCCTGACGCCGTCGGTGGTGCTGCACGCCCTCGCGTGATCACTGTTTGCGGGCGGTATAGATCGAGATCGTCCCGTTGATAGTGGCCACCACGTCGGCTTCGCGAACCTCGGTGAAGCCGGCGGCCGAAATCAGCTCCGGGAGAACACCATCGGCATTGGGCTGCGTGTCGGTCTTGCCGTCAGCGAACTGGACGAACCGAAACGCCAGGCGCATCAGCGGAGTCCGCTGCAACCCGAAGTCGGCGATCACCAGCCGCCCGCCCGGCCGCAGCACCGCGAACATCGACGCCAAGATGGCGCGCTTGACGTCCATCGGACATTGGTGCAGCACCAGAGAAGACATCACGCCGTCCATCGACTCGGCTCCCACCGATGCCACCAAGTCGTCGCCCATCCCGGTCAGCCAGCGGACTCGGCCGGCTGACTCGGACTCCGCATCCTTTTGCCGCGCCACCGTCAAGATCTCCGGATCGGGGTCCAGGCCCACGATGTTCGCCTGCGGCTCCACCCGAGCGGCCAGCAGCGCCAACGAACCGGTGCCGCAACCCACGTCGAGAATCGTGTCGCCGGGACGCGGCGCCAGGTGCATGACGGTCAGGCCCCGCCACAGCCGCTCGCGCGTCAGCGCCACCACGTAGTCGAAGAACCGGGCCGGCGCCAAGCGGCCCAGGGCAGGGGTGAAGGTTTCCTCGCTCATACCCGCCAGTTTCGCCCGCGCGGCAGCACCCCGTCTTGAACGAACCGCTCATCGCCGGCGGTAGGCGGTAGACTCAAGCGTCCGACTCATCGCCGTACCCACGGCACAAACCCCCAGGAAGCAGGCATCGGAAACCCCGTGACGCCCCGCGATACCCCCGCTGCCGGGCCGGCCTCGCAGGTTCGCAGCAGCGTCGATATTCCACCCGACCTGGTCGTGGGCCTGCTGGGTTCTGCAGATGAGAACCTGCGCGCCATTGAACGCTTGTTGAGTGCCGACCTGCACGTGCGCGGCAACGCTGTCACCATCTCCGGAGCGCCGGCCGATGTCGCCCTGGCCGAGCGGGTGCTCTCCGAGCTGGTGGCGATCGTGGCCGGCGGGCAGTCCCTGACGCCCGAAACGGTGCGCCACAGCGTCGGGATGCTGGTGGGCACCGGCAACGAGTCGCCCGCCGAAGTCCTCAGCCTCGACATCCTGTCGCGGCGCGGCAAGACCATCCGGCCCAAAACGCTCAACCAGAAGCGCTACGTCGACGCCATCGACGCCCACACCATCGTGTTCGGCATCGGCCCGGCCGGTACCGGCAAGACGTACCTGGCGATGGCCAAGGCGGTCAAAGCACTGCAGACCAAACAGGTGACCCGCATCATCCTGACCCGTCCGGCGGTGGAAGCCGGTGAGCGGCTGGGGTTTTTGCCCGGCACGCTGAGCGAGAAGATCGACCCGTATCTGCGCCCGCTGTATGACGCGTTGCACGACATGATGGACCCGGAGCTGATTCCCAAGCTGATGAGTTCCGGTGTCATCGAGGTGGCGCCGCTGGCCTACATGCGCGGCCGGACGCTCAATGACGCATTCATCATTCTCGACGAGGCGCAGAACACCACCGCCGAACAGATGAAGATGTTCCTCACCCGGCTGGGCTTCGGCGCCAAGATCGTGGTCACCGGTGACGTCACCCAGATCGACCTGCCCGGCGGGGCGAGGTCCGGACTGCGGGCCGCGGTGGACATCCTCGACGACATCGACGACATCTACGTCGCCGAACTCACCAGCGTCGACGTCGTCCGGCACCGGCTGGTGTCGGAGATCGTCGACGCCTACTCACGCCACGAATCCGAACAGGTCCAGCCCGGGCTGGCCATGAACCGGGCGTCCCGGCGCGCCTCGCAAGGTAGGTCACGCCGATGAGCATTGAGGTCTCCAACGAATCCGGCCTCGACGTCTCCGAAGTCGAACTGATCAGCGTCGCCAAGTTCGTGTTGGCCAAGATGGACGTCAATCCCGGTGCCGAGCTGTCGATGGTGCTGCTGGACACCGCCGCGATGGCCGACCTGCACATGCGCTGGATGGACCTGCCCGGGCCCACCGACGTCATGAGTTTCCCGATGGACGAGCTGGAGCCCGGCGGCCGCCCGGATGCTCCCGAACCCGGCCCATCGATGCTCGGCGACATCGCACTGTGCCCGGAGTTCGCCGCTGAACAGGCTGCGGCGGCCGGCCATTCGCTGGGCCAGGAACTGGCGCTGCTGACCGTGCACGGCGTGCTGCACCTGCTCGGCTACGACCACGCCGAGCCGGATGAAGAAAAAGAGATGTTCGCGTTGCAGCGCCGCCTGCTCGAGGAGTGGGTCGCCGACCAGGTGGAGACCTACCGGGCCGAGAACCAGAGCGAGAAAGACCGCCGGCTGCTGGACAAGACCAGGTACTTCGACGAACCGTGACCGGAACACCGCTGCTACTCGGCGTGATTGCGCTGATCGGTCTGGGCGGGTTGTTCGCGGCAATCGACGCCGCGGTCAATACCGTCTCGCCGGCGCGGGTCGAGGAGCTGGTGCGAGCGAAGCGACCCGGTGCGGTCTGGCTGGTCAAGCTGATGGCCGAACGTCCGCGCTACATCAACCTGGTGGTGTTGTTGCGCATCACCTGCGAGGTCACCGCGACCGCGCTGCTGGTGCATCTGCTCAGCGCCGTGCTCGGCCTGGACTGGGGCCTGCTCGCGGCCGCGGCGGCCATGGTGGTGGTCAGCTTCGTGGTGATCGGGGTGGGACCGCGGACCCTGGGCCGGCAGAACGCCTATTCGATCGCGCTGGCCGCAGCGCTGCCGCTGCAAGTCCTGTCGGTGCTGCTCGCCCCGATCAGCCGCGTGCTGGTGGTGTTGGGTAATGCGCTGACCCCGGGGCGCGGCTTCCGCAACGGGCCGTTCGCCTCCGAAATCGAGCTGCGCGAAGTCGTCGACATGGCACAGCAGCGCGGTGTGGTGGCGGCCGACGAACGCCGGATGATCCAGTCGGTCTTCGAACTCGCCGACACCCCGGCCCGTGAGGTGATGGTGCCGCGCACCGAGATGGTGTGGATCGAGCGTGACAAATCGGCAGGCCAAGCCACGTCTCTGGCGGTGCGCAGTGGGCATTCCCGCATCCCGGTGATCGGTGAGAACGTCGACGACATCCTCGGTGTCGTCTACCTGAAAGACCTTGTCCAACAAACCTATTACTCGACCAATGGGGGGCGTGACACCACGGTGGCGCAGGTGATGCGACCGGCCGTCTTCATGCCTGACTCCAAAGCGCTCAACGCGCTGCTCGAAGACATGCAGCGCAGCCGCTATCACATGGCCCTGCTGGTCGACGAATACGGCGCGATCGCCGGACTGGTCACCATCGAGGACGTCTTGGAGGAGATCGTCGGCGAGATCGCCGACGAGTACGACCAAGGCGAAGTCGCTCCGGTGGAAGAGCTGGACGGCAACAGATTTCGGGTTTCGGCGCGGCTGCCGATCGAAGACGTCGGGGAGCTCTACGGGGTCGAGTTCGACTCCGGTCTCGACGTCGACACGGTCGGCGGGCTGCTCGCGCTGGAGCTGGGCCGCGTTCCGCTGCCCGGCGCCGAGGTAGTGTCACACGGCCTGCGCCTGCGGGCTGAGGGCAGCCGCAACAGCCGCGGCCGGGTGCGGGTCAGCACGGTGTTGGTCAGCCCGGTCGAGCCCGCCGGTGAGGAGGCCGCAGTTGAGTAGTGCCGCACCGGTCGTGCGCGCGTCGAACGTGCACGCACGACGACAATTCACCCGAAATCTCGGGCTGAGAACACGTTCGGCGAAAGGCAGCTCGTGACTGGATCGGATTCCGGGTTTCATTCCGGCTTCGTATGTTTCGTCGGCCGGCCCAATACCGGCAAGTCGACTCTCACCAATGCCCTGGTGGGCGCGAAGGTGGCGATCACCTCCAACCGCCCGCAGACCACCCGGCACACCATCCGCGGCATCGTGCACCGCGACGACTTCCAGATCATCCTGGTCGACACTCCCGGCCTGCACCGTCCCCGGACGCTGCTGGGCAAGCGGCTCAACGAGTTGGTCAAAGACACCTATTCCGAGGTCGACGTCATCGGCCTGTGCATTCCGGCCGACGAGGCCATCGGGCCGGGGGACCGCTGGATCATCGAGCAGATCCGCGTCATCGCCCCCCGAACCAAGCTGGTTGTCGTCGTCACCAAGATCGACAAGACCACCCGCGACAAGGTTGCCGCGCAACTGGTCGCGGTCGGTGAACTGGCGCCGGAAGCCGAGATCGTTCCGGTGTCGGCGGTCAGCGGCGAGCAGGTCGATGTGCTGATCAACGTGCTGGCCGCTGCGCTGCCCGTCGGGCCGGCCTTCTATCCGGACGGTGAACTGACCGACGAGCCCGAAGAGACCCTGATGGCCGAGTTCATCCGGGAAGCCGCGCTGGAGGGTGTGCGCGACGAACTGCCGCATTCACTGGCGGTGGTGATCGAGGAGGTGCGCCCGCGCGATGATCGCGAGGACCTGATCGAGGTCTATGCGCTGCTTTATGTGGAGCGCGACAGCCAGAAGGGGATCGTGATCGGCCGCGGCGGCGCCCGGCTGCGCGAGGTGGGCACGGCCGCGCGCACTCAGATCGAGAAGCTGTTGGGCACCAAGGTCTTTCTCGACCTGCGGGTCAAGGTGGCCAAGAACTGGCAGCGCGACCCCAAGCAGCTCGGGCGGCTGGGCTTCTAGAGCAGGGGCAGCCCGGCGCGCATCGCGTCCGAACCGGGGTGGCCACCGCCCGCGGCCGAGGAATCGGCATTGGTAGATTCCTTGGATGCCCGTACGCAAGTCGTTGCTTGTCTCCTCGGTCGGCCTCCTCGTGTGTGCGCAAGCACTGGCCGGTTGCGGGGGAAGCCAGAAGCCGGTCGATACCACCAAGCTGTTCAACGTCCAGTCGACGTTCGGCTCGGATTTCAAGACCCAGACCAAGGGGCCCAACGACATCGACCCGAAGATCCTCGGGCCGCAGAAGATGCCTCCCGGTGTGACGTTCGATCCCTCCGACTGCGCCGATTACGCGGCCAACACCGGCCGGCCGCCGAAGGGCATCCGGGGCAAGATGTCGATGGTCTCGATCCTGGGCAACGGCAACCAGCTGGTTGCGATCGCCATGCAGTCCGACTCGGACCTGCCGTATGACGACAAGGACGCCGAGAAGTGCAAGCACGTCTCGTTCAATGCCGGCAAGCTGACCGGCTACCTCGACGAGGTCGACGCGCCGCAGATCGACCACGCGAAGACGGTCGGTTCGCACTCGGAGATCGAGATCACCGGCAAGGACGGCCAGCAGCAGTCCCGCGAGTCCTACACCTTCACCGCTTACCTGGGCAGTGCGCTGGTGCAGGTCACCGCGAACCCGCAGCCGGTCAAGGGTCAGCCGCCGACGATGGTCGACGCCGATCGGGCACGCCAGTTGCTGGTTGACGCGGTGTCGGCGCTGCGCGACTAGCTCATGGTGACGAAGCAGTCGGTCGGCGACGCCCGGGTGCTGATCACCGGTGGGGCCCGCGGGATCGGGGCGGCCACCGCCAAGCTGCTCGCCGCCCGCGGCGCCCGCGTGTGGATCGGTGATGTCGATGAGGACGCCTGCCTGCAGACCGCCGCCCAACTCGGCGTCTGCGGTGGCCGGCTCGACGTGACCAGCGCGGCGTCCTGGCAGGACCTGCTGGCGCGGATTGAGGCGTCTGACGGCCCGCTGGACATCCTGGTCAACAACGCCGGGGTGATGCCGCTCGGAGCGTTCGAGGCCGAGACCGAACAGGTCAGGGATCTGGTCCTGGACGTCAATATCCGCGGTGTGCTGGGCGGCATGCAGGCGGTGCTGCCCGGCATGGCCCGGCGCGGCCGCGGCCACGTTGTCAATGTCGCCTCGATGGCCGGCATGATCCCGGTGCCGGGCATGGTCACCTACAACGCGAGCAAATTCGCGGCCCTGGGGGCGTCGCTGTCCGCGCGGCGCGAGTACGCCGGTACCGGTGTCGCGGTTTCGGCGGTGCTGCCTTCGGCGGTGCGGACCGAGCTGACCTCCGGCGCCCCGCTGGGCGGAGGCATGCCCACGGTCGATCCCGAGGATGTGGCTGCGGCGATCTTGGCGGTACTGCGATCCCGTGCCGCTCGCCGGTCGGTGCCCCGCTGGGTGGCTCCGGCGTGGTCGATGACCGCGTTTGTACCCGAGCGGCTGCAGAGTCTGGCCCGGCGGCTGGTCGATGATCGGCGGGCGTTGACGTCCATCGACACCGCAGCCCGCAGCGCCTACATCGAGCGGGTGGACCGCCAGGCCCGCGCCCACCATGGCGAGTCGGCCCCGTGACCGAGCGCGAGCCCCGCATCCTCATCATCGGGGCGGGCGTTGCGGGCATCACCACGGCGTACGTTCTGCGGGAGCAGGGCTTCACCGATATCACCGTGCTGGAGAAGGGCTCCGACGTCGGCGGGGTCTGGTACTGGAACCACTATCCGGGACTGCGATGTGACGTGCCCTCGCAGATCTACCAGTTCGGGTTCGCGCCCAAACCCGACTGGCGGCACGCCTGGGCCACCGGCACCGCTATTCAGCGCTATCACCGCGACGTCGTCGAGCAGCTCGGGCTGGCAGAGCTGATCCGGCTCGACACCGAGGTGACCGACGCGCAATGGGACGAGCAGCGGCACTGGATTGTCACCACCGCTGCCGGTGAAGAATTGGTCGCCGACTTCCTGATCTGCGCGACCGGCGTGCTGCACCACCCGTTCATCCCGGAGATCCCCGGGCTGGCCGACTTCGCCGGACCAGTGGTGCACACCGCCCGTTGGGATGACGAGCTTGCGACCGACGGAAAGCGAATCGCGGTGATCGGCACCGGTTCCACCGGTGTGCAGGTGGTCTCCGCCCTGCAGCCCGACGCCGCATCGATCGACCACTACGTGCGTTCGGCGCAGTGGATCCTGTGGGCACCCATGTCGCTTCGGCAGGTGCCCGGCGTCGCCGCGGTACTGGCACGCTTGCCGAAGTTGCATCGCACGCTGTACCGGCTGATGGCGTTCGGCGGATCCCGAGTGCTGACCGACGTCACCACTCGGCCCAGCTGGCGACGCCGGGCAGTGCAGGCCTACGCCCGGGCCTGCCTGCGAATCCAGGTGCGCGACAAAACGTTACGGGCCAAGCTCCAACCGGACTATGAGCCGTTGTGCAAACGCCAGGTGGTGTCGGGAAGCTACTACCGGGCCATCCGCGCCGATAACGCCGAGCTGGTCACCGACGACATCGCCGAAGTCACCCCGAACGGCATCCGCACCGCCGACGGCACCCACCGCGACGCCGACGTCATCGTGCTGGCCACCGGCTTCCACGCGCACAACTACATGCGCCCCATGCGGTTGCACGGCCGGGACGGGATCAGCATCGACGACGCCTGGGCGAAGGGCCCGCGGGCCTATCAGATGACCGCGATTCCCGGATTCCCGAACCTGTTCACGGTGTTGGGGCCCAATTCGCCCACCGGGTCGATCTCACTGCAGTACACCTCGGAGCTGACCGCGCGCTACATCGCGCAGTGGCTGGCGAAGTTCCGGGCCGGCGAGCTGACCACCGTCGAGGTCACCGATCAGGCCACCACCCGGTTCAACGATGATGTCGCGATCGCCATGGGCCCGACAGTGTGGAACACCGGCTGCAACTCCTGGTACCTCACCGAGGGCGGCAACGTGGATCTGTGGCCGTTCGACCGCACGACGATGAAAGCGATGCTGGGCAGCCCCGATCCGGCGGCCTTCCACCTCAGCTGACCCAGCAACCTCAGCTGACCCAGCCACCTCAGCTGACTCAGCCACCTGGGCTGATCGGCCCTCAGCCGTCGCCGCGTGCCACTGGCCGGGACGAATCCGCACTCCATTGCGACCATGACCCCGGGAACATGGCCGCCGAGCGGCCGCCGGCGGCCAGTGCCGCGACGATCACCGTGGCACTGATCCCCGAACCGCAGTAGGCGCCCACCGTGTCGTCTGCACCGACACCGCGGTCGGCCAACAGTCCGGCGATCGCGTCGTCGGGCAGGAAGGCCCCGTCGGCGTCCAGCAGGGCGGTAAACGGCAAGTTCTTGGCGCCCGGGATGTGACCGGCGACCGCATCGAGAGGCTCCGCTTCGCCGCGGAACCGATCGGGGCCACGGGCGTCGAGTAACGTCACCGAGCCCGTGCGGGCTCCGTCGCCGGCCTCGTCGGCAGTCAGCGTAGGCCGCAGGCCCTCATAGAGGTCTTCGGGCAGCAGGGTGACGTTGCCAGGCTCGGGGGAGACCTCCCCGGTCTCCAACGCGCCGCCGGCCTTTGCCCAGGCCGGCAGGCCGCCGTCGAGAATGCGGACGTGCGCCACCCCGGAGGTGGTCAGCAACCACCACAACCGTGCGGATGCGGCCCGATTCCAGTCGTCGTAGACGACTACCGGCCGATCACGCCGCACGCCCCATCGGCGGGCGGCGGCTTCCAGATTGCGGCCGGTCGGCAGAGGATGGCGGCCCCGGCCGGGCACGGTGTGGTCGGACAACTCGTCTTCGAGAGAGACGTACACCGCGCCCGGCAGGTGCCCGCGACGATATGCCTGATGCCCGTCCGGAGCTTCCAGGCTCCAGCGGACATCGAGGATGGTGACCGGATCACCGGCCCGCAGGAGCTCGGTGAGCTCTGCGGCGGTGATCAGGACCTTGCTGCGCGGACCCACCGCGGGGATTCCGCTCAGTAGTTGTTGCAGGAGTTGGCGACCGAAGTGATGGTGCCGACGTACTGCTGAGCCTCCG
This sequence comes from Mycolicibacter sp. MU0102, assembly GCF_963378105.1. NCBI lineage: Bacteria > Bacillati > Actinomycetota > Actinomycetes > Mycobacteriales > Mycobacteriaceae > Mycobacterium > Mycobacterium holstebronense. The sequence continues at coordinate 1,685,210 of NZ_OY726398.1, forward strand.
GCATGGCCTGGACCATGCCGGCCAGCTGCTGGCGCTTGGCCGGCGGCGCGTTCAGGAACATCTGCAGCATGCCGGGCCCGTTCGGGTTGGCGTCGAACTCGGCGGCTGCGGAGGGGTTCTCGGCGACCAGCGCTGCATGCACCTGCGAGTAGCTGCAGGTGGTGTTGATGATCGGGCCGAGGTCAGGGCTCGCGGATGCGAACCCGGCCCCGGCGGAGAGCGACAGAGTCAGGCTGCCAGCTGCGACAGCGAACCTGGTCAACGACAGAGAGGCCATTTTGCGGACGCCTTTCACCAATGCACCTTTACGGGGATATGAAGACCTAAGTCAAGACTGGCCAAGCTTAGCCGACCACCACGCAACCCGCTGAAGTCGCAGCTAGCGGCGATCTGGGGTGCCTACGAGCCGTGGCCGGGCTCGGTGCGCCACCACGGTGTGGGTTGCCGGGCCGCCCAGCCATTGATGCCCTCGAGCTCAGCGGCCAGCGAGACCAACAAGCCGTCGCTGTTGGCCGGCCCCATCAACTGCACTCCGATCGGCAGCCCCTCGGAGGTGAACCCGGCCGGCACGCTGATCGACGGCCAGCCCAGCACGTTCCACGGCCAGGTCGCCGGGCAGGCCGCGATCATGGTGCGGTCGGTCTCCCAGCTGCCCAGGTCGTCGAACGCGTTCACCAAGGGTGGCGGCTGGGCAGTGGTGGGCGCCAGCACCACGTCGACGATGCGGAAGATCGAGCCCACCCGACGCCGATCCTGCGCCTCGTGGGTGCGGGCTTTGCGCAGCACGGCCTGCGACAGCAGCCGGCCGGTGCGCATGTTGGCCAAGGTCCGCGGGTCGAGGTTGACACCGCCGCCGAGTCTGTTGGCGGCGGCCCACACTCCGGCGGTGGACCGGGACAGGAAATTCCACGACAGTCGCAGCCCATAGTCGGGGTTCCCCGGGACCACGGTGTGCCCGAGCAGCCGCAGCTGCTCGGCGGTGCGGTCGAGCGCGGCCCTGATCTCCGGATCCAGTCGAGCCGGGAACCCGGTGTAGGGGAACCGGGTCGACAGCGCGATACGCAGTTGTCCCGGCGCGCTCCGCACATAGTCGGAGACCTTCATCGGCGGCGGTTTGTGCAGGTCCCCTTCGGCGTTGCCGGAGACCGCGTCCAACACCAGCGCGGCGTCCTCGACGGTGCGGGCCAGTACTCCGTTGACGGTGAGCCCGTTGAACGCCTCCGGCAGCGGCCAGGTGGAGATGCGGCCGCGCTGGGGCTTGATGCCGACCAGATGCGTCCACGCGGCGGGGATGCGCACGCTACCGGCGCCATCGGATCCGATGGCGGCGGCGACCAGGCCCGCGGCCACCGCGGCGGCGCTGCCTCCCGACGAGCCGCCTGGGGTATGCCGGCGCGACCAGGGATTGCGGGTGTGGCCGAACCCGGGGCCGCTGGTGAACGGCCACTGGCCCAACTCGCAGGTATTGGTTTTGCCGACGATCACCGCGCCGGCGGCCCGCAGGCGGCGCACCACCTCGGCGTCGTGGCCGGCGGGCTCGACGTAGCCGGCGGCGCCGAACGCGGTGACCACCCCCGCGATGTCGGTGTCGTCTTTGACCGCGATCGGGATGCCCAGTAGTGGGGCGCGGTGCCCCGCGGCCCGACGCCGGTCGGCTTCAGCGGCGCTGACCAGCGCCGACTCGGTGAACACCACCCGGAAGGCGTTCAGGGTGGACTGGCTGGCGTCGATAGCGTGTAGCGCCCGACGCACCAGGTCGACAGAGGTCGCCTCGCCGCTGGCCAGCTGGTAGAGCTGCTCGGTGAGGGTGGGGAAGCGGGTGCCGGACGGCGCGGGCGGGTGGGTCATCGGTGATGAGAGTATCGGCGTGCCGTACCGGTGGGTGTCGTCGAAACACCGCCTCGCGATGCGAAACTGGTCCGATGCGGCTGTACCGGGACCGGGCGGTGGTGCTGCGCCAGCACAAGCTCGGCGAAGCCGACCGGATCGTCACTTTGCTCACCCGCGACCACGGGCTGGTCCGCGCGGTGGCCAAGGGGGTGCGTCGTACCCGCAGCAAGTTCGGTGCCCGGCTGGAGCCGTTCGCCCACATCGACGTTCAGCTGCACCCCGGCCGCAATCTCGACATCGTCACTCAGGTGGTGTCGGTGGACGCGTTCGCCTCCGACATCGTCAGCGACTACGGCCGCTACACCTGCGCCTGCGTCATATTGGAGACCGCGGAACGCCTGGCCGGTGCCGAGCGAGCCCCGGCGACGGCGTTGCACCGGCTCACCGTTGGGGCGCTGCGCGCGGTGGCCGACGGTCAGCGCGCCCGTGAACTGGTACTGGACGCCTATCTGCTGCGTGCCATGTCGGTGGCCGGGTGGGCGCCGGCACTGACCGAGTGCGCTCGTTGCGCCACCCCCGGTCCGCATCGGGCATTTCATGTCGCGGCCGGCGGCAGCGTCTGCGGGCACTGCCGCCCGGCTGGGTCAACCACCCCGCCGATGGGTGTGCTGGATCTGATGGCGGCATTGCACGACGGCGACTGGGAGACCGCTGAGGTTTCCACGGCGGCGCATCGCAGCCATGCCAGCGGATTGGTGGCCGCACATCTGCAGTGGCACCTGGAGCGACGGCTGCGGACACTGCCGTTGGTGGAGCGGGTTCAGCAGCGGCCGGCCGGGCGCGACGTCGGGGCTGAGGCGCAGGTTCAACCCCAGGCCACCGGCAGCGACGGCTGATCCGCCGCACCGACCTGGGGATTGTGTCTGTTTCGGTGGACGAGGCGGGTGTCGGCGGTAGGCTGATGCGACTTCACGATCCCTAGGTTCAATCAGGAAGGCAGGCCGAATGTTTCACGACACCGGGTGGGGGCGCTGGGCGCACAGGACGACACCGGGCTACGGAGCCGGTATCGGTGTGGCGGCCGGAGCGCTACTCGTCGTGGGAATGATCCCGGCAGTGGCTTCCTGCGCGCGGGCCTCCGAACCCGGTCCGGTTGCCGGGATTACGGCGCCGGTGCCGTCGAACGGCCCCGGCGCTGACGGTGCCGATGGCGCTGACGGTGCCAACGGAGCTGACGGCGCCCCCGGAGCTGACGGTGCCCCCGGCGCCGGTGGCCTGGGCGGTCAGGGCGGCCAGGGCGGTAAAGGTGGCCAAGGCGGCAAGGGCGGCCAGGGCGGCAAGGGTGGTGCCGGTGGCCAAGGCGGCGTAGGAGGCCGCGGCGGGAACGGCGGTGCCGGTGGTGCCGGTGGTGCAGGTGGCCAACCCGGCCTGGGCGGTGCCGGCGGCGCCGGCGGAGCGGCCGGACCCGGTGGAACACCGGGCCAGCCGGGCCAGCCCGGGCAGCCCGGGCAGCCTGGCCACGCTCACTGAGCCGGCTCGACACAACCGTTCCACCCACCGGGCGGCGTGCTCCGATGTGAGCCACGCCGCACCGGCCAAAACTGCTCCCGCTAAAGTCTGATCCGATCCAGCGGGGGGCAATTCGACAAGGAGCCACAAAGAAGTGACCGAGAATCCACGTGCAGACGTCGTCTCCCGGCAGTACGAGCGGTGGACCTACCCGCCGCCCATCAACGACCTGCAGGCATGGTCGGCCAACAACTGGGAGTGGTTCGACCCGAGCCACGCGCACCGGGTGCTGTGGCCGGATCGTGAGTACCGCCCTGACCTCGACATCCTGATCGCGGGGTGCGGCACCAACCAGGCGGCGGTCTTCGCCTACAACAACCCGCAGGCGCGGGTGGTGGCCGTCGACATCAGTGCGTCGTCGTTGGGGCACCAGCAGTACCTCAAGGACAAGCACGGGCTGTGGAACCTGGAGCTGCACCAGCTGCCGATCGAGGAGCTGTCCACGCTCGGCCGTGACTTCGACCTGGCGATCTCGACGGGCGTGCTGCACCACATGGCCGACCCGAAGGTGGGCATGAAGGCGATCGCAGAGCGCCTGCGGCCCGACGGCGTCGCCGGCATCATGCTCTACGCGCGCTACGGCCGCATCGGCATCGAAATCCTGGAGACGGTCTTCCAGGACCTGGGGTTGGAGCAGAACGACGAGTCGATTCAGACCGTCCGCCAGGCCATCCGCCTACTGTCGCAGGACCACCCGGTCCAGCCGTACCTCAAGATCGCCGGCGACCTGGCCTCGGACTCGGGTCTGGTGGACACGTTCTTGCACGGTCGGGCGAAGAGCTACGACGTCGACGGCTGCATCGATCTGGCCAACTCGGCCGGCCTGGACTTCCAGGGCTGGCTGCTCAAGGCGCCGTACTACGCCCACGACGTGGCGGTGCCGTCGGCCGGCTTCTACGACAAGGTGAATGCCTTGCCGGAGGAGAAGATCTGGTCGGTGATGGAGCGCATCCACACCCTCAACGCGCGGCACTTCTTCATCGCCACGCGGCCCGAGCGGCCCAAGAGCAGCTACCAGATCGACTTCTCGACGCCCGAGAGCCTCGACTACGTGCCGCTGTTCCGCTTCAAGTGTGGCTTGAACGGCAACGAGATCTTCCGTTCGGGCTGGCGTATGCCGCTGAACCCGGCGCAGCTGCCGTTCGTTCAGAGCATCGACGGTCGTCGCAGCATTCGTCAGATCGCCGCGGACCTGGCGCAGGCCGGCGGCCCGGCGCGCGGCAGTGCGGCGGACCTGGAGAAGTTCGGTCGCAAGCTGTTCCAGTCGCTGTGGCGCCTGGACTTCGTCGCGATCGATCTGAGTGCCGGTTCCTGATCGTCGGTATGGCCGGTAAGCCGCCGCGGCGACCGCATGGTCGCCGCAGGCGGCGCCGGCCCGGTCGGGCAGGATAGGGCGCATGGTGTTGAATCGGGCCAATCGGAAGCCTGCCTTCCCACAACTGCCCGCGGCACCCGAGGACTATCCGGTGTTCCCGGACAAGTCCACCTGGCCGGTGGTGTTTCCGCAGCTGCCGTCGCCGCCGGGCGGGGGGCCGTGTCGCCCCCCACAGCACACCTCCAAGGCTGTCGCCCCTCAGATCCCCGCCGATGCGCTGCCCAACCACGTTGCCGTCGTCATGGACGGCAACGGCCGCTGGGCGACCCAGCGCGGGTTGGGTCGCACCGAGGGGCACAAGATGGGCGAGGCAGTGCTCATCGATATCACCTGCGGTGCCATCGAACTCGGCATCAAATGGCTGACGGTGTACGCGTTCTCCACCGAGAACTGGAAGCGTTCCGCTGAAGAGGTCCGCTTCCTGATGGGCTTCAACCGCGAGGTGGTGCGCCGGCGCCGGGAGAATCTCAACGCGATGGGCGTGCGGATGCGCTGGGTGGGTTCGCGGCCGAAGATGTGGCGCAGCGTGATCAAAGAATTCGAGATCGCCGAAGCCATGACCGTCGGCAACGACGTCATCACCATCAACTACTGCGTCAACTACGGTGGGCGCACCGAGATCGCCGAAGCCGCCCAGGCCATCGCCGAAGAGGCGGTGGCGGGCAAGCTGAACCCGAGCCGGATCAACGAGGCCACCATCGCGCGGCACCTGCACCGGCCCGACATGCCCGATGTGGACCTGCTGATCCGTACCTCGGGGGAGCAGCGGTCGTCGAACTTCATGCTGTGGCAGGCGGCTTACGCCGAGTACATCTTCCAAGAGAAGCTGTGGCCGGACTACGACCGCCGCGACCTGTGGGAGGCGTGCGAGCAGTACGCCTCGCGGCAGCGCAGGTTCGGAACGGCGTGATGACGGCCCTGGCCGACCGCCTCGCCACGGTGCTCGCCGAGGTGCTGGCCGTTGATGCCGAGCCAGACGGTGCGCTGACCGTCCGCCATGACGGCACACTCGCGTCGGTGCGGGTGGTGGCGATCACCGAAGGCCTCGAGTTGGTGTCGCTCACCCAGATCTTGGCGTGGGATCTGCCGCTGACCAAGAAGCTGCGTAAGCGCGCGGCGGAGCAGGCGGCGCTCAGTCAGCTCGGGACGGTCACCCTGGTCGAGAAGGATGCCGAGTCCGCAGATGTGCTGCTGCGCTACAACTTTCCCGGATCGGGCCTGACCGACGACGCGCTGTGCACGCTCGTCCTGTTGGTGCTGACCAAAGGCGTCGACATCCGGGACGTACTCAACGCCTGAGGCGTGCGGGGATCACTTCCGGCAGTCGGCGCAGGTACCGAAGATCTCGATGGTGTGCCCGACGTCGGAGTAGTCGTGCTCGGCGGCGATGCGCGCCGCCCACTCCTCGACTTCGCGGTCGCCCACCTCGACGGTGGCTCCGCAGTCCCGACACACCAGGTGGTGGTGGTGATGCTCCGAGCAGCGCCGGTATACCGATTCGCCGGTGTCGGATCGCAGCGTGTCGACCTGGCCGGCCGTGGCCATCGCCTGCAAGGTGCGATAGACGGTGGTCAGTCCGATGTTCTCGCCGCGCTCACGCAGCGCGTCGTGTAGCTCCTGGGCCGACCGGAAGTCCTCGACGGTCTCCAGCAACGCCGAGATCGCCGCCCGCTGCCGGGTGGAGCGCACGCCGGGGGCGGTCAACGGTCCTCACCGGCATGGGCCACTGCGTCGATGGCGATGTGCGCCAAGTGATGATCGGCCAGCCGGTAGAGCACTTCGCGGCCGGAACGTTCTCCGGCGACCACCCCGGCGGCCTTGAGGATCTTCAGATGCTGGCTGACCAGGGGCTGTGGGACTCCGAGCGCGTCGACCAGTTCGTGCACGCAGCGGTGCGACTCCTGCAGTTGCAGCACGATCGCGATGCGCACCGGAGCGGCCAGCGCCCGCAGCAATTCCCCGGCGGCGTCGAGGATCTCCCGCGGCGGTGTCGCGGGGAAAGCGGGACCGGTGTGTTGGTGGCCGTCGGCCACCAGACCAGACGCTGAGGAGGACACAGCATCACCTCCGCACGTGTTGGAAATCGTTTTCAGCTGGCTTCCACTGTTCCATGCGTGATGACGCATGTCAAAGAACGTCGGTGGTATCGATACGATGACTGATGTTTTGCGTGTCGGCGTTGCCGGCGCGGTCCCGTCAAGACAGGAGTGCACCCCCTCGTGGCGTCCATCATCGACACCGTTGCCAACCTGGCCAAGCGACGCGGCCTGGTCTTCCAGTCGGGCGAAATCTACGGCGGCACAAAGTCGGCGTGGGATTACGGCCCACTCGGGGTGGAGCTCAAGGAGAACATCAAGCGCCAGTGGTGGCGTTCCGTGGTGACGTCCCGCGACGACGTCGTCGGCTTGGACAGCGCGATCATCCTGCCGCGTCAGGTGTGGGTGGCCTCCGGTCACGTCGCGGTGTTCAACGACCCGCTGGTGGAGTGCCTCAACTGCCACAAGCGGCACCGGCAGGACCACATGCAGGAAGCGGTGGCACTCAAAAAGGGTGGCAACCCCGATGACGTGCCGATGAGCGAGATCTCCTGCCCGGACTGCGGTACCAAGGGCGAGTGGACCGAGCCCCGTGACTTCAACATGATGCTCAAGACCTATCTGGGCCCGATCGAGTCCGAAGAGGGCCTGCACTACCTGCGCCCCGAAACGGCACAGGGCATCTTCGTCAACTTCGCCAACGTGGTGACCACGGCACGTCGCAAGCCGCCATTCGGAATCGGCCAGATCGGCAAGAGCTTCCGCAACGAGATCACCCCCGGCAACTTCATCTTCCGGACCCGTGAGTTCGAGCAGATGGAGATGGAATTCTTCGTCGAGCCGTCCACGGCCAAGGAGTGGCACCAGTACTGGATCGACGCGCGCCTGCAGTGGTACATCGACCTGGGCATCAAGCCTGAGAACCTGCGCCTCTACGAACACCCGCTCGAGAAGCTGTCGCACTACTCCGCCGGCACCACCGACATCGAGTACAAGTTCGGTTTCACCGGCAACCCGTGGGGTGAGCTGGAAGGCATCGCCAACCGCACCAACTTCGATCTGACCACGCACTCCGAGCATTCCGGTGTGGACCTGTCGTTCTACGACCAGGCGTCCGACACCCGCTACGTGCCGTACGTGATCGAACCGGCAGCCGGCCTGACCCGCTCGCTGATGGCGTTCCTGGTCGACTCGTACCACGAGGACGAGGCCCCCAACGCCAAGGGCGGGGTGGACAAGCGCACCGTCCTGCGGCTCGACCCGCGGCTCGCGCCGGTCAAGGCCGCCGTGCTGCCGCTGAGCCGCAACGCCGACCTGTCGCCGAAGGCCCGGGACCTGGCCGCCGAGCTGCGCAAGTCCTGGAACGTGGAGTTCGACGACGCCGGCGCGGTCGGCCGGCGCTACCGGCGCCAGGACGAGATCGGCACCCCGTTCTGCATCACCGTCGACTTCGACACGCTCGAAGACCACGCCGTCACGGTGCGCGAGCGCGACACCATGTCTCAGGAGCGGGTGGCCATCGACGCGGTCTCGGACTACCTGGCGGTGCGCCTCAAGGGCTGCTGAGGCGACGTCAGTCCCCGGCGATTTCGGGGGCTGGCGGCCGGACCGGCTTGAACCAGTCGATTCGGGCGCGCCAAGACAGCACGGATGCGTAGATGAACGCGGCGGTGCTCACCCCCGCGCAGATCCAGGTGGGCAGCGTGACCGCACTGCCCAGCAGCACGCTGGTCAACTGCGCGATGATCGCTGCGATTTTGAAGACAACCCACACCAGGTAGTACTGCGCGGAAACCGTCGAACGCGGATCGTGGCGCAGGGCCAGCAATATCCGGCCGGTGAGCCCGAACAGATGCAGCGCCAGCGCGGCGACCAGCGCCCAGTACGCCGCGAACCACGCGCCGCGGGGTGCGAAGACATCCAGGTACTCGGGATGCCCTCGATCGGCGAGGCAGAACACGACGACCATCAGCGGCAGACCGAGTTTCAGCGGCGTCGTGACATGGCGACGCCCCAGCAACCGGGCTTGGTCCTGGTCGGTCAACCGCGTCGCCAGATGCTCGAACATGGCCGCGACCGCGCCGAACATGCAGAGCACGGCGAGCAGGCCCGCGACGTTCCACAACCCGGACACCCGGTGGACGAGCGGGTCGAAATGCATCGGCCCCAACGGGGACATGAGCAGTCCCGCGCAGCCGATGAGGACCAGGATGCGCGACGGGTTGGTGTCCCAGCGCGAACCCCAGGTGTGCCGGCGGACCCACAGCGCATACCCGCACGCCACCGGGGCCGCCGCCAACGCGACATCGACAGGTCCGAACATGGGGGCTAGAAGCGGCCGCCGCCGCCGAAGAAGCCCCCGCCCGAAGACGAGCCGCCGAAGGAGGTCGGACTCCAACCTCCCCTCCGCCACCGCCGAAGCCGCCGCCGCCGCTGAAGCCGCCGCCCCCACCGGAGAGGATGTTGCCGATGATGATGCCGCCCAGCATGGCGCCGGTGTCGTTGCCGCCGCGGGGGTCGTTGCCGTAACGCCCGTAGTAGGCGCGCTGCGCGTCCTGTACGTCGGCTTTGGCCAGCGACTGCGCCGCGGCGGCCAGGGTGGCCGCGCCGTTGGCCTGGGTGATGGCGCCCGCGACATCGGTGGTGCGCTTGTCGTGGGCGGCGTCGAGGCGCCGGCGTGCCTCGGCCAGCCGGGTGCGCGCCTCTGGGCCGACGCTGCCGCGACGGGTGTCGATGTAATCGGACACCGCGCGGATGCGCGACGACGCGGTGAAAAGGGCCTGCTCGAGCGTGCGGGCCAACCGCTCAGCGGCCGCGCGTTCCTCGGCCACGGTGTCCAGCAGCTGGTCCAGGTCGGCGTCGGCCTTGATCAGCGCGGTGAAGGCCCCCAGGGGATCTCCGGAGGTGCGGGCGTTGGCCACGGCCTTGACTACGACATCGCGAACAGCGAACAGCTCGGACTTATGCGTGCCCGCCCCGCCCTGCAGCAGTGCGGTGGCTTGGGCGATGCTGGCCTCGGCGTCGGCGATGGTCTCGGGCAGCGTGGCGACGGCGTGACGGATGTCGCTTGCGGCATTGTCGACCGCGTCGAGCAGGGACCGGCCCTGGCCCAGCGCCGACTCGGCGGCCCGCACCGCATCCACCAGCTCGCTCTGTCCGCCGGTCACCGGATGATCGGCCAGGCTGCGGGCCCGGGTGATGTTGCGTTCGGCGAAGGCGGCCCGGTCCTGTGCGGTCTTGACGTTGCCGGACACCGTACTGAGCGCGGTGGCGTCGAACTCGGTGTGCAGTTCGACCAGGTGCTGCTCGGAGGCCGGTATGCGCCCGGTCAGCTCGACCAGTTGCTGGGTCAGTGTGTCGAGGCGGTCGCCGGCGTTGAGCACCAGGTCACGCAACTGCTCAAACGCGGTGCGCTGGGTCTCCAGTTCGCGGTCGGCCTTCGAGGCGGTGACGATCACCCCGGTCAGCAAGTCGCGCTGTTGCGCCGGTGTCTCGGGGATGTCGTCGTCGAGCTGCTGGCGCACGGTGAAGGCGTGCTCCATAGCGAACTTGGCGGAGGAGACGGCCTGCGCGAAGGGGCGCACGCGCTCCTGGCCGAATTCTTCGAGGGCCAGCTCCAATTCGTTGGCGCTGGTGCGCACCGCGTTGTCGACCTCGACGACTTTCTCTCGCGACAAGGCGTCCAGCGCGAACACCGGCACCTCGGACAGCGCGTTGGGGTCGGTGGGGTCGACCCGCCGGGCCGCCGTCAGTGCCGCGGCGCGGCGCCGGCGCCGCAGGTGACGGACCACCAGCAGCAACACCAGGCCGGCGGCCGCCACCGCGGCCAGGGCGATCAGGATCGGCGCCCAGCTCACCTCGGTGGGTGCGGCGGCGGCATCGAGGCCGGTGGCGGCAGCGGAGGCCGCACCGGCCCAGTCGCTGCGGTGCAGGGCCGGTTCGATCTGGTTGCGCCGCAACGCGTCGACCTTGCTCGAGCTGATCTCGGAGATGCCGTTGGAAACCAGGAAGGCGTAGCTGCGGTCGGCGGTGGCCACGGCGAGCAAGGCGTCGTTGCTGCCAAGATCGCTGAGCCGCACCGTGCTGCGTCCCCAGTCCTCAGCGGTCTGCCCGGAGAACACGTCGACGTAGACCACCCACAGTCGGATGTGCCGGTCGGCGTAGAGCTTGTCGATCGCGTTCTGCACCCCGGCGCGCTCGGATTGCGAGAGCGCCCCGGCGCTGTCGGTGATCAACGTGGGCAGATGCATCGGAGGCTGCGCCGCAGCGCTGGGAGCTACCAGCAGCACTGCGAGGAGAAACGCCAGGGCGGCGCCGGCCAGGCGGGGGATGCGCATGTCGGTAAATCTATATGCGATCGGGGGTGACCGACGGAATTCTGCGACCGGCCCACTCGGTTTCGCACGGTCGGCGCCGAACTTCGGCCCGCCGTGTCGTGGTCTCCGGTCTCGTCAAAATAGACTGGCGGCAGTGGCCACAAACTTCTGCGACAGCTACGACGCGCACGACCGCGAACGCATCGTGGCGGAGCCGTCGAAAACCGCCGGCCTGCCCGGAACCGGCGGCCAGCACCGCACCGACTTTGCCCGCGACCGGGCCAGGGTGCTGCACAGTGCTGCGCTGCGCCGGCTGGCCGATAAGACTCAGGTCGTAGGCCCTCGAGACGGGGACACCCCGCGCACCCGGCTGACCCACTCGCTAGAGGTCGCGCAGATCGGGCGGGGGATGGCGATCGGATTAGGCTGCGACCCTGACCTGGTGGACCTGGCTGGGCTGGCTCACGACATCGGTCACCCGCCCTACGGGCACAACGGTGAGCAGGCGCTCAACGAAATCGCTTCGAGCTGTGGCGGATTCGAGGGAAACGCGCAGAACTTCCGCATCCTGACCAGTTTGGAGCCCAAGGTTCTGGGGCCAGACGGTGCAAGTGCGGGCCTGAATCTGAGCAGGGCGACGCTGGATGCGGTCACCAAATATCCGTGGTTCCGTCGCGCGGCGGACGGCTCGATACGGACCAAGTTCAGCTTTTACGACGACGACCGGGATGCCGCTGACTGGATGCGCCGGGGCGCGCCGGAGGGTCGCGTCTGTCTGGAGTCGCAGATCATGGACTGGGCCGACGATGTCGCCTACTCGGTGCATGACGTTGAAGACGGCGTCATTTCCGGCCGGATCGACCTGCGGGTGCTCGCAGATGCATCGACCGTGGCCGAGCTGACGCGTCTGGGTGACCCGCGTGGGGTGCACGATCTGGCCGCGGCGGCTCGCCGGCTCACCGAATTGCCGGTGGTGGCTGCGGTGGGTGATTACGACGCGACGCTGTCGGCGTCGGTGGCACTCAAACGGTTGACCAGCGAACTGGTCGGACGCTTCGCCTCGGCGGCGATCACCGCCACCCACGATGCCGCCGGCCCCGGGCCGCTGACCCGGTACCAGGCAGACCTCGAAGTGCCTGAACTGGTGCGAGCCGAAGTGGCTGTGCTGAAAACCCTTGCGGTGCAGTTCATCATATCGTCGGACCAGCACCGCAGGATTCAGGCCGCCCAGCGTGAGCAGGTGCACGAGGTCGCGCACCGGTTGCTCGCCACGGCACCGGAGAGCCTGGACCCGATCTTCGTTCCCGCGTTCAACGCCGCGGCCGACGACAACGCGCGGCTGCGGGTGATCGTCGACCAGATCGCGTCGTGCACCGAGGGGCGGCTGGAACGTCTCGTCGCGGGGTAGTGGGCGAACTCAGCTGAGCTTGGCGACCTTGCCCATCATCGCCCGCACGACATCGGTGCTGCTGGTCTGCGGGTCACCGGAACCACTGGCGTTCTCGGTTCCGGTGAAGGCGATCAGGACTCCGACGATGCAGTTGTCCTGCAGCCCGATGGCGCGGGTGTCCGGCGCCTTAGGGCTCTTGTCGAGCACGATCGATGCGGCCAGGACATCGTCGGTGACCCGCACGTCGGTGATGTGCATTTCGGTACCGGGAAGGTGCGGTGATCCGGCAGTGTCCGGGTCGGCTGCGTTGACCGGTTGCCCGTCGCAGTGCTTCCACTGCTCGGTGAACTTCTCGAACAGCTGCTGGGCGTCCGCGGCGGTGGGCAGGGCGACCACGGCCTCCTTGACGAACATCACCCGGGTGTCGAGCGGCTTGAAGCCGTCGCGGGCGGGCTCGGGGTCGATCCAGGTCTCACGCGCGTAGCTCTGGACCGGGGCGGATGCGTATACGCTGCGCTGCGCGACGTCGAGGACTCCGACGCAGTCGCCGGGGGTTGCCGAGTCGTCCATGGCTTCCAGGCCACCGTAGGACGGCGGGCCGGTGACAGTCGTGAAGGGCTGATCCAGCATCGCGGTCAGCTCGGTGCCGTTGAGCAGCACCTGCTTAACGGTTTCGCCGGTGACGCCGGCCGCACTACGCGACCGGTCGGGCAGCACCAGCCAGGTTGTCACCGCGGCCGCGGTGAGCACGGCGACGGCGACAAGGGTCAGCAACCAGACCCGTTTCGAGTTCATTCACGCCCCTGACGCAGCAGTTGACCCGTCATTAAAGCATGGGCAGTGCCGGCATCAGGGGGCTAGGCAGACGGCGCGCTCTAGACTGACCCAGTGCCAGGCCGTATCTCCGATCGCGACATCGCCGCCATCCGCGAACGTGTCCAGATCGAGGACGTCGTCGGCGACTACGTGCAGCTCAGGCGCGCCGGCGCGGACTCGCTGAAGGGTCTGTGCCCGTTCCACAACGAGAAGTCACCGTCCTTCCACGTCCGGCCCAACCACGGCCTCTTCCACTGCTTCGGTTGTGGGGAAGGCGGCGACGTCTACGCCTTCGTGCAGAAGATCGAGCACGCCAGCTTCGTCGAGGCGGTCGAGCTGCTCGCTGACCGGGTCGGCCACACCATCACCTACACCGGCGCGTCGGCCACCAACATCCAGCGCGAGCGCGGCGGCCGTAGCCGGCTGATCGCCGCCAATGCGGCGGCTGCCGAGTTCTATGCCGCGGCACTGAGTACCCCCGAGGCCGCGCCGGCGCGAAAATATCTCACCGAGCGAAACTTTGATGCCGCCGCCGCCGAGCGGTTCGGTTGCGGTTTCGCCCCGTCGGGGTGGGACGGCCTGACCAAACATCTGCTGCGCAAGGGCTTCGAGTTCAAGGAATTGGAGGCCGCGGGCCTGTCCCGGGAGGGACGCCGCGGTCCGATGGACCGATTCCACCGCCGGTTGCTGTGGCCGATCCGTTCGTCGGCGGGGGAGGTGATCGGGTTCGGCGCCCGTCGGCTGTTCGACGACGACCCGATGGAGGCCAAGTACGTCAACACCCCCGAAACCACGCTCTACAAGAAGTCCAACGTGCTGTTCGGCCTCGACCTGGCTAAACGTGACATCGCCCGCGGACACCAGGCGATCGTCGTCGAGGGCTACACCGATGTGATGGCGATGCATCTGGCGGGCGTCACCACCGCGGTCGCCTCGTGCGGTACGGCCTTCGGCGATGAGCACCTGGCGATGCTGCGCCGACTGATGATGGACGACAAGTTCTTTCGGGGTGAACTGATCTACGTCTTTGACGGCGACGCGGCGGGCCGTGCCGCCGCGGTCAAGGCGCTCGAGGGTGAGCAGCAGCTGGCCGGACAGTCATTCGTCGCGGTCGCTGCCGATGGCATGGATCCGTGCGATCTGCGCCTGGCGCACGGCGACGAGGCGTTGCGCGATCTGGTGGCACGCCGTACCCCGCTGTTCGAGTTTGCGGTGCGCACCGCCCTCACCGAGATGGACCTGGAGACGGCCGAGGGCCGGGTCGCTGCGCTGCGCCGTTGCGTGCCGATGGTCGCTGCGATCAAGGACTCGACGCTGCGCGACGAATACGCGCGCCAGTTGGCCGGCTGGGTCGGCTGGGACGACGTCGCGCAGGTGATCGGCCGGGTGCGCGCGCAGGCCAAGAACGAGACCAAGGGAGCCAAGGGCGATACCAGGGACAGCGGACCGGCCCGGGACCGTCAGGCATCTCGTGCGGCCGCCAGCCCTGCCGAACAGCCGGCGGTCGCCCGACCGAACCCGACCGATCCGACGCTGTGGCCGCAGCGTGAGGCGCTCAAAGCGGCTCTGCAGTACCCGGCGTTGGCCGGGCCGGTATTTGACACCCTGACGGTGGAGAGCTTCACCCACCCCGGTTATGCCGCGGTGCGCTCGGCGATCGATACGGCAGGGGGGACGGCCGGGGTGGCCGGCGCCGGCGGCGCGCAGTGGATCGAGACGGTGCGCGAGCAGACGCCCTCGTCACTGACCACCGCGCTGATCCACGAATTGAGTGTGGAGGCGATCCGCGTCGACGAAGACAAGCTGCCGCGGTATATCGGCGGCGTGCTGGCCCGCCTCCAAGAGGTGTGGGTGGGCCGACAGATCGCCGAGGTCAAATCCAAACTGCAGCGCATGTCACCGGTGGAGAACAGCGACGAATACCACGCGCTCTTCGGCGATCTGGTGGCCATGGAGACCTACCGCCGCAGCCTGTTGGAGCAGGCCAGCGGCGACGATCTGACCGCCTGATCGCAAGCCCGGCCGGAGGTCGGGTGCAGCGGGTCAGGCGTGATCGGCACCGCCTGACTACCTGACCCGCCGTGCGTGCGGAGCCGACCGTTGACCGGCCGTCTCCGTACGCGCGGCGGGGGATCGCTAGGCGGCAGCGGGGACCTTGTCGAAGAATCCCAGCACCTTGTGGATGCGGCCAGTCCCGTCGGTCAGGACCACGTCGAACCCGACGATCGGCGCTTCCTGGTTAGCCGGGCCGAGTTCCCAACGGAACCGGGCTTGGTCATGGTGCGCGTCGACCGGGCCGACCAGGCGGAACTCGAACCCTGGGAACTGTTCTTGTACAGCGGCAATGGTGGCGTCGATCGCCTCGGGGCCCTCGGCCACCGCCAGCGGGTCGACGAAGCTGGCGTCGGCGCTGAACAATGCGTCCACGGCTGCGCGGCGGACGGTCGGGTCGCTCTCATTCCACGCCTCGATGTAGCGCTGTGCCAAGTCCTCGAACGCTCTCATGGTGTGCCTCCTTGAGTTGACTGGCCGGACCCTTCCGGCCTGGGCATCTCCCACAATCACCGAGCAGGCCGCGGGTGTCGATTACGTCTCAGGTAGTGGTCGCGGGGCGCCCAGGTACGCGGCAGTGGCGGCGTCGGCGGGCAAGAACGACTCGATGGCGAGTTCGGACAAGGTGATGTCCACGGCGGTGCCGAACGTCGCGATCATGGCGAGGAAGGACAGCTCAGTCTCGCCGACCCGCAGCAGGAGCGGTACGTAGACGGTGCTCGGCGGGGGTGGCGTAAGCGGGTCGCCGGGATCGTCGTGCGGGTAGGCGGCCAGCTCGTCGTGCAGTGCGAGCATCTCGTCGTCGGCGCGTGCCATGGCGCTGCGGCGCAGGCCGCCGAGCACGAAGGCGCGCCACTGGGAGAGATTGCCGATGTGCGGTGCCATGCCATCGGGGTGCAGGGTCAGGCGCAGTGCGTTGAGCGGCTGCTCGGCCAGCAGAGCCGGGGAGACGACCTGTGTGAGCACGCCGACCGCGGCGTTGGCGTCGAGCACATTCCACGTCCGGTCCACCGCCAGCGCAGGGTAGGGCTCATGGGCGGCGAGCACTTCGCGTATCGCTGCCCGGGCCGAAGCCATCTCCGGTGCGGTCAGGCCGTGTTCGGGGTAGATCGGGGCGAAGCCGGCGGCCAGCAGCAGTCGGTTGCGGTCCCGCAGCGGGACGTCGAGGTGCTCGGCAATGCGAAGCACCATGTCCCGGCTCGGTTGGGAACGCCCGGTCTCGACGAAGCTGAGATGGCGGGTCGAGATGGCGGCTTCGTTGGACAGGTCGAGCTGACTGACCCGCCGATGCGTGCGCCATTGCCGCAGCATCGCACCGAACGGGACCGGGGCAGGCATTCGGGTCGTCGTCACGCGGGCAAGTCTTCCCCAGGCGCGAGGCCTCCACCATGACGTGAGAGGTAATCGACTTCATGCACGCGCCGGGGACAACAGATCCCGCTGCCGCTGCAGTGTTCTAGCGGTCGTCTTCGGGCTCGACCGGCGTGACGATCGACGTACCGTCCTCGAGTTCGGTCAGCGTCACCATCGTCGAATCGGGATGGATTCGGTCGGCGATGCTGCGCCGTCCCTTGTCGATCAGCGCCTTGGCGACCGGGCTGCTCGTCACCGCGTGATACGTGCCGACAATCTGCTCGTAGCGGCGGCGGCCGGCTTTGGTGCCCATCACGTAGCCGACCCCCATCACCACGACATACCCGATCAATGCGGCCCCTTAGAACAGTCGATGCAGTGCTTCCATCCTGCCTCACGCGGTGCAACGGGGGCCGGGTGCGACCCCCGTTGCACAGCGGTGGTTTCGGTATGCGCTAGAGTCTTGCAAGTCCGCGAGGACAGCAATCCCCTGTAGCTCAATTGGCAGAGCATTCGGCTGTTAACCGGAGGGTTGGTGGTTCGAGTCCACCCGGGGGAGCCACGTTTGAGACCGGCGTTAGTCCAGCCGGGGAATTACCGACGGACCCGTCTGCGAAGGCGGCTGCTGCGGTGCGAATATCCCAGGCACTTGCTGTGACTGCGCCCCCTGCTGCTTGGCGGCACGGGCCTGGGCGAGCGCGTTGACCAGCGGGTTGTTGGCCATCATCTCGCGGCGCTCTTCTTCGCTGAGCTCGTAGATCGCCCACGCGCCCCAGGCAGCCGGGCGCACGTACACGGTGACCATCTGGCGGCCGTTGTTGAAGACGGCGGGAACTGCCACGGCCCGGTCGGTGGCCGCGAAGGTGGCCAGCTCCTCGGTGATCCGCTCGAGATCAGCGGTTTCGTGCAGCTCATAGGTGGGCGCTTGCACGCCCTTGGTCGGGGTGGCATTCAGGGCGAGGAACCACGCCATGAGAGGTACTCCTTTGTTCGGTCTGGGGTCCAGACAGCCTAAAGCCGGCTACCCGGTGGACGCACCGGCGGGCGGTACCGACAAGTGTTCGGGATGCAGCATTTCGGCGTACCGCAATTCTTCGGGGATGCCGAACCCGTCGATCAGAGTCTGCGCGTGCGGGCGCAGCTTCTGGCAGCGGTCATTGATGCCGCGGGTGACGGCCTTGGCCCGATCGGTGGACAGATACCGGTGCTCGATGTACCAGGCCTTGTCGTCCTCGATGACGCTGAGCGCGTACAGGTCGCACACCAGCTCCAGCAATTCGCGGGCCTCGGGATCGGGGCAGGAATCGATGCCTGCGACGAACGCCTCCAGCACGACTCGGTCGATGTGTGCGGTGGCCGCATGCAGCATGTGGTCCTGGACCGCGTTGAAGGCGTCGAAGTCGCTCATCTCCTGGGACTTGGCCCTCAGCCGCCGTGCCACCGAGGTCAGCAGGTATTCCTCGCGGTCTTCGAACATGTGCACCTGGGTGCCGCGGTTGAACAGGCTGCCCTCCTCCTCGCTGTCCTGCCTGGCGTCCACGATGGTCTGGATGATCGTCTCGGCCGCAGTGCGTTTGAGCACCCGATCCCCGACAGTCTCGGCCGCGAACCGCACCCAGCCGACCGGGCTCATGTCGGCGATGTCATCGGCGTAGCTGGTCAGCAGCTGCTTGGCCACCAATTGCGTCAGCACATGGTTGTCGCCCTCGAAGGTGGTGAATACATCGATGTCGGCGCGCAATGCGATCAGCCGGTTCTCGGCCATGTAGCCGGCGCCGCCGCAGGCCTCGCGCGCCTCCTGGATGGCCCGGGAGGCGTGCCAGGTGTTGGCCGCTTTGAGCCCGGCCGCTCGTGCCTCCAGTTCGCGCTGCTCTTCGGCGCCGGGCTCGTCGGCGGTCTGCAGATCATGGCAGCGGCCCACCAGCTCGTTCTGAGCGAACTGCAGCGCATAGGAGCGGGCAATCAGCGGGAAGAGGCGACGCTGGTGAACCAGGTAATCCATGATCAGCACCTCGTGTTTCGCCCCGTCGTCGCTCGGGGCGCTGAACTGCCTGCGCTGCAACGCATACCGGGTGGCGATGTCCAGGGCGACTCGGGCGGCCGCGCCTGCGCTGCCGCCCACCGAGACCCGGCCCCGGATCAGGGTGCCGATCATGGTGAAGAACCGCCGGCCATCGCTCTCGATCGACGACCGGTAACTGCCGTCGGGCTCCACATCGGCATAGCGATTCAGTAGGTTCTCCCGGGGCACCCGGACGTGGTCGAAGACAATGCGTCCGTTGTCCACCCCGGGAAGACCGCCCTTGTAGTGGCAGTCCGAGGTGGTCACGCCGGGCAGATCGTTGCCCTGCGCGTCGCGGATCGGCACCAGGAAGCAATGCACGCCGTGGTTTTCGTCGTCGGTGGTGAGCTGGGCGAAAACCGCCGCAACGGTGGCGGTTTCGGCGGCGCCGCCGATGTAGTCCTTGCGTGCCGATCCCGTAGCGGAGTCGATCACAAATTCTTGGGTTGCCGAGTCGTAGGTGGCGGTGGTCTCCAGCGACTGCACGTCGCTGCCATGACCGGTCTCGGTCATCGCAAAACACCCGAGTAGGTCCAGGTCGATGATCTGCTCGACGTAGGCGCGGTGGTGGCGCTCGGTGCCCAGGTTCTCCACTGCGCCGCCGAAGAGCCCCCATTGGACCCCGGCCTTGACCATCAGCGACAGATCCGACATGGCCAACATCTCGATCATGGTGATCGCGGCGCCGACGTCGCCGGTGCCGCCGTGTTCCTTGCGGAAACTGTCCGCCGCCACGCCGGAGCCGGCCATGATTCTGAGTTGTTCGGCGACCTTGGCGCGGGCGATCGCCGTGTTCGGTGTGTAGTGGGGACGAAATTTCTCATCGCACAAAGTGGCCCGGATCTGGTTCTTCACCGTCCGCCAGCGGCCGTCCAAGGTGTCGCGCAGGGCATCGGAAGTGGTCACCTCATGCACCGTATCCAGGCGGGGCCGCCGGTAAACCGGGTTTAGATTACGGATGTGCGTGGGAAGTGGAGCCGGTTGCCGGCGCTGTGCGGGGTGCTGCTGACCGGCGGTGCTGCACTGGCGGGTTGTGCGCCGTGCCAGACTCCCACGGCGACAGCCGGACTGCAGTACCTCGGCCAAGCTCTACTGGCGCCGAACACCAGGTTTGCCGGCACCGTCGTGGGTGGGCTGTCCGGGATCAGCTACGACCCCGGCCGTGACTGCTACTACGTGATCAGCGACGACCGCTCGGCCCACGGGCCGGCCCGCTTCTACACGGTGCGGCTCTCGGTGTCCGACCGCGGCGTCGACGGGGTGGCGATCATTGCCATGAACCCGCTGTTGGACTCCGGCGGGCGCCCGTTTGCGCCGCAGGCCTTCGATGCGACGCCGCCGGTCATACCGCCCGACCCCGAAGGCATCGCGTTCGATGCCGGTCGGCAGCGGTTGTATTGGTCCTCAGAGGGGGAGCGGCGCACCGACGGCCCACGTGGTGCGGTGTTGGCCGACCCGTGGGTGCGTACCGCCGGGCTGGACGGCAGCTACCTCGGCCAGTTCGCCATGCCGCCGCAGCTGGCGATGTCGGCGCAGCCCACCGGGCCGCGCCGCAACACCACCCTCGAGGGCCTGACGGTGACCGCCGACGGACGAATGCTGTTCGCCGCGATGGAGGGCCCCGGGTACGACGATGGCCCGCTGCCGGACCGCGACCACGGCGCGCTGACACGCATCACCGCCTACCGTCTCGACGCTGACGCCAGCCCCGACGCTCCGGTCGCCCAGTACGCCTACCCGCTGGAGCCTGCGGCGGAGACCTCTGGACCGGCCCGAACCAACGGCCTCACCGATCTGGTGGCCCTGTCGGACACCGCGTTCCTGGTGATCGAGCGTGCGTTCAGTGACCGTCCGACGGTGCGTCTGTTTCGCGCCGAGATCACCGGTGCCACCGATGTGCTCGGCATGCCGGCGCTGGCGGGTGCAGCCGTGACTCCGATGGCCAAGACTTTGGTGGCCGACCTGTCCACCACACCCGGGCTGGACCCGCTGGACAACATCGAGGGGCTGACGCTGGGCCCGCGTCTGTCCGATGGCCGGCAGAC
The DNA here is from genome assembly GCF_963378105.1 of Mycolicibacter sp. MU0102. Lineage (NCBI taxonomy): Bacteria > Bacillati > Actinomycetota > Actinomycetes > Mycobacteriales > Mycobacteriaceae > Mycobacterium > Mycobacterium holstebronense. Next base: position 1,706,054 of record NZ_OY726398.1, read on the forward strand.
CGTGGTGCTGGTCAGTGACGACAACTTCTCACCGCGCGAGGTGACCCAGTTCGTCGCCTTCGCGATACCCGCCGACTAGCCGGACAACGGTGATCGTCGACGCGACAGTCCCAAGCAGACCGAATACAATCTGGCATCACGGAATTGGCGTTTTCAGAATGTCATCAGAGGTGAATGACGATTTCAAGTATAGAAATGAGTCAACTTCATCATTCGGCTGATACCGTAACCCGGGTGTGGTACGACTGCTGGTCAGCGACGAGGCTGAGATCACGCGTTGGCTGAGTCGACCGACCGGCGCGCCGATGCGACGCGCCAGCAGATCATCCGTGCCGCTGCGCATCAGTTCGCCCAGCGGCCCTTTCACGACGTCGGCCTCGACGACATTCTGGCTGAAGCGGAATTGACCAAGGGCGCGATGTATTTCCATTTCCGCTCTAAGCACGCTCTGGCCTTGGCCGTCATCGACGAACAACTCGCGAAGACGGGTACAGCGATTCGGGCATTGGTGGACCGCAAGCTTTCCGGCTTGGAAACGCTGCTTGACGTGGGCTACCTCATGGCGGTCGAAGACCTCACCAGTGACAGTGCCCGAGCAATGCTGCACCTGCTGCCGGTGGTCGGCGGCGCCGAGGGGCTGCAGGCCACCGTGCTCAACAATGCGATTCAGGCGTTGGGCGTGGTGACCGGGCGGGCGATCACCGAAGGCGACGTCCTCGACCGCGATCCGCAGGATGTGGCCCGGATGATGGTGGCGCTGTACCTGGGTTTGCGACAGGCCGGCAATCTTGATGAGCCCGAACAGTTCCTGCGTGAGTTGGAGCGGGTCTGGTCGGTTGTGCTGCCCAGTGTGGTGCCTGCCGATCGCATCGACTACTTCGTTCAGTTCGTCCGTCGGCGCACTGCCTTGGCAGTCAAGACCACGGCGGCGGCAAAGTCGGCGGTGCCCGAAGGGGAGGCCGGCTGATGGCGCGCCAGGTCCGGTCCGAGGCGACTCGGCGCAAGCTGCTCGATGCGGCCATCGACGTCTTTGGCGAGGCCGGTTACGTCGCTGCCGGGCGAACCGCGATCATCGAGCGGGCCGGGGTGACCAAGGGAGCGCTGTACCACCACTTCGACTCGATGGATTCGTTGGTGACGGCGATCATCGAGGGCGGTTTCGCCACGGTCTTGACCACGTTCCGGAGCATGTGCCAGCCGTCCTCGCCCGCCCTGGAGGGGATGATCCACGGCATGTTCGCCGTCACGGAGTTGTTGTCCGTCGACAAGGAGGCGCGGGCCGCGGGTCATCTGGTCTTCGCACTCGCCGAATCCAGCGAATTGGGGGCTGAGGTCGGCGGCGAATGGGCGGATGCGGTCGCCGCCCAGACCGCGCGCGCGATCGCCGAGGGCGACCTGTGCGAGGAACTCGATGCCCGCCAAGTTGCCGAGTCGATCACCTCGGCGATGCTCGGGACTTGGCTGCTGACTCACTACGCCGGTGACAGCATCGGTCGGGTGACCCGGATGTGGGAGACGCTGTTGCCGGCGATCGTGGTGGCCGACTCACTGCCGTATTTCCGGCAGTTCCTAGCGCGCGACGCGCTGCGCTATCAGAACGGCAGTGACGGCGCGTCGTCCGCCGAGCGCTGACGGCGCTAGCGCTCCTCCAACCAGAGTTGCTCGGTGAGGTCTTGGAACGTGGCGAGCGCAACCCGGTCATCGGCACGTTCGAGCGCTGACTTGCTCATCAGGGCACGCACCGTCGAGCCGTCCCGATGTTCCAGGGAGACAACGAGATTGGCCAGTGAATGCATCACCGACAGGGCCGATTCCTCGGCCGGCGGAACCTGGCCGAAGATCTGCCGAAACGCCAGGGCCAGCACCTCTTCTTGGGTGTAGCCCAGCATGGCGGCGAACCCGCTGTTGGCGAACAAGATGGTGCCGTCGTCGGCGATCGCGAGCACCGGAACGGGGATCCGCTCGAGCGCGACCAGGGCCGGCAGCTGCCGCAGAGTGTCCATCGGTGCCAGAGGGGTTTGCGCGTTCCGCCGTCGCTCCATGTGTCTGATTATGACGGGCGCCGCGCACGGCGTGGGCAGGGTTCGCCCCGCCGGGCAGTGACCGCGGCACGCGCGATACATAGGCAGCCGACGTGATATGACCCACAGTCTTGTATGGATTGAACACCATCCAAAAGGTATGTACTATCTCCGGTTATGCGAGGAGCTGGTTTGTACGGATCGGGCGCGCTGCGGCGCGCGCCGAGGCCGGCGAGTTCCTCCCGAAGCTTCGCCCGGGGCACCTTGAGGGGTCCGCATCGCCGTGTGTCGCCGCTCGCCGAGCCGCATTGGTGCACCGCACCGACTGCAGCGCTCGCCGGCAGGCAGACGGGGGTGCGGTTGCGTGCCACTTTCTACCGGGCGATGTTCTTGTCAGATCACCAAAGCCTGGCTGTCGGCAAGGAAAGGCATCGCCATCCAGCGTGACGCCAGCATTGCTTCGGCGGCGGGCCCCGGCACCGGGCGGGAGAACAGGAATCCCTGCGCGCGGTGACAGCCGTGCCGCATCAAGGTGAGCGCGGCCGCGGACGTTTCCACGCCTTCGGCCACCACCTGCAGGCCGAAGGCCTCGGCCAGAGCGATGATCGCTCGGACAATTGCGAGATCGCCCGGATTGACGCCCAATTCGCGCACGAACACGGTATCGATCTTCAGGGTGTCGACCGGCAGGTCCTTCAGGTGTGACAAGACGGCGTAGCCCGTCCCGAAGTCGTCGATGGCGATCTGCACCCCGGCTTCGCGCAGTTCGGCCAGGGTTCGACGGGTGTTCTCGATGTTCTGCACCACCGCCCGCTCGGTGATCTCCAGGCAGAGCGAACCGGGCCGCAGGCCGAATTCGTTGATGGTTTCCACCACGTTCTGGACGAAACCGCGGGCAGCCAACTGGACCGGCGAGACATTGACGCGCAGGGTGGCATTGGTCCGAACGCCGTTGGTCTGCCATTGGCTGAATTCTGCGCACGCCGTGCGCATCACCCACCGGCCCAGATCATCGGCAAGGTTGGCGGACTCGGCGATGCTGATGAACGAACTCGGCAACAGCAACCCGCGGGTGGGATGCCGCCAGCGCACCAGCGCCTCCACCGCGACGATGGCGCCGCTCCACAGATCGACCTCGGGCTGGTAGTACAGCAGCAACGACTCGTCGTCGATCTTGCCCTGCATGTGCAGTTCGATGTCCTTGCGGAACAAGCTCTTCAAGGACATGTCGTCGGTGGAGCTGACGGTCTGGTTGCCGCCGCCACGTTTTGCGGCCAAGACCGCCTCGTCGGCGCGGTGCAGCAGACCGGCACTGGTGTCTTCCCCGGGCAGACCGACCGTCACGCCTACGCTGACGGTGCTGTTGACCGTGTGGCCCTGGATCTCCACCCGCTCGCGCAGCGCGCCTTGCAGCCGGTCGGCGAACGTCTCGGCGCTGGCCATCGACATCGGCCAGTCCGGGATGACGACGAATTCGTCCCCGCCGATCCGGGCCGCCATGGTCCGGTTTCCGGCGTACGCACGCAGCCGCCGGGCGAAGTCCTGGATGAACCAGTCGCCGGCGGCGTGACCGAGGTAGTCGTTGATCGGCTTGAGCCGGTCAAGGTCGATATAGAAGACGCCGACCGGGCCGGGGTTGCCGGCGACGAGGCGCTCGGACAGGTGCGCGACCAGCGCGCGACGATTGTGCAGGCCGGTCAGGTCGTCGTGGTCGGCCAGATAACGCAGCCGCTCCTCGGCCGCGACACGGGCCTGCAACTGCGCGAACAGCGACGCGATCGCCTCGATCGTGTTGAGTTCTTCAGGGCGCCACTTGGGTCGGCGGAACTTGACCAGGCCCAGCATGCCGATGGTCACCGGTCCGGAGATCAGCGGCGCGGTGGCCACTGACAGTGATTCGATGGAATGGTCCCTCGACATCTGGCGCACATAGCCGGACTCGTCCGGCTCCGGCCGGATGACCGCCACCCGCTTGCCGTGCGCACAGGTGGTGAAGACCGGATCAGCGGTGGTGAAGGATACGACCGCCAAAGGGTCGGGCTCCGGGGCGTCCGGGCGCGGCGGCCATTCGGCCACCAGCTTCGAGGCCCTGATCTCGTGGTCGTTGTGGCGTAGGAATCCGGCGTCGACGTTGAGTTGCTCCACCAACGTCTGCAGCACACGTTCACTGACCGCGGCGGCCGTCGATGGTGTGGTGGCCATCAGTTGGGCGGCGATTGAGGTGACCAGCGCCAATCTATCCGCCACGATGTCCTTCCCCCGAAGACCGGCAGCCCAGTGGGCGAGCCGCGGGGGCCGCAGGAGGCCTAGGATCGCTTCGGGCCGATGCCGCTGTTGAGCATATTCGAAAAGGCGCTCAAGCTGGAAACTTCTCAGCCGAATTGCGGTTGTTAGATCGATCGGCGATCGGCGCGGTTTCAATGGCGCCGATCCCCAGCGCCCGGCGTTAGCGGACCGGTCGGGTCGGGCCGGCTTCGGCCAGGAATCGGTGCAGCACGTCGACCGCGTCGGCAAGCGTCTGGCGGTCTTCGGCAGAAAGCCGGTCCAATTCGGGGTCCAGCGCGGCCGCCCGGTCCTGGCGGACCCGCGCCATGGTCTCGACGCCCTTGTTGGTGATCCGGATCAGTACGGCTCGGGCGTCGAGCGGGTCGGGGGTGCGGGTGGTCAGGCCGGCGTCCTCGAGTCGGCGCACCTGGGTGGTCATCGTCGGCTGGGAGCAGTGGTCCACCGCCGCCAGGTCGGAGATCCGGGCCACGTCCAGGTCCTCGATAGTGGACAGCAGTCGGGCCTGTGCCCCCGGAATGGGCAGCGCGACTCGTTGGGTAGCGAGCCGGTTGAGCCGCGAGACAACGCTGAGCAAATCGGCTCCAAGGCTGGCTTGGGCGGGGGCTACCATCGGGCAAGTATTTCACATGCGTGCACGAAAGTGGAACAGCTCGGTCCGCTCAGCGTGGGGCGGTCCGAGCGACTGGCAGAATCGACGGGTGACCAAGACCGGCCAGGGCCTAAACCGAGTCCGGGCGCGGTCGATGCAGTCCTTCGAGATTGCGCAGGCCGCTGTGATGGCGGCGTTGTGCGCGGCGACGGCGATCATCGCTGTCGTGGTGCCCTTCGCCGCGGGTTTGGCGCTGCTGGGCACGGTGCCGATGGGGCTGTTGGCTTACCGCTACCGGATTCGCGTGTTGATTGCCGCCACCGTCGCCGCCGCGACTATCGCGTTCCTGATCGCCGGCATGGGCGGCTTTATGACTGTGGTCAATAGCGCCTACATCGGCGGCTTGACCGGCGTCATCAAGCGCCATCGCCGCGGCCTGCCCACCGTGGTCGTGGCCTCCGCGGTGGCCGGCGCCATCTTCGGCACCGCCATGGTGCTGGCGCTGACCGTGTTGTCCCGGCTGCGCCACCTGATCTTCGACGCGATCACCGCCAATGTGCACGGGGTTGCGGCTGCTATGGCGCGGATTCCGCTGCCGGAATTCCAGCAAGCCGCCCAGGACCTGAACGGATTTCTCGGCGCACTGCTGCACTACTGGCAGTGGCTCATCCTGGCCCAGATGACTATCGGCGTCATGATCGTCTCGCTGCTCGGGTGGTGGGCGTTGTCGCGAGTGCTGCACCGTCTCCGCGGGGTGCCCGACGTACACAAACTGGACCTTCTGGCCGAGAGCGGTCCGGTAGCGCCGGTCCCCGTCCGGCTGGATCAGGTGCGGTTCCGTTACCCGCAGTCCGACCATGACGCCCTCGGGCCGGTGAGCCTGGAAGTGGGCGCCGGTGAGCACGTCGCGATCACCGGCGCCAACGGGTCGGGCAAGACCACCTTGATGCTGCTGCTGGCCGGGCGGGCCCCCACCGCGGGCACCGTTGAGCGCCCCGGCGCGGTGGGTCTTGGTGCGCCCGGGGGCACCGCCGTGGTCATGCAGCATCCGGAGAGTCAGGTGCTGGGCACCCGGGTCGCCGACGACGTGGTGTGGGGCCTGCCGCCGGGAAACAGCACCGACGTGGAGCGGCTGCTCGGCGAGGTCGGCCTGGCGGGCTTCGCCGAACGCGACACCGGCGGCCTGTCCGGCGGGGAGCTGCAGCGGCTGGCGGTGGCGGCGGCGCTGGCCCGCGAACCCGCACTGTTGATCGCCGACGAGGTCACCAGCATGGTCGACTCGCAAGGACGCGAGGCGCTGTTGGGGCTGTTGTCGAAGCTGGCCGGGCGCTCTGACCGGCGCTGCACCTCCTTGGTGCATATCACCCACTACAACGACGAGGCCGGCAGCGCCGACCGGACCATCGACCTGTCCGGGTCCCGCGACAACACCGCCATGGTGGAGACCGCCGAGGTCCCCGCCGCGCCCGGCGAACACCTACCGGGACACGAGGGCACGCCGGTGCTCGAGTTGTCCGGCGTGGGGCACGAATACGCCAGCGGAACGCCGTGGGCCAAGACCGCACTGCGGGACATCAGCTTCAGCGTCGGCGACGGCGACGGCTTGTTGATCCATGGCGGCAATGGTTCGGGCAAGTCCACGCTGGCCTGGATCATGGCCGGCCTGACAACGCCGACCACCGGCCGTTGCCTGCTCGGGGGCCGGCCCGCCGACGAGCAGGTGGGGGCTGTCGCGCTGTCGTTCCAGGCGGCGCGACTGCAGCTGATGCGCAGCCATGTTGGTCAGGAAGTGGCTTCGGCTGCGGGTTTTTCACCGCGTGACCACGCCAGGGTCAGCGCCGCCCTGGCCGCCGTCGGCCTGGACGAGGCGCTGGCGGGACGGCGCATCGACCAGCTCAGCGGCGGTCAGATGCGCCGGCTGGTGCTGGCTGGCCTGCTGGCCCGGTCGCCGCGGGCGTTGATCCTCGACGAGCCGCTGGCGGGCCTCGACGCCGCCAGCCGGGATGGCTTGTTGCGACTGCTGGAGGATCTGCGGCGCGAGAGTGGCCTGACGGTGGTGGTAATCTCGCACGATTTCGCCGGCCTGGGCGAGTTGTGCCCGCGGACGCTGCACTTGCACAACGGTGTACTGGTGCCGGCGCCGGCAGGTGCGGCGTGACGGGGGAGGCGCGCAGCGCCCCTCGGCCGGTGGTGTTGCTGCGGCCGGTTCCCGGCGACTCCGCCATGCACCGACTGTGGGCCGGGACGAAGTTGATCGTGGTCTTCGGCATCTCGGTACTGCTGACCTTCTATCCCGGCTGGGTGACGATCGGTGCGGTGGCACTGCTGGTGTTCGTCGCGGCCAGGGTTGCTCGCATCCCTCGGGGTGCGTTGCCCTCGGTACCCCGCTGGCTGTGGGTGTTGCTGTTGGTCGGCGGCGGGACCGCGGCCATGTCCGGCGGCGACCCGGCCGGCCTGGGCGGGCTGTTGTACTTCCTGCGGATCACCGCGTTATCGATTGTGCTGCTGGGGCTGGGCGCGATGGTGTCGTGGACCACCAATGTCGCGGAGATCGCTCCCGCGGTGGCCACATTGGGGCGACCGCTGCGGCTGCTTCGCATTCCCGTCGACGAATGGGCGGTGGCGCTGGCGCTGGCGCTGCGTGCCTTCCCGATGCTGGTCGATGAGTTCCGGGTGCTCTACGCCGCGCGGCGCCTGCGGCCCCGGTTCCAGCCGTGGACCCGGCGGCAACGCCGGCGCCACTGGGCACGCGAAGCCGTCGATCTGATGACTGCGGCCATCACCGTGACTCTTCGCCGGGCCGACGAGATGGGGGACGCGATCACCGCTCGTGGTGGCACCGGCCAGATTTCGGCGTCGCCGGCGCGGCCGGGCTTGTCCGACCTGGTGGCCCTGGCAGTGGTGGCCGTGATGTGCGGCGCGGCGGTGGCTGTTGAACTGATGGTGTTGACCGCCGCTGCCTGAACTCGCCGCCTCCTCCGCGAGATTGCACTCACGCGAGTTTCTTGCCCGATTGTGCTGCATGGCTGCAATCTCGGCGAGCTGTCGGTGCCTACGAGCATCCTTGCGCGGTATGAAGGCATTTCTCGGTAGCGAAGCCGTCGCCGCGGGTGCAGTATCTCGCGATCGGCTGGGACGCCGGTGCCGGCGGATTTTCCCCGACGTCTACCTTCCCGCTGACCAGACGGTCCCGTCATTGCGGGACCGCGTCGGCGGAGCCTGGCTCTGGTCGCGTCGTCGTGGCGTCATCGCCGGTGTCGCGGCGTCCGCGCTGCATGGAGCGCGCTGGGTCCACGACGACACGGTTGTTGAGATGCTGCTGCGTAACGGCCGGCCACCGAGCGGGGTGATCACGCGCAACGAGGCCGTCGCCGACGACGAGCTGACCTTTGTCGGGCGCCTTCCGGTGACCACTCCAGCACGTACCGCTTTTGACTTAGCGCGTCACCTACCGCGCGGGCAAGCCCTCGCCCGGCTGGATGCGTTGACGCGGGCGACCCCGTTCGCGGTCGAGCGTGTTCTGCTGCTCGCCGATCGCTATCCAGGCGCCAGGGGATTGCGGCAGCTTCGGGAACTGATGCCGCTCGTCGACGGCGGTGCGGCGTCGCCCAAGGAGACGTGGTTGCGACTCCTGCTCCTTGACGCCGGATTACCCGTGCCCACGACGCAGATTCCCGTGCACATCAACTGTCACCTGTTTGCGATGCTCGACATGGGGTGGGAAGCGTTCCGCGTCGCCGCTGAGTACGACGGGGACCAGCACCGTACCGATCGCCGCGAGTACGTCCGTGGTGAACGTCGCCAGCGCAAGCTGCCGCAATTGGGTTGGCTCAACATCAAGGTGATCGCCGAGGATCGGCCAGCTGAGGTGGTCGAACGTGTCTACCGCGCGCTGAGATCGCGGGGATGGAGAGGCGCCCTGACACCGAGATTGCAGGCACGCAGGTAATTTCCGGCTTTTTCCTGCATGGTTGCAATCTCGGGGACCGCCGCTGCCTGAAAACCGTGATAGCCCAAGCCGTGGGCGCGTTCTACAGTGGGTGACGAGGGCGCCATGTCACCTGCAATCCGCAACCACCGGATGCCCGCCGCCATCGCGGCGTGCGGTCTCGTTGCGGCCGGCGTCATGGTCAGCCGGTCACCGGCGGAGGCAGTCCCTCCGACGACGGGCTGCGCTGCGGAGCCGTTCGGGATGCTCTGCGATGGTCCGATCAGCCCCGACAACACCTTCACCCGGTGCCGGATTATGCGCGGGATGTTGGGCGCGCGAGGTCTGTACCTGCCGGCGACCGAGAAGTGCTGGGTGATCGATCTGAACGACGAGAACCCCAGCTACGGCAATGACCTGCCGCGCCAACACCTGTGAGCACGTTCGACCGCCGGGCAGCTACCGGCGTGCGGCCGCGTTCGCGGCGTCCTGCGCTTGGCGTAGGGCAGTGTCGACGTCGGAGCGGCCGAGGAACATCTCGTCGAAATAGGGCTTGATGGCCTGGTTTCCGGCGGCAAAGCCCGCACCGCCGCCCGGGGCGGGGATGCGGGGTCCGTTGAGCACTGCGAAGAAGGGTGTGACGTCGACCCCGCGCTGCGCCCAGTAGTTGAAGTAGACCCGTTGTGCGCTGAGCACCGCCGGTATCGCCGCCCCATGGCGCCCCAGGTAGGTGTTGCCGTCGCGGCTGCCGAGCCAGGCCAGCACTTCCCGTACCGCCGCGGGACGCGGCGATGCGGCGTTGCCGACGGCGGCGATCCCATTGGTGACACTGACTCGTCCGACCGGCCCGGCGGGCAGCATCGCCACCCCCCAGGAGAACGCCGCCTGCTCAGCGACGGCCGCCAGGTTGTAGGTGCCGGACTGAAACAGCGCCATCTTTCCGGCCAGAAACTGATTGCGGGAGAAGTCGCCGTTGGTGTTGGTCTCCGAGGCCGGCGGTGCCACATGGTCGTTGTTGATCAGCTGCACCAGGTAACCGAAGGCGCCGATCGCCGCCGGGTTGTCGAAGGCGAAGTCGTCGCCGCGCTGGAACACTCCGCCGGCAGAGCCGACGTAGTTCAGGTAGATACCCTGTGGGTCGTTGGCGGCGTTGTAGCCCCACTGCCGGATGCGCCGCTGGTCGAAGCCGGGGGAGTTGGCGCTGCGTCCGGCGCCGTCGAGGGTGAGCCGGGCCAGCAGCGGCCGCAGAGTGTCGTGCGTGCCTTGGGGATCCCAGCGCAGCTGCTCCAGCTGCGCGGGAGCGATCCCGGCGGCGGCCAGCAGATCCGCGTTGTAGTACACCGCGATCCCGGCGTCGGTCAGTTGCGGGACGCCCCACAGCGTGCCGTCACGGGTGAACTGAGTGACCACCGACGGCTCCCAATCCGCGCCCGCCGCATCGATCTTCATCAGCCGCCCGCTGTCGGCGTAGCCGGCCAAGTAGGCGTTGGAGAGCCAGAAGATGTCGTCGGCGCCGCCACCGGCGACATCGGTGCGCAGCGTGTCGAAGTAGGTCCCGTAGGAGACGACGTTGACGTGCACCTCGATCTCGGGGTGGGCGCGGTGGAACGCGGCGAACGAGTGTCGGTAGGCGTTCGCTACCTGTTCGTCCCACAGTCGTACCGTCACCACTGTGGTGCCGGCCGCCGACCGGTTCGCGGTTCCGTCGAGCAGCACCGCGGCAGCGCCGAGCAGGGCGGCCAGGGCAACCACCGCCGCAGCGAACACGGTGGAGAACCGTGGCCGGCTCACTTGATTCCCGTGACGACGATCGACTGCACGATTCGGCGCTGGAACGCCATGAACAGCACGATCAGCGGAATCATCGCCACCGTGGTTGCCGCCATCACCAGCGTCCACTGCGCGTTGTAACGCGACTGCAGGGCGGCGGTGGCAACCGTCAACACCCGCCACTTGTCGTCGCTGGTGATCACCAGCGGCCACATGAAGTTGTTCCACTGTGAGACCACCGTGATCAGCCCGAGCGTGACCAGGATCGGCTTGCTGGCCGGCAACATGACGTGCACGATCACGTCCAGGGTGTTGGCTCCGTCCAGTCGCGCGGCGTTGATCAGATCATTGGGGACGGTGCGGAAATGCTGGCGAAGCAGGAAGATCGCGTAGGGCGACCCGAAGACGAACGGCAATACCAACGCCCAGAACGTGTTCCGCAGACCCAGCTGCGCCATCATCAGATACAGCGGCACCACGGTCACAGTGGCCGGCACCATCAGGGTCGCCACATACACCCAGAACAACTTGTCGCGGCCGGGAAAATCCAGTCGCGCGAACGCGTAGGCGGCCAGCACCGAGAAACTCAACTGTCCCACCACGATCACCGCCGTCATCAATGTCGTAACCGCCGCCGCCCGGCCGAATCCGGCCCCGCCGAGATCGCCGTAGTTGTCCAGCGTCGGCGGGTGCGGCCAGGACAGCGGGGAACCGGTGGCGAACTGGCGCGCCGGGGTGAACGACGTCAACAGCCCGAGCCCGAAGGGCGCCAGGGTGATCAGCGCGCCGATCGTCAGCAGCGCGTAGATCGCAGAGGTGCGAATGTGCTTGTGCGGAAACAGAGAAGTGCTGATCAACATGGGGTGGGGAGCTCACTGGGGTTGTTGGTAGGCATAGGCGGCGGCTTGGGTGCGGTTGTGAACGCCAAGTTTGGCCATGATGGCGCAGACGTGAGTGTTGGCGGTTTTGGTACTGATGTAGAGGGCGGTGGCGATTTCGGCGTCGCTGCGCCCGGCGGCAAGGAGTTCGAGGACATCGCGTTGGCGCTTGGTGAGGCCACGTGGGTCAGCGCTGGTGTCTTTGCGACGTCGGTCGGGATCGCGACCGCGCAAGTGGGAGAGACGTTGCTGGGTTCGTCGGGCAGCGGCGCGGGCGCCAAGCTGGCGGAAGGTGCCCAGTGCGGCCTCGACGGCGTCGATGTCGCCGCTGAGTTGAGCGATGGCGGCATCGTAGGGACAGTCGCGAAGGGTCCACTCCTGCGTGGCCGCGCACCAATCCCCATTGATCTCACGTTCATAGGGCGTGGCAGCGATGACGCCAATACCGGATCGGTCACCGGCCAGATGAGCCCAGCGCCGCAGGGAGCCTCCGAGCCACGTGTACGCCGTGCCGGACACCGTGAGAACCTCGGCCGCGCAGCGGCGGACCGACTCGTCGTCATCGGCCAGCCAGGCGGCCTCGGCACGTGCGGCGCAGACAGGCAGGCGCAGCAGGCTGCCCGTCGCAGCCTCCAGGGCTTCGTCGAGCAGCGACCACACGGGTTGCTCGCCACGGCGTGCCCGGATCAGGGCGACTGTGATCAACGGCGCGATCCGGTGTTGGGGCGCCAGTTCGGGCTGGGTCAGGATCTGCTCGGCCGCCAACGCAGCAGACGTCCAGTCGCCGCCGGCCAGATCAGTCAGCGCCTGCAGCCCGGCCACCAAGGCCTGGAACATGCCAAGTTCGCGGTAGTCGAGGTAGGCCGCGACTTCGGCGAGGTAACGCTTCGCGCGACCGAAATCGCCGCGCACGACAGCGAAGGTGCCGAGGAGGACGCCCAGAATTCCGCTGTGCTCCTCGATCCCAGGGGCCGCGGCCGCTTCTCGCCACACCTCCTCGAACTCGTCCCAGCCGGTGTCGCTGCAGAACACGGTGGTGAGTGCTGCATATCCGCGGGCGTGGATCACCACGGCAGGGTCGCGGAAGTGGGCACCGAGGGCCTTCGCGCGGGCCGCATGTCGGGCACAGGCGGGGTCTAAGGAAAGAGCGGCGATGTGCGCCATATTGATCAGTGACCAAGCCAACTGCGGGGACGGTTCGAGGTCTTCGAGCAGCCGCAATGATGCGTGCGCCGCCGCCGACGCTTCGGCGGGGCGTCCCAGCAGCTGGAGGACGTGCGACAGTCGGCGCAGGCCCTGAGCCTCCTGGTGAAGATCCCCCAACTGCTGGCGGAGCGCGATTGCCTGTCGCCATGACAACACCGCCGATTCGGCCTGGCCGGTCAGATAACTGCTGAATGCGTGCTGTTCGAACCACACCACCTTGTGCTCGTCGGGGACGGTGCCGGCGTGGCGCAGCACCAACGCATACAGGTCGGCGGCTTGCCGATGGGCGCCAAATCCCGCGGCGCGCTCGGCTGCTGCCGGGCCAAAGCTGATGAGTGTGTCGGTGTCGCCGGCCTGTTCAGCGTGAACCACCAACGCGGCCAGTGTGTCCGGGTCGATCGGCGGTTCTGCCAATGCGGTCAGCGCTCGCTTGTGCAGCACTCGGCGCTGATAGTCGGGGATCTGTTCGACGATGGCACGGCGGGTCAGCTCGTGGCGGAACCCCACCGTGTCTGCGTTGGCTACCAGCACTCCGGCGGCGAGGCATTCGCTCAGCGTGCCCGCTGCGCCCGGAGATACCGCTTCGAGCAGTGCGGTGTGTACCCGAGGGCCGCAGATCGCTGCCGCCTGTGCGGTTTCGCGCCCGGCGGCCGACAGCCGCGCGAGCCGGCCCCGCACCGCCTCGGAAATGCCGCAGGGCAGATCGCCATCTCCCTGCGCGTCGGGCCCCGCGGCCAACATCTCCGTGACGAAAAACGCGTTCCCGCCGGTAAGTCGGTGCAACGCTTGGGCGTTGACGCCACTACCGGCGGCCAACGCGGCTACCCCTTCGGCGCTGAGCGGCTGTAACGCCATGCGAGTCACGGTCGCCCAGGTAGCCACATCACCTAACAACACGGCCAGCGGATGGGTCGGGCCGATCTGGTCGTCGCGGTAGGACGCCAGCAGCAGCACCGGCAGTGTGTCGATCCGCCGGGCCACGTAGCGCAGCAGATCCAGGGCGGCGCTGTCGGCCCAGTGCAGGTCTTCGATCACGCACACCGCGGGGTTGCCATCGCCGACGACGCCGACCAGTCGGGCGTAGATCTCCTCGGTGTCCCTGGCGTCGATGGCGGCCCGTAGCGAAGTCGCCTGATCGGGGGGAAGGTCGGCGAGCATGTCGATGAACGGGCCCAACGGCCGAGGCGTGGCCGACCCGTCGCACCAGCCGCGCAGCACCCGCGTGCCCGGATCGAGCCCGGTGAGAAATCGGGCGATCACTGTGGTCTTGCCCGCACCGGCCTCCCCGCGTAGCAACGTCAGCTGCCCGTCGCCTCGGGTGGCGGCTCGATAGCAGCGCTGCAGGGTCGTCAGCGTCGTCTCGCGTTCGAGCAGAGGGCTAACCACGGCCAACCCCCTCCCGCCTCAGGTCTGGGACCGCGCACCCCGGAGCAAATATCAGGTAATTACCTGATGCGCCGAGGTTCGCCTGCCCAGCACACTCCCAAGTGAGCGTGGCGGGTGGTCTGCCACGGGCATCAGCACACTGCCATCTGATCAGGATGCGGAGTAAAGCCTAGCCCGCGAGCCCCCGCCTGCGCCCACGAAACAGCACGAAACAGGCGTGTGACCACCCACAACAAAGGAGTACCGGTGAAGCGTTCAGTAACGGTTGCCGCAGCAGCGGCAGCAATCGCGGTCGTAGGTCTGTCTGGGTGCTCCAGCGACAAGAAATCGGAAACCAAGCACGCGTCGTCCTCGAGCGCCGCGAGCTCCTCGAGCTCCTCGAGTGAATCCAGTGCATCGGTGAGTGTGGGGGGCGCCGCAGCAGCCACGAAAGTCACCATCGACGGCCAAGACCAGAACGTCACCGGGACAACCGTGTGCACGACGATGGCCGGAGACGTCAACATCGCGATCGGCGGAGCGGCCACCGGTATCGCCGCGGTGCTCACCGACGCCAACCCACCCGAGGTGAAGTCGGTCGGGTTGGGCAACGTCAACGGTGTGACGCTGGCATACACCGCGGGTACTGGTCAGGGCGATGCCAAGGCGACCAAGGACGGCAACGAATACAAGATCAGCGGCACCGCGACCGGGATCGACACGGCCAACCCGATGCAGCCGGTGAACAAGCCCTTCGAAATCGATGTGACGTGTTCTTAATCCGATTCGTCGCGTTGTAACCCCGTTGCGCCGGTCGGGGCGTGTTCAATGATGGACACGAACCGTCCAGCTAGGGGCACCAATGTCAACGCCGGCGCTCAGCCTGTCACGGCAGATGCTGCGGCGTCGGCCGGTGAACGGTGCACCGACCGCCACCGGGGGCACGAACCACCTGCGCCGCAGGCTTGGCGGCTTTCGGCTCACCATGTTCGGCGTGGGCTCGACGGTCGGCACAGGGATCTTCTTTGTCTTCCCGGTGGCGGTACCGCAAGCCGGCCCGGCGGTGGTCGTTTCGTTCATCATCGCCGGGGCCGCAGCGGGTCTGGCCGCGATCTGCTACGCGGAGTTGGCCTCGGCGGTGCCCATTTCAGGGTCGGCATACTCATACTCCTATGCCACCCTCGGTGAATTCATGGCCGTGGTTGTCGGGGCATGCCTGCTGCTCGAATACGGCGTGTCCACCGCCGCGGTGTCAGTTGGGTGGAGTCAGTACCTGAACAAGCTGTCGCTCAATGTCTTCGGATTCTCGGTGCCGCAGGCTATTTCATCGGGACCATGGGATTCCGAAGGTGGTTTCGTCAATCTGCCAGCCATCGTCTTGGTGGCAATTTGTGCGGCTCTGTTGATCGGCGGTACCAGTGAATCGGCCAAGGTCAATGCCGTAATGGTGGTGATCAAGCTCGGCGTGCTGCTGATGTTCGCGGTGATCGCGTCAACGGCGTTCAGAGCGAACCACTTCACTGACTTCGCCCCTTTCGGATTCTCGGGAATCAGTTGGGCAGCGGGCACGATCTTTTTCTCTTATGTCGGTCTTGACGCGGTATCCACCGCCGGTGAAGAGGCCAAAGACCCGCAGCGCACGATCCCGCGGGCAATCATCGCGGCACTGCTGATCGTGACCGGTGTCTACGTGATTGTCGCCGTGGCCGCGATGGGCAGCCAACCGTGGCAGGACTTCGAGGGGCAAAGCGCGGGCCTGGCCGTGATTGTGGACCACATCACCGGAAACCGCTTAGGCAGCACCGTCTTGGCAGCGGGCGCGGTGATCTCGATCTTCTCTGTCACATTGGTCACGATGTACTGTCAGACCCGCATCCTTTTCGCGATGGGTCGCGACGGCCTCCTGCCGGCGACGTTCGCCAAGGTCAACCCGCGCACCCGGACCCCCGCAACCAACACCATGATCGTCGCGGTCGTGGCGGCAACGCTCGCCGGTCTGGTGCCGCTTCAGCGTCTGGCCGAAACGGTCTCCATCGGCGCCTTGACCGCGTTCATTGTCGTGTCCGTGGCGGTGGTTGTGCTCCGGGTCCGGGAACCGGATCTGCCCCGCGGATTCAAGGTGCCCGGCTATCCGATCACACCGATCCTGTCGGTGGTGGTTTGCGGATGGATCATGTGCAGCCTGCACCGGTACACCTGGATCGTGTTTACCTGCTGGATAGCGGTCGCGTTGATCTTCTACCTGGTGTGGGGTCGCCGTCACAGCGCACTCAACGGTGGTTAGAACGCAAGCTCACGTGAGGTCATAGCTGACTCGGCGGCCCAACGAAAGTTGCTGAACGACCGTCACTGAAACCAGGACGGCGAACAGCACCAGTGCCATCACCGCGGCCCGGCCGATCGCCGCCGCACCGAACGCCTCGTCGTAGATGCGGTGGGCGATCAGGTCGGTGCGGCCTCCCGGCCCGCCGCCGGTCAGCGCGTAGACGGTGTCGAACACCTGCGCCGCGCTGACCACGCCGGTCACCAGCACAAAGAACATCGTGGGCCGCAGCATCGGCAAGGTGACGCGCCAGAACCGCTGCCACCCGTTGGCACCGTCGATGCGCGCCGCCGACAACACCTGGGTCGGGATGGCCAGGATTCCTGCCAGGAAGAACAGCGCGACGTAGCCGACGTTGGTCCACACCACCACCGCCGAAGTCACCGGTAGCGCCAGCCCCGGATCGGTCAGCCATTCGATGCGGTGACCGAGCACGGTGCTCACCGCGCCGTCCGTGGGGCTCAGAATCCAGCGCCACAGCACCGCGATCGCCAGCGGTGCGCAGATCCACGGCAGCACGTACACGGTGCGAAACACGGCGCTACCGGGCAACCCGCGCGCCAGCAAGAGCGCCACACCCAACCCCAGCGCGGTCTGCAGTGGGACGACGAAGGCGACGAATAGTACCGTCACCACAAGGGAATTGCCGAACACCGGATCGGTCAACACCGATCGCCAGTTCTCCGCGCCGACATAACTGATCGGCCCCAGCAGATCCCAGCGGTGAAAGCTCAGCCACACCACAACCAGCATCGGCAGCAGCAAGAAGGTCACCACGCCGAACAGGCTGGGGGCGAGCAGCGCATAGCCCAGCGTCGCAGACCGGGGGGCGCGGCGGCTCATAGGTGTATTAAAGCGGTTGCGCCGACTCAAAATCGGGTCTTCATCCGCTCGAGCACCCCGGGCACGTCGTCGAAGGAGTAGGACCGCCCGGCCAGGGACGTCACCGTGCCGCGATAGGTCCCGGCGAGCTGCCAGTAGTCGATCGCGACCGCGACCAGATTGACCTTGACCGCTTTGCGCCCCGCGGGATTGAACGTCACATCGAGTCGGCGGTCGCGGTCACGGACGCGCACGGTCGACAGCGGATCGTCGGAGCCGAAGTCGAACTCAGCTCCCACGAGCGGCTCCACAGCACCGGGAACCCAGTTCGACGACTCGTCATCGTCGTCGCTGAACTCCGGCCGGTCGACGAAGTTGGACCCCACCACACCACCAGCCATTGCGACGGCAAAGGTGCCCCACGTCCAGAGCGTCGAATACGGAAATTGCGAGCGATGCTCGTCGAGGATCGCAAAATCGCGGGCCCGCTCGAACACATACGTGCGATCACCGACGGTGAGTGTGCCGTCGACCGGAAACGGTTGTTTGAACGTGTAGTAGTCGATCGCCGACGTGAGTTTGGCACTGAGGCTGAGCGGCGGCGCCGCCCCCGCCACATACAGCGTCAGCGCACCGGTGATCGCCGGCCCGCGCCGGTCGGCCGCACAGTCGATCCGCACGGTGATGGTGCCGGCGTCGGCATCGAAGTCGTAGGCGAGCAGATAGCGGCGCGTCTTGACCTGGCAGCGGCCGTGGTGCAGCAGGTCGTCGGGCAGGTCGAGGCTGCCGCCCCGGAACCGAGCACTCTTCTCCACCAGGACACCGGTCGCCTGGTCACGGATGAACAGCTCCGACGACGCCAGGTACTTCACGTCCTGCATGATCATCGCGCCCGACAGCTCGGGGTGGATCAAGGCGAACCCGACCCACTCTTTGAGCCGGAACTCGTGCCAAAGACGCGACAAGCCGCGGTGCGCGTCGACCGGGTTGGTGTCGCGGATCCGGCCATCGAAGCGGCCGTAGCATCGAACACCGTCTTCAACCAGTCGCTGCGGCGCTGTCACGCCGTGATCATCAATTGATACCTATGGCGTGGTCAACCCTCGGCACGTCGTTACGGTGGACGGGTGACAGCGAACCGGGGGATCGACGCCGAGTTTATGGCCCTGCCCCGCCACGAGCTGGCCGACGCCGCATTGTCGGCGGCCAGAGCGGCCGGCGCCGAGCATGCCGACCTGCGGATCCACCGGATCGCGACCGAGGTCATCCGGCTGCGCGACGGTGAGTTGGAGACCGCCGTCGTCAACCGCGAGCTCGGTTTCGCGGTGCGGGTGGTGGTCGACGGCACCTGGGGTTTCGCTTCGCATGCCGAACTGGCCCCGGCCGTAGCGGCTGATACCGCCCGCCGTGCCGTGCAGGTCGCCAAGACGCTGGCGGTGCTCAACGCCGAACGTGTCGAACTGGCGGCCGAGCCGGTATACCGCGATGTGACGTGGGTGTCGGACTACCTGATCGACCCGTTCGAGGTACCTACGGCGGACAAGATCGACGTGCTGGAGGACTACGCGGGTCGGTTGCTCGCCGCCGACGGGGTGCACCACGTCACGGCTTCGTTGACCGCGGTCAAGGAGCAGACTTTTTACGCCGACGTGTTCGGATCGTCGATCACTCAGCAGCGGGTGCGGCTGATGCCGGTCTGCGATGCGGTCACCGTCGGACCGGACGGTTTCGACTCGATGCGAACGCTGGCACCGCCGACCGCGCGCGGTTGGGAAGCGGTGGCCGGTGACGAGATCTGGGACTGGTCGGCCGAGCTGTCCGAACTTCCGGTGCTGCTCGCCGAGAAGGTCAAGTCGCCCAGTGTGACCGCCGGACCGACCGATTTGGTGATCGACCCGACCAATCTGTGGCTGACCATCCATGAATCTATCGGGCATGCAACCGAATACGATCGAGCTATCGGTTACGAGGCGGCCTACGCGGGGACGTCGTTCGCCACCCCGGACAAGCTCGGCACCCTGCAATACGGCTCGCCGGTGATGAACGTGACCGCCGACCGCACGGTGCCCTACGGGTTGGCCAGCATCGGCTACGACGACGAAGGCGTCGCGGCCCAGAGCTGGGACCTGGTGCGCGACGGGCGTTTCGTGGGGTATCAGCTGGACCGAGTGTTCGCGCCCAGATTGGGGCAGTCTCGTTCCAACGGGTGCTCATACGCCGACTCGCCGCACCATGTCCCGATCCAGCGAATGGCCAACGTGTCACTGCAGCCGGGAACCGAGGACCTGTCCACCGCAGATCTGATCGGCCGAGTGGACAACGGCATCTACATCGTCGGAGACCGATCGTGGTCGATCGACATGCAGCGCTACAACTTCCAGTTCACCGGGCAGCGGTTCTTCCGGATCCGCGACGGCCGGCTCGACGGGCAGCTGCGTGACGTGGCGTATCAGGCGACCACCACCGATTTCTGGAACGCGATGGAGGCCGTCGGCGGTGCCTCGACGTGGCGGCTGGGCGGGGCGTTCAACTGCGGCAAGGCGCAGCCCGGTCAGGTGGCCGCGGTCAGCCACGGCTGCCCCTCGGCCCTGTTCCGGGCGATCAACGTGCTCAACACGCGCAGCGAGGGGGGCCGGGAATGATTGGACCACAGCAGGTCATCGACACCGCGCTAGCGGCGGCCAAGAGCGATAACACCCAGACCATCGTGCTGGTCACCGACCGGACCGAGGCGTCGTTGCGCTGGGCCGGTAACTCGATGACCACCAACGGGGTGTCGAGCAGTCGAACCACCACCGTCATCTCGATCGTCTCCGACGACGAGGGCGCTCGGGTCGGTTCGCTGTGCTCGGCCGAAGTGGATCCGGCGCTGATCCCCGAGCTGGTCGCGGCCTCGGTCGAGGCGGCCGCGGGCGCACCGGAGGCCCGCGACGCCGCGGAACTGCTGGGCGGCACCGCCGTACCGCAGGACTGGGACGCCCCGGTTCCGCAGACCGGCGCGGAGGCCTTCGCCGACCTGGCCGGCTCGCTGAGTCGCGGCTTTCGGGGTGCGGACCAGCTCTACGGGTTCGCCCGCCACGAGGTGGAGACGACATTCCTGGCGTCCTCGACCGGGTTGCGGCGGCGTTTTACCCAGCCCACCGGGACCGTGGAGATCAACGCCAAACGCAATGGTGCCAGCGCGTGGGCGGGGATCAGCACCCCGGATTTCGTCAACGTGCCGTGCGATTCCTTGCTGGAACAGCTCTCGACGCGCCTGGGCTGGGCGGCGCGCACCGTCGAGTTGCCGGCCGGACGCTACGAGACGTTGATGCCGCCTTCCACGGTTGCCGACATGATGATCTATCTCGGTTGGACGATGAGCGGCCGCGGAGCCCAGGAAGGCCGTACCGCGTTGTCGGCGCCCGGCGGCGGCACCCGGGTGGGAGAGCGGCTGTCCGAACTACCGCTGACCCTGTATTCGGACCCGCATGCGTTCGGCCTCGAATGTGCGCCGTTTGTGGCAACCGCCACCTCATCGGAGACCGCGTCGGTGTTCGACAACGGCCTGGACATCGGTTGCGTGGATTGGATCCGCGGTGGGGTGATCAACGCGCTGGCCTACCCGCGCGCTGCGGCCGCCGAGTTCGGCGTCCCGGTCGCCCTGGCCGCCGACAACCTGTTGATGACGGGCGGTTCGGCCAGCATGGACGAGATGATCGCCTCGACCGAGCGCGGGCTGCTGCTGACCACGCTGTGGTACATCCGCGAGGTCGATCCGACCACGTTGCTGTTGACCGGGCTGACCCGCGACGGCGTCTATCTGGTCGAAGACGGCAAAGTGACTGCGGCGGTGAACAATTTCCGGTTCAACGAGAGCCCGCTGGACCTGCTGCGCCGCGCCACCCAGGCCGGTATCGCCGAGCCGACGCTGCCCCGGGAGTGGGGTGATTGGGCGACTCGGGCGGTGATGCCGTCACTGCGGATTCCTGATTTCCACATGTCGTCGGTGAGCCAGGCGCAGTGACGGCGGCCTGGATCAACTGAGCTCGTCGAACCGCACGAGTGCGGCGTCGAGGTCGTCCCCGTCGAACAGCTCGGAACGGTTGACCAAATCGCCGTCGATGGTCACTACCTGGATATCTCGCCACTCGGCGTCGAAGCCGTCTTGTGAAGTCCCTCGGGACACATGGGTGACGACCGCTCCGGTGGTAATGAGCCGATGCACCGCTGCGATGTAGATCCAGGTGTCAGGCGAGTCTTCCCAGGCTGCCTCGAAGTACGCCAACATGCCGCCGGGCTCGAACGCTGCCCCGCGACGGTGGTCGATGTTCACCCAGTCTGGCGCCGTGATCGCAGCGACCTCGCGCCGGTTGAACGCGGCATATGCGCCGGTGACAACCGACCACGTCTGTGCGTACGCGGCGGCTTCGCCGGCCAGGTAACGGGCGTCGAGTTCGGCGAGGGCGGCGTCGATGTCGTCGACATCGAAGGTCACGGTGTACTGCATGAGACCGGCGGCGTCGACTTCCACGAGATGCAACACCTCGACGGCGACCGGTCGATCGGCATCACCGATGTCGCGATAGCCGTCGCGGGTCAGCGAGAGCCGAGATCCGCGGACCGCGATGGGTTCTACCTCCAGCCGCCAGGTGCGAGGGACCGTCTCCAAGGTGGCGTCGATGACTTTCCGCCGCTCGGGACCGTCGAGGACGGAGCGCAGGCCTTTCCGGCGGTCTTCGTAATGGCCATCTTCGTTGGCAAGGGCGAAGATCGCGTCCCCGTCGCGGCGGTTGAATGCCTCGGCAACTCGGACGCCGGTCCGGGTTGCTGCGTTCTCCAGTGCAGGCCTCATTCGGCTGAGGTCGTCGAAGCTGGCGAGCGCGGCGTCGAGGTCGGCCTCGTCGAATACTTCGCAGCGGCTGATCATTTCGCCCTCGACCGTGAACAGGACGACTTCGCGCCATTCGGCCTCGAAGCCGTCTCGCGAGGTCCCGTGCACCACTTGGGTGACGACCGCACCCAAGCCGTTCAGCCGATGCACCGCTTCGCTGTAGCACCCGACGTCGGGCGCGAGTTCCCATGTCGCGCGCATATAGGCGGCTAATGCACCGGGCGCGAACGCTCTCGCGCGACGGTGATCGACATTCTCCCAGTCGAGTTCGGGAAATTCGCGTTGGTTGAATGCGGCGTAGCCTGCCGTAATGACCGACCATGTGTGTGCGCAGGCCGCTGCTTCACCGGCGACGTAACGCGCGTCGAGCTCGGCGACGGCGGCGTCGAAGTCGTCGAGGTCGAATGTTACGAGCGCTGCGGCCCGGTGTTCGGTGTTGATCTCAAGCACGTTCAGTACCTGGGTGCGAAACGCCTCCGGCCGTTGGTCTCGCTCCGAGAAGCTGTTGCGCGTCAGGGTAAGAAGGGCGCCGCGGGTCGCTAGGACCGTCGGTACCACGTCTCTGAACAGGTCGGCGACGGCGCGCGCATCGGCCAGTTCGGCATCGCGTCCATGTCGGACTCCCGACCCCACCACTCGGCGGCGATCGTCATTGGAAAAATTGTCGTCGAGAATCGTCGCCAGGGCTTCCCAGTCGCGCGCGGCGAGGCACGCTAGGCATCGCTCTCCGACTTCGCTTGCCGTGTTCTCCAGCTGTTTCGGCGGGAAATGTAGTTCCGCGAATCTCGCGAGCGCGGTGTCGAGGTCAGTCTCGTCGAAAAGCTCGCAGCGGTTGACCAGGTCCCCTTCGAAGGTGGCCACAATGACCTCTCGCCATTGGGCGTCGAAGCCATGGTCCGACGTCCCCCGTGCCGCTTGGGTAAAGACCGCACCGCGTGTGCCCAGTCTGTGCACCGCCTCGATATAGACGTGAAAGCTCTGCGCTTCGTCCCATGAGGTGCGGATGTAGGTAGCCAAGTCGCCGGTCTCGATCGTTGTGATTCGGCGGTGATCGATGTTCACGCAGTCCGACGTCAGGCTGAGCTGTTGCCTGTTGGCTGCGGCATACGTTTGGGTGAGCGCCGACCACGAACGCGCATAGTCTGCCGCCTCGCCGGCGAGGTAGCGGGCGTCGAGCTCGGCGATGGCGGCGTCAAAGTCGTCGGCGTCGAACGAGACGCTCGTCGCCAACCGCCCGTCCGACGTGATCTCGCCGACGTCGAGTTGCTCGGCGAGGTATGCCTCGGGGCCTTGATTCCGGAACGAGAAGACGCTGCGGGTAAGGACGAGGTACTTCCCACGCGTCGCGACATCGCTCACTTCGACGTCGGCGATGCCGAGGTCGGCGACAGCTCGCATGTTGGTGAGGGCCGCGTCTCGACCGTGTCGAACTCCGGCGTTCACGGTACTTCGGTGATCGTCTTGGTAGTAATCCTCAGCCAAGAGATCGGCCATAGCGTCCCAGTTGTGGACGGCGAACTCGGCCAGGAAGCGTTGGGACACCAGGCTTGCCGCATTGTGCAATCGCCGCGGCTTCTGCGGCTGCAGCTCCTCGAACCGCGCGAGAGCGGCGTCGAGGTCTGCTTCGTCGAACATCTCGCAGTGGCTGATCAGATCGCCGTCGACCGTGACAGTATCGACGAGGCGCCACTCGACGTCTAAGCCGTCTTGCGAAATCCCCTTGGCCACGTGGGTGATAACCGCGCCGTACTCGGTCAACCGATGCACGGCTTCGACGTAGATGATGTTCTGTGCCGTGTCTTTCAGAGCGACACGAAGGTACGCCATCAGGCCTCCGGGCCCGACGGTCGCAAGCGTACGACGGTCGACGTCGGTGAATCCGGGGACTGTCGGCGGCGTTTCGCGTTTACTCATCGCAACGAAAGCCGTTGTGATCGCCGACCAGGTGTCAGCGAAGGCGGCGGCTTGGCCGGCGAGATAACGCGCATCGAGTTCGGCCAGCGCATCGTCGACGTCGTCTGCATCGAACATGACGTGAGCCGCGATCTGATTGTCGTTGTTGATCTCGACAACACCGATCACGTCGCTTGAAGGCTCGGCCCAGTTATCGAAAGAGGTGCGGTAGCGGCAGAGGACGAGGCGATCTCCGCGGGCCGCAACGGCGGTCGGGTCGATACCGGTCATCCCAATCTCGGCAAAGGACCGCATGTTCACGATCTCAGCATTGCGACCGCGCCGGACCCCCGCGTTGGCCACCCGTCGACGGTCGTCGGTCAGAAACGTGTCAGCCAGGGTCTCGCCGATAACGTCCCAATCGCGGAGGGCGAAGGCCGCGAAGTGCAGCTCAAGCACTCGGCTGGCCTCGTTCTGCAGCGCACCGAGGGGCTGCTTCTCGAACCGGGCTTGGGCAGCGTCGAGTTCGGCGATCGCAGCGTCCCTGTCTTCGAGGTCGAACCACACCAACAGGCAAAGTCGGCCGTCATCGTCGATCCCGTAGAGCTGCAGGAACTCGTCGCGCGGCGCTCCCGGGCTTGTGTCGGCCGTGCCTACCTCTAACCGGGTGAGGGCCAGGTGCTGGCCTCGAACGGCAAGAATCTCGTTGCGGTACCGCACCGGGGCTATCGTCTCGCGATAGTGTCTGGCCTCGCGTACCCACTCGTTGCTGGGACGATCCTCGGGGCCACCGCCGACGATTTTCCTGCGGCTTTCGCACGTGACGAGGGCCGCGACTTGGTTGTTTTCTATCTCATCCCACGCTTGGGCATCGTAAGTAGCGTCCAGCAGTCGAATCGCTCGCACGCACGCGTTGTTCAGTTCGTCGGTCGGCGCTCCGGACGGTGACGCGGGGGCCGGTGCGACCCGTTCGCCCAGCATCGCGCGTGCCTTGGCGGCAAGTGCCTCGGCGCCTTTCCGCTCGTAGAGCGCCGCGGCTTGTTCCGCGGCGGCCCGCGCCCCGGTCTCATCGCCGGCGGCAGCCAGCACCGTTGCCAGCGCCAGACAGGCATCGCCATGATCGACCAAGGCGTCGGTGCGCTGCGCCAGGTCGACTGCGGACTCGGCCATCTGCCGAGCCCCGGAATGATCGCCGCGGCGCGTCAACAGCAGCGCCCGAAGCGTGCGCCAGGCGATCGATGCCTTCAGTGCGTGTCCCGCGAGACGCTCACTCTCGGCGCACAACTCCTCGGCCTCGCCATCTCGGCCGAGTGCCAGGCAAGTGCGGCCCAGCAGAGCGGCGGCCTCGGCGGTGTCGGCATCCAGCCCCATGCGGCGGAAACCTTCGTACGATTGACGCAGATGCGGCTCGGCGCCATCCGGGTCGTCGACAACCAGCTCAATGATTCCGGCGAACTGCTCAACTTCAAGCAAGGCATGGCGCAGGCCGATCTCGGTGACCGTGCGCCGTGCCGAGTCGATCATGCGCCGCGCGGTGGCGGCGCGGCCGCGGAAGGCCTCCAGGACGGCTTGGCATCGCGTCGATGTCGCCTCGACCGCAGGGGAATCCGTCGTGATGCGCAACAGCCGCACCACGTCCAGACAACGCCCGCCGGCACGCGGAACCGGGTTCGGACCCCACAGTGCCGCCAGGGGCGCGCCCGCCAGCACCGCGTTCACCCGACGCTGTTGACCTGCGCGCCGCGCAGCGGTCAGGGCGCTGTCCAGCGCGATCTCGCAGTCGCCGATTCGCCCAAGACGCGCAAGACATCCGGCCCGTACCGTGTGGGCCTTGGCTTCTCCCTCGGTGTCACCCAGTCCGGCCAGCCGGTCGGCAGCCGCGCCCAACGCGGTCTCGATCTCGTCCAATCTTTCCGGGTGCACCAGCATCGAAAGTTGGCCGTCGAAGCACGTCGCCCACGCGGCTAACCGAGCCGAATCGACTGTCGCTGCCTGCAACTGCGCGACCGCACGGGCGGCCGAGCCCACCTCCCCGGCGGCAAGTAGCGCCTCGCAGCGCGCGACCAGCAGCTCGGCGGTCTGATCGGCACGATCGGGCAACTCGTCGTCGATCTCCTCCAGCGCGTGCAGTGCCTGGCCGTACAAATCGGCGGCGCCTTCGTAGGCGAGCCGCGACATCGCCTGATCTGCCGCACGTCGGCAATACTCGACGGCTTTGGCCGCGTTTCCCGCCCACGCACATTCGAAATAGTGGTACGCCAGTTCCGCCAGCAGCTCGTCGTCTGCGCCGGAGCTGGCTTCCAGGGTGGTGGCGATACGTTGGTGCAGTCGCATACGCCGCACCGAGGCCAGCTCGGCGATCAGCGCCTGCCGGATGAGGGCGTGGTTGAACCGGTATCGCCCGCCGGACTCTTCGATGACGATACCGGCCTTGCAGGCCTCGTCGAAGGCATCGACGAGGTCCTGTTCGAGCACCCCCTCCACGAGGTCCAGCGCGAAGCGGCTGCCGACCACCGCGGCCGCGGCAAGGGCCTTGTTGGTCGCTGCTGGAAGCCGGGAAAGTCTGCGGCTCACGGCTTCACGAATACCCTGCGGCAAGGTGTTGGGATCCCAGACTCCACCGCTTTCGTCCACGTGGCGCAGTGCCTCGATCAAGAAGAACGGGTTGCCGCCGGTCACCGACACCAAAGCCCGGGCGAGCTGGTCGTCGTCGTATCCGGCCTCGGCGACATAGGCGGTCACGTCCTCGGCGTCGAGGCCGCTCAGCGCAAGGCGGTCCGCGGTGCCGTCGCGGTGAAGGTCGGCGAGCATGGAAGCCAGGGGATGG
This sequence comes from Mycolicibacter sp. MU0102, assembly GCF_963378105.1. Classification (NCBI taxonomy): domain Bacteria; kingdom Bacillati; phylum Actinomycetota; class Actinomycetes; order Mycobacteriales; family Mycobacteriaceae; genus Mycobacterium; species Mycobacterium holstebronense. Next base: position 1,732,835 of record NZ_OY726398.1, read on the forward strand.
GATCGGTCGAGGTCTGTGCTGCGGTAGGTCGCGACGATCTGCACCCGGGTGTGGTCGCCGAAGCGCAGCAGATGCCGCAACAGCAGGAGCGTCGGTTTGGCCGCCCAGTGCAGATCGTCGAGTATCAGCACGACGGGCGCACTGGCAGAGGCGAGTTCGAGCAGCGCGACGACGGCGTCGAAAAGCGCGTAGCGCTCGGTGTCGGGGTCGGCGCGCGGCGGCGTGGACAGGTCGGGGAGTACTTCGGTCAGACCGGGAATCAGTGGGAGTAGTGCTTCAACGCCCCGCAATCCCCGCAGTCTTTGTGCCCCGATGCAGGGGACGAGTGAACGCAGTGCCTCGGCGAAGGGCTGATAGGGCGCACCGAGGTCCTCGTCGGATCGGCCGTACAACACGACGGCGCCTTGTCCGAAGGCCTGTTGCGACCATTCGCCGGCCAGGCGCGTTTTGCCCACACCGGGTTCGCCGGCAATCAACATGGCGTGAATGCCACCGGCGAGCGCGCCCTGCCACGCGAAGCCAAGTCGCTCCAGCTCGAGGACGCGACCCACGAACCGCCCGGGGCCGGTCAGTACCGCGGGGAGCTCGGGCCGCTCCAGGGGCGCATCGACGGCCTCCTCACGCTGCTCGGCGGTCTGAAGGCGGAGCTCGAACACATGCTCTGGGCGCGGCAGGTTGCGCAGCGCACGCATCCCCAAATCGGCAAGGCCGACGTCGTCGGGAAGGGTGTCGATGACGAGCTCGGCCGTCGCGCCCGAGCACAGAATCTGGCCCCCCGTGGCCAGCGACCGCAGACGGGCGGCACGGTTGACCGCGCGACCGAAGTAGTCGCCGTCGCGCAGCTCCACTTCGCCGGTGTGCAGGGCGATCCTGATCCGCATGGGTTGGTGCAAAGCCCACGGCTCGTGGAGGATCGCGTCTTGTAGCTCGATAGCCGCGGCGGCCGCTCCTGAGGGCCGGTCGAAGACCGAGAAGGTGGCATCGCCTTCGCCACGCGTTTTGATGAGCCGGCCGCCGCGGGAGGTGACCACCTGCTCGACGAGCTCGTCGTGGCGCGCGAGCGCTTTTCCCATGGCGTCGGCATCGGCTTCCCACGCGGCGGTCGAACCCTCGATATCGGTGAGCAGAAAGGTGACGGCGCGGGTCACCGACGGAAGATGTTGGGTCACGGGGTGATCCAGTGCGGAGTCCTGGGCAACGATCGCAGCCGCGAGTCGTCGAAGCTCTGGCCCGGGATCGACCCCGAGGTCGTCGGCGAGCAGCGACCGGGCTCGTTGATACGCGCCCAGGGCGTCACCTTGTCGGCCTGCGCGGTAGAGCGCCAGCATCAGCTGGGCCCATCGCCGCTCGCGCAACGGTGCGTCGGCCACCGCGGCTTCCAGCTCGCCGATGACCTCCGCGGCTCGCCCCGTCGCGAGCATCGCGTCGGCGCGGTCCTCGACCAGGGCAGCGTGCCCTTCGATCCAGCGCGTCTTCTCGGAAACACCCCGGCGGGAATCGGGCAGTTCGGGAGTTCCGCGCCACAGGCTCAGCGCCTCCTCGAAGCGGACCACCGCATGGCCGGTATCGCCGGCCGCCGCGGCGTCTCGTGCTGCCTTGGTGGCCCGCCTGTAGCGCGGGGCATCCACCTCCGTGGTGTTGAGGATCCAGCCCGTCCCCTCGGTGAGGACGAAACCGTCGCCCAACGCCCGGCGCAACGACGAGATGTGAGTCTGCAGCGCCTTGGCCGCAGTTCGCGGCGGCTCGTCACCCCAGAGCAGATCGATGAGCGTTTCGGCCGACACGACCGAACCGCCGTGCAGACCGAGCATCGTGAGGATCGCACGCGGTTTGGCGCCCGGGATTGCGACCGAGGCGCCGTCGTGTCGGGCCTGAAGAGGTCCCAAAACCCCCAGCTCCACGGCTTGAATGGTAGTCACGTGGCAATCGTCGGTGGGGCGATTCAACGCGCGGTCAAGATTCAGTAAAGACGCGAAGCGCCCGCGGTCGTGGCGCCGTCAGGGGCGGTTTGGCCCGCTGAGGCGCGCGATGACGGCGTCGCTAAAATTTGGTGCTTATGAGCGAACGTGTGGAGCAGCTGGAGTTTCAGGCTGAGGCCCGTCAGTTGCTGGATTTGATGATCCACTCGGTCTACTCCAACAAGGACGCGTTCCTGCGGGAGCTGATCTCGAACGCCTCCGACGCACTGGACAAGCTGCGACTCGAGGCGTTCCGCAACAAGGACCTCGAGGCCGACACCTCCGACCTACACATCGAGATCGAGGTGGACACGACGGCGCGCACCCTGACGGTCCGCGACAACGGCATCGGCATGTCGCGTGATGAGGTGGTGGACCTGATCGGCACCCTGGCGAAGTCCGGCACCGCCGAGCTGCGCCAGCAACTGCGCGAAGCGCAGAACGCCAAAGCGTCCGAAGAGCTGATCGGCCAGTTCGGGATCGGCTTCTACTCGGTGTTCATGGTCGCCGACAGGGTCGAAATGGTCACCCACAAGGCCGGCCAGAGCGAAGCCATCCGGTGGGAATCCAGTGGTGATGGCACCTACACCATCGAGCCGGTTGATGGCGCCCCGCAGGGCACGTCGATCACCTTGCACCTCAAGCCCGAAGACGCCGAAGACGCGCTGCACGACTACACCGCCGAGTGGACGATCCGGGGCCTGATCAAGAAGTACTCCGACTTCATCGCTTGGCCGATCCGGATGCAGGTCGAGCGCAGGGTCGCCGCCTCGTCAGAAGCAGAGGCAGAGGGTGGTGATGAGACAGTCACCGTCGAAACCCAGACCCTGAACTCGATGCAGGCGCTGTGGGCGCGCCCCAAAGACGAAGTCTCGCCAGAGGAATACAACGAGTTCTACAAGCACATCGCGCACGCCTGGGACGACCCGCTCGAGGTCATCGCGATGAAGGCCGAAGGCACCTTCGAGTACCAGGCGCTGCTGTTCATCCCGTCGCACGCCCCGTTCGACCTGTTCAACCGGGATGCGCAGGTTGGCGTGCAGCTGTATGTCAAACGCGTGTTCATCATGGGCGACTGCGACCAGCTGATGCCCGAATATCTGCGCTTCGTCAAGGGTGTCGTCGACGCCGCGGACATGTCGCTCAATGTCTCGCGGGAGATCTTGCAGCAGGACCGCCAGATCAACGCGATTCGCCGGCGGCTGACCAAGAAGGTGTTGTCGACCATCAAGGAGCTGCAGTCGCAGCGGCCCGAGGACTACCGCACCTTCTGGACCGAGTTCGGTCGCGTCGTCAAGGAGGGGTTGCTCTCCGACTTCGACAATCAGGAGGCGCTGCTCGCGATCAGCTCGTTCGCCTCAACCCACAGCGATTCCGAGCCGACCACGCTGGCCGAGTATGTCGAACGCATGAAAGACGGCCAGGAGCAGATCTTTTACGCCACCGGTGAGTCCCGTCAGCAACTGCTGAAGTCGCCGCACCTGGAGGCGTTCAAGGCCAAAGGCTACGAGGTGCTACTGCTGACCGACCCGGTCGACGAGGTGTGGGTGAACGCCGTCGCCGAGTTCGACGGGAAGCCCTTGCAGTCGGCGGCCAAGGGCGAGGTCGATCTGGACTCCGAGGAGGACAAGGCCGCGCACGAGGCCGAGCGCGAGGAGCAGCAGAAGGATTTCGCCGACCTGATCTCTTGGCTGGAGCAGACCCTCACCGAGCAGGTCAAAGAAGTGCGGCTATCTACCCGGCTGACCGAGTCACCGGCCTGCCTGATCACCGACACCTTCGAGATGACCCCGGCGTTGGCCCGCATCTACCGCGCCAACGGGCAGGAGGTCCCGGTCGGTAAGCGCATCCTCGAACTCAATCCCGGCCATCCGCTGGTCACCGGTCTGCGCCAGGCGCACAGCGAGCGAGGCGCCGAGGACGCCGACCTGGCCGAGACCGCGGAGTTGCTCTACGGCACAGCGCTGTTGGCCGAGGGCGGGGCGCTGGAGGACCCGGCGCGGTTCGCCGAGCTACTGGCGCACCGACTGGCACGTACGGTCTGAACTGATCCAGCGGTATTGCTAGTCGCCGGGTGCCGTGTGACGTAGCTCCGGTTGACGACGCGCCGATCAGGACGCAAACTCCCTTACCTTGGTCTTCGTCTTTTTTGGCGATAACTTAATGCCTTGACAGCTGTTGCCCAAGAACAATCTCAGCTGAGTTTCATGCTGCTTGTCGCGAGCAAGGGCCGGGAAAGAGGAGACGCACTCGGGTGATCGACACAACCCAGATCGGACGCAGTCGGTCGTCAAGAGCAGCGGTACGGCTGCGTGACCGGGCTTTCGCGATCGTTGTGGCCGCATGCGCTTTTTTGGTATTCGGGATGGCGCCGGCGGTCGGTCCGCGCGGGCAGGCCGACGTATTCGATTGGATTGTCGATCTATTCGACCCGAGTGACTGGGCGACAGGTGTTGGCGACGCCGGTGACTTCGACTGGTCGGCATTCCTGGACACGTTTGTCAACGACCCGCTGTACGGGGGCATTGACAGCTTCATCGACGACCCGGACAACGCTTGGCTCATCGATGCCATCAACCTGCTGGCGCCGGTTGGTCACATGTGGATCGGCGATGGTGTCGACGGCACCGCGGCACACCCCGATGGTGGTGCCGGCGGGTTGCTGTTCGGCGATGGTGGCGACGGCTACGACGGCCTGGGCGGGCACGGCGGCGACGCGGGGATGTTCGGTAACGGCGGCGCCGGCGGTTCCGGTGCTGACGGGGGCCGTGGCGGCGATGGTGGGGCCGGTGGCTGGTTGCTGGGCGACGGCGGGGTCGGCGGTACCGGAGGTGCTGGAGGCGGCAACGGCGGTGACGGCGGCACCGGCCTGGGTTATGTGTTCGGCGATGGCGGGGCCGGTGGGGCCGGTGGTATCGGCGCGACGGGGGCAGTGGTGCCACCGGCGGCACCGGTGGTAACGGCGGGGCTGGGGGCTCCAGCATCGCGAGGTTCGGCAACGGCGGTATCGGCGGCGCCGGTGGCCAAGGTGGAGCCGGCGGCGACGGCGCCTCAGGAGTGGCCGGCGTCAACTTGGGGACCGGCGGCAACGGCGGCAACGGTGGTATCGGTGGCGTCGGTGGCGCCGGTGGCAACGGCGGAGAGTTCGGCAGCGCGGGTGCCGGTGGCCGCGGCGGCGCGGCCGGTCTGGGTGGCACCGGTGGTACCGGAGCGCAGGGCACCGAGGACCACCCCGACGGTGGGGCGGGCGGTAACGGCGGTGACGCCGGAACGGCCGGTGCCGGCGGCGCCGGTGGTCTCGCCGATGAGGGGCCCGGATTCCACGGCGAGGTCGGCGCGCAGGCGCATAGCGGTGGTAACGGCGGAACCGGTGGCCGGGGCTTAGACGCTACCTTGGACGGCGAGGTCGGCGGCCGGGGCGGGACCGGCGGCAACGGCGGCAACTACGGCAATGGCGGTACCGGCGGCACCGGTGGCACCGGCGGGGCCAGCGCTGACGGTGGCGACGGCGGCAAGGGCGGCAACGGTGGGGCTCACGGCAACGGCGGTACCGGTGGCCAGGGTGGTCGGGGCGGTCAGGGCGAGACCGGGACCGATGGAACCCACGCCGGTCAGTCCGGGACCGCGGGCCGGCAGGGCGGCAACGGCGGCCGAGGCGGCGCCGGTGGTCTGGGCGGTTCGGTCACCGGCGACGGTGGCGACGGCGGCACCGGCGGTGCCGGTGGCACCGGTGGAACGGGTGGCACCGGACAGAACGGCCTGAACGGGACCGGGGACGGCGGCAACGGCCAGTCCGGCGGCGATGGCGGCCGAGGTGGCCGGGGAGGCAATGGCGGCTCCGGTGGCGCGGGCGGAGGAGTAGCTTCCGGGGGCTCCGGGCACGACGGCGAGCTGGGTGCCGGTGGCGCCGCCGGCAACGGCGGCAGCGGCGGCATCGCCGGTGACGGTGGTAAGGGCGCCGACGCCAGCACCCCCGGCTGGCGGGGCGGCAGCGGCGGCGACGGCGGCAACAGCTACGGCGGTCAAGCAGGCGCCGCGGGCAATGGCTCCGTCAAGGGCGCTGTTGGTATCGACGGTGGTCCGGCGAGCGGTATTCACGGCAGTGGCGGAGCCGGCGGCAACGGCGCCGACGCCGGTATGCCGGGTACCACGGGTGGCGACGGCGGCCGAGGCGGAAACGGTGGCAACATCGGCAACGGCGGAGCCGGCGGCAACGGTGGATACGGGGCTATCGGCCGGCAGGGCGACAGCGGCCTCGGTTACGGCCAGTCCGGCACCACCGGCGGTAACGGTGGCAAAGGCGGCGACGGTGGTGCCGGCGGCCTGGGCGGTCGAGACCGCGGTGACGGTGGTGCCGGCGGCACCGGGGGTATCGGTGGTACCGGAGGGACCGGCGGAACCGGGACGATCGGCGCCGTGGGCGTCGGCAACGGCGGCAACGGGCAGAACGGTGGCAACGGCGGAGCCGGAGGCACGGGTGGTATCGGTGGTGCCGGTGGCACCGGCGGCGGGGTTGCCTCCGGTGGCCCGGGCCACGCCGGCGCGCAGGGCGCCGGCGGTGCGGGCGGCGCCGGTGGTACCGGGGGCACCCCGGGTGATGGTGGCCGGGGCGCCGACAACGGCGACATCAACAAGTTCTCCGGCAGCGGCGGTGACGGCGGCAACGGCGGCAACGCCGGGGCGGGCGGAGCCGGTGGCGCAGGCGGCGCCGGCTTGACCAACGGTGCCACCGGCGCGGCCGGCCAGCTGCCAACCGGCGCGCTGGGTAACGGCGGCGACGCGGGCAGGGGTGCTAACGCCACCGCTGTTCACGGCATCGGTGGCAACGGCGGCCGTGGCGGTGCCGGCGGCAACATCGGCAACGGCGGACGCGGCGGCGACGGCGGTGACGGCGGGCCCGGCCTCTCTGGAAAGAACGGCAGCAACGGCCAACAGGGCTTCGGCAACACCTACAACGGCGGCGTGGGGACCGGCGGCGATCAGGGCGGCACCGGCGGTGACGGCGGGCGCGGCGGCGCCGGTGGCTCGATCCGCGGCGACGGTGGTGACGGCGGCACCGGCGGCGTTGGCGGTGACGGCGGGACCGGCGGTAGAGGCGGCAACGGCGCCGACGGCTCCGGCACCCCCGCCCAGAGCGGTGGTTACGGCAACACCGGCGGCAAGGGGGGCACCGGCGGTAACGGCGGGGCCGGCGGTCGCGGCGGCACTGCCACCAACGGCAATGCCGGCAACGGTGGTACCGGCGGCGAAGGTGGCCTCGGTGGCGCCGGTGGCGCCGGCGGGAACGGCGGCGGATCGTGGGGGCTGTATGAGGCCGGCACCGGCGGTACTGGAGGCAGTGGCGGCGCCGGCGGCCTCAGCGGCCCCGGCGGCGCCGGGGGAACCAGCACCAATGGCCTTGGCGGCGACGGTGGCGACTCCGGCCAGGGTGGGCGGGGCGGAAATGGCGGTCCTGGCGGCAACGGCGGCAGCGGCTACCAGTCCAAGGACGGTGGTAGCGGCGGCGCCGCTGGTCCCGGCGGTAGCGCCAATGGCAGCGTGGGCGCCGGAGGTGGCCGCGGTGGTTTGAACGGCGATGTCGGCAGCTCCGGAGCGGGCGGCAATAAGGGTGTCAAGGGCGACCACGGTTGAGCGCGGCCGAATGCGCTGAAGCGCAACGGAGCTCGGGCCCCTAGGGCACCAGCACCACTTTGCCGACGTTTTCCCGCGCGGCCAGAATGCGGTGGGCCTCCGGGGCATTCGCGAACGGCACCGCCGCATGCACCACCGGGGCCGCGGTCCCGCTTGCCAGCGCTTCGGACAGTGGGGCGATCCAGGGTCCGAGCGTGCCGCGGTCGTCCCACAGCCGCAGCATGTTCAGGCCGATGACGGTCTTGGACTGCTCCATCTGCGTGATCAGGCTGAAGCCGCGCAGCATCGCCAGCGCCTGCGGTGCCGCCCGCAGCAACGACCGCTTCTCGCCCTGCTGCAGTGACGAAAGACCGTAGGCGACAAGGCGTCCGCCGGGGCGTAACAACGTCAGCGAGCGTCGCAGCGAGGTGCCGCCGAGCCCGTCGAGCACCATGTCGTACGGCGGTAGACCCTCCCACCAGCCTTTGCGGCGGTAGTCGATGGCGCGGTCGATGCCCAAGGCATCGAGCTGGGCGTGTTTGCCCGGTGACGCGGTGCCGTGCACGACGGCGCCGGCAGCCTTGGCCAACTGGATCGCCGCGATGCCGACGCCGCCGGCCGCGGCGTGCACCAGTACCCGCTCGCCGGCCTGCAGCGACCCGTAGCCGTGCAGTGCCGCCCAGGCCGTCGCGTAGTTCACCGGGATCGCCGCGCCTTCCTCGAAGCTCATCGACGGCGGCAGGGTGACCGTGTCGGCGGCGTTGGCGTTGACGATCTCGGCGTAGCCGCCGAAACGGGTGCCCGCCAGGACCCGCTCACCGATACGGGCCGGGTCGACACCCTCACCGACGGCCTCGATAGTCCCCGCCACTTCGTAGCCGACCACGGCGGGCAGCTTGGGCGCATCGGGATACAAGCCGACGCGGGCGAGGTGATCGGCGAAGTTCACGCCCGCCGCCCGCACCCCGATCCGTACCTGCCCGTTGGTGGGCGGCGGCGGGTCGGGGCGGTCCTGCACCTGCAGCACGGAGGGGGGACCGGTTTTGGTGATGACGACGACGCGCATGGGTTTCACCCTATTGCCGCAGCGTCCATAATCGGTGAGATGGACGTCCTCGTTGAGCTGAACCGATTGGTGGCGTGCTCGGGTGGCCGGCTGGGTGCCCTGGTCCGCCAGGTCTGCGGGCAGACGCTGGGTCTGCCGCCGTTGCCGGCCGAGGTGAGCGCCGAAGTGTCCGATGCCGATCCGGCGGTGGCCGAATTCGCCGAACAGTTCAGTGTCGACGTCTCCACGATCACCGACGCTCAGCGGGAACGGCTGCGGGAGGCGCTGGGGGACAGGGCTTTTGATGCCGTCGTTCAGATGTACATCGGCGACTTCGTGCCACGGGTGCGTGCCGGGCTCGACGCCGTCGGTGTCGCGGTGTCGTGGCCGAACACCATCGTCTGGGACCACTCCGGCCACCCGGCCGACGCATTGTTCAACGGGTTCATGCCCGCTGTCGCCCGGCTGCGGTCGCTGGATCCGGTGACCTCCGAGGTGGTGCGGTTGCGTGGTGCGACCCAGCACAACTGCCGGCTGTGCAAGTCCCTGCGCGAGACGACCGCGCTGGACGCCGGTGGATCGGAGTCGCTCTATGGCGACATCGAGCACTTCGAGGAGTCCGCACTGCTCAGCGAGGCGCAGAAGGCGGCGCTGCGCTACGTCGACGCCCTGGTCTGGACGCCGGCGCACATCGACACCGAGGTGGCCGCCGGGGTACGCCGGCACTTCACCGATGAGCAGGCCGTCGAGTTGACGTTGGATGTGATGCGCAACGCCGGCAACAAGATTGCGGTATCACTGGCTGCCGACGCACCGCGCGTCGCCGAGGGCACCGAGCGCTATCTGCTGGATGCCAACGGCCAGACCGTGTTCGGCTGAGCTAGGCGGAGTGCCGCGCCAAAAAGCCCAAGATGGCGTCGGCGAAGATGTCGTTGCGGTCCCCGGCGACCATGTGACCGGCCCCGGCAACATCGACGAACTCCACCTGTGGGAATCGGGCCAGGAACTCCTCGGCGTTGGTCGCGCTAACCAGGTCGCTGAGCTGGCCGCGTACCAGCAACATCGGTACACCGCCGTCGACGATGGTCTGCACCGCGGTGTTGAGCCGCTCGACATCGTGGATCTCCATCGGTCCCTGGTGCTCGGGGCCGCTGATGAACTGCGGGTCCCAGTGCCAGTACCAGCGGTCGCCGCGCCGGCGCAGGTTGGTGGTGAGTCCATTGAGGTCGGCGGGGCGGGGCCGGTGCGGGTTGTAGGCGGCGATCGCGTCGGCGACCTCATCGAGGGAGTCGAAGCCGGACTCCATGTTCTCGGCCATGAACGCCTGCACGCGCTGCGCGCCTGAGGCGTCCATGTTGGGCACGATGTCGACCAGCACCACTGCACTGGCGGCCCCCGGCGCCAGTTCGCCGCTGAGCAGCATTGCGGTGCACCCGCCGAGTGAGGCCCCGACCAGGACCGGGTCCGGCGGCAGGGTGCGCAGCACCTCGTGAACATCGGCGGCGAAGCTGACCAGTCGGTAGTCGCCCTCGCTTGCCCAATCTGACTCGCCGTGGCCGCGCAGGTCGACGGTGACCGCCTGCCAGCCGCGCTCGGCCACCGCCGCGGCGGCCCGTCCCCAGGACCGGCGGGTTTGCCCACCGCCGTGCAGGAACACCACGGCGCGCGCGTCGGGGTCACCGTGGCGGTCGGCGATGATCCGGACGTCGCCGGGCGCGTGGGTGACGAAGGTTTCCGCGGTCATCTTGGGATAGTAAGCCTAGCTTGGTAATGCTCGATCACTTGCCCGGCGAAACCTATGGTGACCTGCAGGTTCGGAGGGATACGATGGCGGGATCGGCAATTCGCGGAGGGTGCTCGGGAGGTTCGATGGCCCGCTATCTTGCCCTGGCCTACGGGGCACTCAACTATCTCGGTTTCCTCGCGGTCTTCCTGTACCTGGTCGGCTTCCTGGGCAACTTCGTCGTGCCGCGCAGCGTCGACCACGGCCCGTCCACGCCTGTTGGGTTGGCGGTTCTCATCGATGTCGCGCTGGTGGCGCTGTTCGCGGTGCAGCACAGCGTGATGGCGCGCCCGGCATTCAAGCGGTGGTTGACCCGTGTGGTGCCCGAGAGCATCGAACGCAGCACCTACGTTCTGGCGTCGAATCTGGTTCTGGTCCTGCTGTATTGGCAGTGGCGGCCGATCCCGACGGGCATCTGGAACTTGACGATGCCCGCGGAGCGGACGGTGCTCTGGGGACTGTTCTGGATCGGCTGGGCCATAGCCCTGGCGTCGACGTTCATGATCAGTCACGTGGACCTGTTCGGGCTGCGCCAGGTGTATCTCGCGTGGCGGTCACAGCCCTACTCCCATGTCGGCTTTCACACCCGGGCGTTGTACCGGGTGGTGCGCCACCCGCTGATGGTGGGGTTCGTGATCGCGTTCTGGGCCACCCCCACCATGACGGCAGGGCACCTGTTGTTCGCGGTCGCGGCCACGTGCTTCATCCTGGTCGCGGTGCAGCTGGAGGAGCGCGACCTGGTGGCCGCGCTCGGCGAGCAGTACCGGGAATATCGCCGCCACGTGCCGATGCTCGTGCCTGGGTTCAGGCGAACGGGTGCAGCGCGAATCGGCCCCAGGCCAGGAACGTGAATATCGCGATAAAGACGACGTCGCCGGCCATGTAGGCCCACTCGCTGCGGCGGAACCGGGTGGTGGCGGCACCGGCCATGAACAGCATCAGACCGGTGGCGGCGATCGGCACCAGCAGCGGTGCCACACCGACGGCGGCCGGGAGAACCAGGCCAATCGCGCCGACCAGCTTGATGGTGGCAATGGCTTTGAGGTGGCCGTCGCCGAAGTCGTCGACCCAGTGCTGGTTGGCGCCCAATGCGCGGTACTTCGCCCGGGGCAGCAGTAGCAGGGAGGCGCCGCCGATGGCGTAGGCGGCTGCGGCGACGCCGGCGAGGATCCACAGGGTGGTGTTCATGGCGTGCTCCTTTGTGTTCGTGGTTACCTCGGTCGGGTGGGGTTCGTCATTACCTATGACGAACCGGCACCACGAGAGGTAACCGATGACCACCGAGACGCAGTTGGCACAGGCCTTCGAGCAGCAGCGTCACCGCCTGTCGGCGTTGGCGTATCGGGTGCTGGGCTCGGGATCGGACGCCGAAGATGCGGTCCAGGAGGCGTGGCTGCGGCTGTCTCGTCAGGACGTCGATGCGATCGACAACCTGCCGGGGTGGTTGACGACGGTGATCAGCCGGATCTGCATCGACACCCTGCGGTCGCGCGCCGCGCGCCCCGAGGTCTCGATCGATCAGGACCTGCCCGAGCTCGTCGTGACCGACGATCGCGACACGCCCGAAGACGCTGCGGTGCTGTCGGATTCAGTCGGGCTGGCACTGCTGGTCGTGCTGGGGTCGCTGCGCCCCGATGAACGGCTCGCGTTCGTCCTGCACGACATGTTCGCGGTGCCCTTCGCCGAGATCGGGGCGATCATCGGGAAATCGACTGAGGCCGCCAAGATGGCGGCGAGCCGGGCGCGCCGCAAAGTTCAGGACGTACCGGCGCCGGCGGGGGATCGGCGTGCGCAGCGCGAGGTCGTCGATGCCTTTCTGGCCGCCGCGCAGGGCGGCGACTTCGAAGCTCTCCTGCAGGTACTCGACCCCGACGTCACGTGGCGTCAGCACACCGTGCGCGGGGTGACTGTCACGACCGGATCCAGTGCGGTCCTGGAGGCGGTCCGTCGAGGCCAGGGGGCGCGCATCACCGCGCGCCGTGTCCTGGTCAACGGCGAGCCCGGAATCTTGGGCTGGGGCCCCACGGGCCGGCCGCTGGCGTTGATGGCGTGCACGGTCCGAGATGGCCGGCTGGTGGGCATCGTGTCGATCGCCGACCCAGTGCGCTTGGCCGGTATGGAGCTGCCCGATCCGCCCGAGACGTCGGACAGCGGCGATTAGCCGGCGCTCCCCGCGTGCTGATGAGGAAGGCCCCGCTGCCCGCGGAGCCTTCCTCATCGATTGCGTACGGCCGGTTGCCGACGTTGCGGACACGCCTGCACCGCTTGCTGGTTAGCGAGTGATCAGTGCTCGTCGTAGTGGTCACCGTGAGCGGCGTGACGATGGCCATCGTGTAGGTAGTCCACGTGGTCGCCGTGCTGAACGGCCTCGTGGCCGCAGTCGGGGCCGTGGGTGTGTTCGGTATGCGAGTGGGTCTGGTGCTCTGTCGTGTTCATGGCAGCGACGATACCCAACACATGCAGACATTGCAATATAACGATGGATAAGAATGCTGTTGGTGCGTGACGACGCGGACGAGCCCGGCGGTTCCCGGACGTGGAGGATCGGGGTCGGCGGCGCATGAAGGCGCATGAAGACGCCGCTGGCGCGGCATGGCACGATGGTTCCCGCGCACATGCGTATCAGGGGCGGTAGCTCAGTTGGTTAGAGCCGTGGACTCATAATCCATTGGTCGCGGGTTCGAGCCCCGCCCGCCCTACAGCGTTCGTGTATGACTTCGGGTGATGCTTGACGTTTCGGTGTCGGGTGTTGCTTGACGGTGTTTCGGGTGATGCTTGACAGCGGCTTCGGTTGATCCTTGACACTCCCTAGATGAGGGAGTTGAGCGTGGTCGAGCAGCGGTATCAGGCCGTGTTGGCGGTGATCAGTGATGGTTTGTCGGTATGCCAGGTGGCCAGCAAGGTCGGGGTGTCGCGGCAGACGTTGCATGCGTGGTTGGCCCGCTATGAGGCCGAGGGGTTAGAGGGGTTGGCTGACCGGTCGCATCGGCCGGTGTCGTGTCCGCATCAGATGCCGGCGTCGGTGGAGGCGGTGGTGTTGGAGTTGCGGCGCTCGCGCCCGTACTGGGGGCCGCGGCGGCTGGTGTTCGAACTGGCCAAACGTGAGGTGTCTCCGCTGCCGTCGGCGTCGGCGGTGTATCGGGCGTTGCTGCGGGCTGGGTTGATCGATCCGACGTTGCGGGATCGGCGTTCGCGTAAGTGGAAACGCTGGGAACGCGGGGCGCCGATGGAGCTGTGGCAGATGGATGTCGTGGGTGGCTTCCCGCTGGCCGATGGCACCAGCGCCAAAGCGCTGACCGGGATCGACGATCACTCACGGATGTGTGTCTGCGCCCGGTTGATGGTCCGGGAACGTACCGGTGCGGTCTGCGAGGGACTGCGTGATGCGTTGGCGACCTACGGGGCTCCCGAGCAGATCTTGACCGACAACGGCAAGGTCTTCACTGGGCGGTTCAACCATCCGCCGGTGGAGGTGCTCTTCGACGCGATCTGCCGCGAACGCGGCATCGAGCATCTGCTGACGGCGCCACGATCGCCGACCACCACCGGCAAGATCGAGCGGTTTCACCGCAGTTTGCGAGCTGAGTTCCTGGGCAATGCAGCGCCTTTCCCCACGTTGAAGGCGGCCCAGCGGGCGTTGGATGCATGGGTGGAGCACTACAACACTGTTCGTCCTCATCAGTCGTTGAAGATGGCCACCCCGGCCGAACGCTTCACCACCAGTGCGCGGGGTGTCAGTCCCAGCGCGACGGCGACGGCCCCCGGCAATGACCGCACCGGGGATGACTGGGTGTCGCGGACGGTGACCACCAACGGGGTGGTGTGCGTGTCCTGGCAGCAGGTCAGCGTGGGTCGGCATTACGCCGGGGCCCGCTGCGATGTCCATGTCGACGGCCAGCTGCTGCGGTTCTGGATCGGAAACCAACTCGTCAAAACCGCCGCCCGCACCAGCACCGGCACGGTACGAAACAAACGGGCCTTGCGCACCAGCGCACAGACCTAAACCACAACACAAGAGTGTCAAAGATCAACCGACACAGATCCGTCAACCATCAACCGACACTCAACAGCCCTACAGCGTTCGTGGTATTCGGCGGCGTGATGCGCACGCCCTCCAGGGGGAGTCGAGCCGAGTGCGGCCCGGCTCAACTCCCCACCTGTGCGTCACACCGCAAAGAACGCGTTGAACAGCGCTTGGAACAGGTCGCCGATGTCGAGCGTCGGGATCTCGTTGAACGTGGTCATTCCATCGACAACCGTTGTAGCCGAGTCGATTTGGTCCGCAGTCAACCCGAAGTAGGCCTCATGGAGGGCCAACCCGTACAGCACTTCCTGCCAGTTGATACCGCCTAGCAGCAGGTTGATCCAGTCGCTTGTGCTCAAGTAGTCCGAGTAGATATCGCCTTTGATGTTGAAAACCTCGGTGGGGTAGAGGTCGGTGGGGACGGCCGCGGGGTTGGCGCCCAGCATCACGAAACGTAAAGCGTCACTGGGGACGCCGGCGTCGGCGAGTTGCTCCTGGGCGTAACCGGCGATGAGGCTGCTCTGGGAGTAGGTGAAAATGGTCAGTGGGTCAGTGCAGATGCCGGAGGCGTCGCAGCCCATCTCCCCGGCGTTGTAGTCGGCCAGGATCGCGTCGACGAGGATGGCTTGCCCCTGCGGGACGCTATTCAAGAAGTCGAAGGTGTTGGGCATGGTCAGCGGCAACGTCGACGCGAGGGTGCCGTTGTAACCCAGCGGACCGAGGTACAGATCGATCCCGTTGCTGATGTAGTTGGCACTCGGTGTCGGGATTCCGGTCGGGCCCAGGACCAACGCGTCTGTTGAGCCGTAGAGGAAGTCGTACTGGTTGTCGTTGGCGGCGTTGGCTGCGCCGGCCAAACCCAGTGCGGCGGCGCCAAACAGAAAGGCTCCGAAGATGATTCGTTTCATCGATCCCCCTAGATCGCAACAATCATTGACGATGTCGCCAAGCTGATTGCACGGCAAGCCATTACGTCGTCCGACATGCCCCCAGCAGATGTCGTACCGTACGCCGTGCCGTCAGTTGGCAACTGACAGGATTATTGCAAGCGGCGTCAATTACCGTCCGTGGATTTGAAAGATTCGCTGAATGAAACCACCGACGCCCGGCCCGTTGATGTGCTAAAGGAGTCGGCGGGTGGGGATAAGAAGACTTAGGTCCGCTTTTAATGACTCAGCCCAGGGGGTGGTCGGCGTCGGATGGGGGTGGCCCAGTTCGCAACCGGCGGACTCAAAAATTGCGCATTCTCGCGGTTGACCAGCGTGCCTAGAGTTACCGTAGTGGCTCCAGTCATGAAATGAGTGTTGTGGGATCAGTCAGTCACCCCCGGATCGCCGTCGGCATCGCAGCAGCACTGGCCGCGGGCACCCTGATCGCGACGCCGTCGGTGGCGCCGCCCTCTGAGGTCGTCGCGCGCGCAGTCGAGCTGACGGCCAGTCCATTCGACCCGTATGTCGAACTGATCACCAACACCTTCAACAACCTGGGCACCATCGGCGCGCACTGGCTGGAAGACCCGCTGCCCATAGTCGTCCAACTGGCCACCAACTGGTTTGACAACGCGCAGCGGACTTTCGAGGCATTCGGGGCCACCGCCCAGTCATTCGTCGACGGGCTGATCAACCTGCCCGACCAGCTCGACACCCTGTTCAGCGCCATCTCGTCGAGCGATATCACCGCGGCGTTGGGACAGGCGATCATCGTCGTGATTAGCGCCTTTCCGGTCTTGGGGCTGGTGGACCGCCTAGTGGCGATCCCCATCGACATCGTCGGGAACATCGTGAACGCGGCAATGGCCACACTGCACGCAGTGCAGGTGCCGGTCGGGCTTGCCGCGCTCAGCTCTCTGCAGGCCGTCGTCGCCGAATTCGAGACGCTCGCCCACAATTTCGTCGATGACCTGTCGGCCGGCGATATCACCGGCGCACTGTTCGGGCTGATCGGCGCACCGGCCGATCTCCTCAACGCCTATCTCAACAGTGACGCTCCGGGCCTGGCCGGTCTGCTGGCGCCGTTCGAGGATGTGAACCAAACGGGTTTCGTCGATGCTCTGGTGAACTATCTGCCTCGGGCCGTCGCCGAGTCGATCGGTGCTTCGTACGCGCCGATCGATGGTTCGCTGGCGTCGGGCCTTGGCGACTTCGATCTGGGGGACTCGGGCGAGCCGAGCGCTCTACTACCGGACTTCTGAGCCGACGGCGGCCGCGCCGCATCGAATGGACGCCGTAGCGCAAGCCAAGTTAATCCGAAGAATTCATTGAGTTCGATCTGTGATCGTGTCGTGTTACCAGTGTGATTTCTGGTGCCCATTGTTACGGAAGTTGCCTGAATGTTCCGGGGGTCGTAACTGTGAGGAGTTTGGCCTGTGGTCGATGGGGCGACAGTTGAGTGTTCTCGGCGCCATTTCGGGTGGACCGCCACGACCGGGCTCACCACCCGCAGGTTGCGCTGGACCGCGGTAATCGCGGTGCTGTCCCTACTTACCGGAGGCGCCGGGGCTGCGGTGGGGTTTCCCGGGTTGGCATCGGCAGCGGGCGCTGAGCCACAGAACGTGGTGGCCGTGACCACCACCGCCACTCCGGTCAGCGCGGGACTTGTTGCCGTTCCGGCGAACCCGGCCACGCAGTTCGCCATCGTCACCCCGCCCGCGCACGGTACGGCGACGATCACCGGCGCCACCTTCACCTACACCCCGGCCAACGGCTATGTCGGCACTGACGCCTTCAGCTACGCCACGACCGACGGTGTGGGGGCCTCGACCCCGGCCACCGTCGGCGTCACGGTGATGTCCCCGGCTTCCGCGCCGCCGTCGCTGGCTACCGCCTGCACCGATCTGGGTCCGGCGTTCACCCCGGTCTGCACCGCGATAGGTGACTTCAGCGACCCGGTGGTGCAGGCCTGCAGCACGGTGGCGACGGTCAATGCGTGCAGCTATTTCGGCGGCAACAAACACGGACTGATCAGCGCCTGCTTCGACGTCGCCACCGGCCAACTCGCGGCGGCCTGCAAGACGCTCGATGCCGCGGCGCAGCTGGTGGCCAGTCAGTGCCGGGTGATCAACGGTCCGATCGACTATTGCGCGCTGCGCAGCGGCAGTCCCATCGGCAACAGCTCTGTGCAGACCTACTTGGCCGGGCCGGTGCACAAGGCGCTGACCCAGCAGTACCGGCTGAGCCAGACTCTGCCCCTGGGCGAGGCTCAGATACCGGCGACCCACAACTCGTTCAACTACACCAACGCCAACATCCCGCCCACCTTGTCGGGAATGGACCCCGATCAGCTGTACTCACTGGTCAACCAACTCGACCTGGACATTCGGTTCATCGAACTCGACATGCACTGGTACCCGAGTCTGGGGGCCCCCGGCGGATATGCGCCGATCCTGTGCCACGGCTTCGACAACCACCTGGGCTGCACCTTCGAACGGACTGCGGTAACGGGTCTGCGGGAAATCCGCGGCTGGTTGGACGCGCACCCTGACCAGGTGATCATCCTGTACATCGAGAACCGGCTCGACGACCCCGTCGACGACATCACCAAGTCGCTGCCGGCCGGAGCCGCGGTGATCGAGAGCACGCTGGGCAACACCTCGGCACGTGATCTGTTGTTCCGCCCCTCGCAGGTACAGCCCGGCGGTAGTTGCGACACCCTGGGCATCCCTCGGGACGTGACCATGGCCCAGATCCTCGCGAGCGGCAAGCAGGTGCTCCTCTATGTCAACAGCGGCTGCGGCCACGACGCGGCGTGGGACGCGCTGGGCTTCAACGACAGCAACGTGGAGGAGAAGGGGATGCCGGTCGCCGTGCAATAC
Organism: Mycolicibacter sp. MU0102; assembly: GCF_963378105.1. Lineage (NCBI taxonomy): Bacteria > Bacillati > Actinomycetota > Actinomycetes > Mycobacteriales > Mycobacteriaceae > Mycobacterium > Mycobacterium holstebronense. The sequence goes on from NZ_OY726398.1 coordinate 1,751,066, forward strand.
CCCGACTGCTACTTCACCCGAACCCAGTTCGAGAACTCCTATACCCGAACCTTCGACTCCACCACCCTGGTCGACGTGCTCGCCGGCGGCGGCAATGCCCAGCCGATGACGTCCGCCCAGATTCACGAGATGATGCGCTGCGGCGTAAACGCGCCGGGCTCGAACTTCCTGGACCCGCACGCCGATCAGCTGGCGGGCTTCGTGTGGAGCTGGTCCTACGGTCAACCGCTGTCCAGCCCCACCCAACAGTGCGCCGTGCATAACGGCGACGGTCGCTTCCAGGCCGAGGCCTGCGGTCAGTTCCTGCGCTACGCCTGCCAGGCCCCTGACGGATGGCACATCAGCTCCGGCGCCGGCCAGTTCGCCGGTGGAGCCCTGGCATGCGTCGGGCAGGGCGCCTTCGCTGTACCCCGGACCGGATATCAGAACGAACTGCTCAAGGCAGCCAAAGCCCAGGCCGGCGTCGACCGGGTCTGGCTGGCCTACACCGCCGGCAACGACGGCAACTGGAGCATGGGATCAACGCCACCGCCGGCACCGTCGCCTCAACTGAGGCCGGCAACGCCGAGCCTGCCGCCGTATCAAGCGGAGGTGCCCGAGCTGCTGGGCCCGGTCACGGTGTCCTGAGGCTCCCCGTCGTACCTCTACATCATCGATCGTGCCATTGACAAATGGCACGATCGCTGGTGTTGTGTGTGCCGTGACGGAACCCGATGGCTTGCCCCTGCCGCCAGTACCCACTCGAGCATCGATGCGTGCCGTGGTCGCAGGCGCGTCCACGCGCTGGACGTTGCACGTTCTCAACAACATGATTCCGATGAATCGACCGGGTATCGCGTTCGCACGCGGTCTGATCGCCACCATCATGGGCACGCTGGGCTCCACGCCGGCCGGAACCAGGGTCATTCCGGTGCGCGAGGCGGGGGTGCGCGGCGAATGGGTGCTCGGGCCCGGAGTTGAGTTCGGCCGGCGGGCGGGCTATTACGTGCACGGCAGTGGATACGTGTTGTGCTCGACGCGGACCCACCGCAAGCTGGTCGCCAGGCTCTCGGAGGCAACCGGCCTACCGATGTTCTCGGTGGACTACCGCCTGGCTCCCGAGAACCCGTTCCCGTCGGCCGCCGACGATGTGGAAGCCGGCTACCGGTGGTTGCTGGCCCAGGGATACGCCGCCTCCGAGGTCGTGATCGGTGCGGACTCCGCCGGCGGCCACCTGACCTGCGACATGTTGCTCGCACATGCCGACGAGCCGGCGTTTCAGCCGGCCGGGGTCGTACTGTTCTCGCCGTTGATCGACCTCACGCTCAAGCTGGCCGAGCAGCAGGAGAAGGTACGGCGTGACCCCGCGGTGTCGGCGGCCTCGGCGCGCCGGCTGGTGGAGCTCTACGTGCGGGGCCAAGACCCCGACAATGTGCGTCTTCGGCTCGATTTCGGCCGGGCGGATCGGCTGCCTCCAGTGTTCACACAGGTGGGTGGCTTCGAGATCCTCAGTGCCGACTCGCGCTACCTGGACGCCGAGATCCGCCGGAACGGCGGAGTCAGCACCTTGGAGGTATGGCCGGGAATGGTGCATGTCTTCCAGGCCCTGCCGCGGCTGGCCCCGGAGGCCAAACCCGCGTTGCGCCGCGTGGCGGCCTTCATCGCCGGTGTCTACGCCGACCAGCGATCCGACGAACTGGGGGCGGCACGCTGATGTTCGGACTCGACACGGTGCTGTCCCTGTTTCGCAATGATCGACGGACAGTCAACGCCAAGGCAGTGGTCACCGGCGCCGGCAGTGGCATCGGTCGGTCGTTCGCCCTGGAGCTGGCTCGCCGCGGCGGCGACGTAATCTGCGCGGACATCGACGAAGCCCGCGCGGCCGAGACCATGGCGCTGATCGAGCAGCTGCCCACCGGCGCCGGACACGCGGTGCAGTGCGACGTCTCCGACCGTGCCGCCATCGAGCGGCTGGCTGAGCAGGCTCGGGAGATATTCGGCGGCGCGCCGACCCTGGTCATCAACAATGCCGGCGTCGGCATCGGGGGAAAGCCCGTGGGCGACATCGGATTCGAGGACTGGGACTGGGCCCTTGGCATCAACCTGTGGGGCGTGGTCTACGGCTGCGAGGTCTTCACCCCGCTGCTGCGCGAGGCCGGTCGCGGCGGAATCATCAACGTGGCCTCAGCGGCCGGGTTCGCCGCCGCCCCTTCGATGGCGGCATACAACGTCTCGAAGGCCGGCGTGATGTCGCTGTCCGAGACCCTGGCCGCTGAACTCGGCGGCACCGGCATCGCCGTCACCGTGCTCTGCCCGACCTTTGTCAAGACCAACGTCTTCACCGACGGCAGGATCACTCCGGGCTCGATGAGCCTGAGCCAGCAGCTGGCCCGCTGGACCGGACTGTCCGCAGACAATGTTGCGGCGCGCACGCTGGACGCGCACGACAGCGGCCAGCTGTATGTGGTGCCGCAGATCGACGCCACCGTCATCTGGCACCTGAAGCGACATTTCCCCGCGCTGTACGCCCGTGGCGCCGGCCTGCTCGGCCGCGTCCTTCCCAAGAACTGACCCGTCTCGCGAAAGGAATACAGCCGATCATGGCGATGAACCTCGATGACATGCTGCAGAAGATCAAGGACAAGCAGTGGGCCTTGGTCGACATCGATTGGGACGCCCCCGGAGCCGAGCTGATCGAGCCAGAGTTGTGGGCCAAGCTCAAGCCCTTCATGACCGACCTGATGTGGATCGAGAACGTCGGCGCCCGTGGTTTCGCGGCGCTCGCCAAGAAGGCCCCAACCCCAACTCTGAAGAGCATCTACGAGCACTTCCACGCCGAGGAGCAGAAGCACGCGAACGCCGAACTCGCCTTGATGCGACGGTGGGGGATGCTGGACGACGACGAGATTCCGGCTCCGAGCGTCAACGTCCAGCTGGTGATCACCTGGCTCGACAAGTTCTCCGACAGCATGTCGCTGTCCATCCTGGGCACCGTCATCCCCATGCTCGAAGTGGCCCTGGACGGCGCGCTGATCAAGTTCATCACCGATGAGGTCAAAGACCCGGTGGCCCAAGAGGTTTTCAAGCGGATCAACTCAGACGAGTCGCGTCACCTGGCGGTCGACTTCGAGGTGATGGACATCCTGGGCCACGCCAGCATGCGGAAGCTGGCAGTCGAGTTGGTGGGCAGCTGGATGAACCCCGCGCTGCTGATCGGCACGTTGAGCTACTTCCCGCTACTGAACAAGATGCGCGACAACATCGTGGCGATGGGCGTCAACGAAGAACGCCTCTACCAGGCCATGCGCCGCTTCCAAAGCGTCGGCGAACGAAGCTCTTTCGCCCGCCGGGTGCCGATGTATCAGTTCATCTCCTGGCACGGCAAGAAGGTGATCGACCGCAGCTCGAAGTACCACTGGCTGGCCGATTCCCTGGTCAAGATCACCGGCGTCATCCCGCCCTCGCTGGTGCACAACACTCCAACCTGGTCGCAGGAACTGACCTACGAGCCGGTCGCGTAAGTAAGAGGAACGATCACTGTGACTATCTCAACAGCCATCATCGGCGCCGGCTTCGCCGGTATCGGTGCTGCCATCCGGCTCAAAGACCAGGGAATCACCGACTTCGTCCTCCTGGAACGGGGTACCCGGGTCGGCGGTACCTGGCGCGACAACACCTACCCGGGTGCGGCCTGCGACATCCCGTCGCGGCTGTACTCCTACAGCTTCGCCCCCAACCCCGACTGGTCGCATACCTACTCGGGCAGCTCCGAAATTCTCGGCTATATCGACAACATGGTCGAATCCTTCGGGATTGCGCCGCATATCCGGTTCGAGCACAACGTCTCCGGAATCAGCTACGACGCGGACGCCGGCGAGTGGACCATCGATCTGGACGGCCGGGAAGCCGTGCGCGCCAAGTCCGTCATCGTTGCTTCCGGGCCGTTGGCGAACGCCAGCTTCCCGAACATCCCCGGCATCGAGGACTACGAGGGGCACAAGATCCACAGTGCCCGCTGGGATCACGACTACGACTTCACCGGCAAGAAGGTGGCCGTGGTCGGCACCGGTGCCAGTGGCGTGCAGATCATCCCCGAACTGGTCAAGGTGGCTGAGTCGGTCAAGGTGTTCCAGCGCACTCCGGGATGGGTGCTGCCGCGACTCAACACGGCGACCGGCGGCTGGCTGAAGAAGATCTACAAGGATGTGCCGCTGGCCGAGAAGCTGATGCGCTCGGCCTGGTTCTGGGGCCATGAGTCGGTCGCGGTCGGCGTGGTGTGGGACAGCCCCTTTACCCGGCTGGTGGAGGCCCTGAGTCTGGCGAACCTGCGCGCGCAGGTGAAGGATCCGTGGTTGCGGCGCCAGCTCACACCGGACTTCTCCGCCGGCTGCAAGCGTCTGCTGATGACCAGTGACTACTACCCAGCGCTGCAGAAGGACAATTGCAAACTGGTCACCTGGCCCATTGCGCGGTTGTCACCCAAGGGAATTCGCACCGTCGAAGGCATCGAGCATCAGTTCGACGCCATCGTGTTCGCCACCGGATTCGAGGTGTCCAAAGCCGGCACCCCGATCCCGATCACCGGAATCGATGGCCGCGACCTGGCGTCGGAGTGGAGCAGGGGCGCTTATGCCTACCGCAGTGTCGCGGTATCGGGCTATCCGAATCTGTTCTTCACCTTCGGGCCGAACTCCGGCCCGGGCCACAGCTCTGCCCTGGTCTACATGGAAGCCCAGATCGACTACATCGTCGGCGCGATCTCAAAACTGCTGCAGTACGAATGGAAATCGATCGACGTACGGCCCGAGGTGCAGGACCGCTACAACCAGGACATTCAGCGGCGCCTGAAGGCCACCACGTGGAACTCTGGATGCCAGAGCTGGTATCTGACCGAGGACGGGTTCAACGCCACCATGTTCCCTGGTTTCGCCACACAATTCGTCAACCAACTCAAGACGCTGAAACTGGAAGACTTCAAGATCACCGCCGCGAAGACAAGCAGCGCCCCGGTCCTGACTGCCTAGGATGTCAAGGTGACCGAGTACCGGATCGACGATCTTGCGAGACAGGCTGGGACCACCACTCGCAACGTCCGGGTGTACCAGGAGAGCGGTCTGTTGCCCCGGCCTCAACGCCGGGGTCGGGTCGCGATCTACACCGACCGGCACCTGAAGCAGTTGCAGGCGATCATCCGTTTGCTCGGTGAGGGATTCACGGTCAAACACATCCTGAAGTTCCTGACCGGGCTGCAGCGGGGCGATGCGTTGGTCGAGGTCCTGGATCTGGCTGATCTGGGCGAGTTGGTGACTGCGCCATGGTCACGTCCGTTGTCGCAGACCATGACGCGAGAACAGTTGGAGGAGCGGCTGGGCCGGTTGGACGCCGCCTTGCTGCGGCGCCTGACCACCAGTGGAGTCATCGAGCCGACCGACGTCGACAACGTCTACCGGGTGGCAGACACGAATCAGATCGATGACCTCGCGACGTTGATGTCGCGCGGGATGCCGTTGGCGACGATGCTGAAGACCGTGACCGCAGTCGACAAGAAGTTGGACGATGCGGCCGGACTTCTGACGCGCAGCGGACATGCCGAGGTGGTCCGCCAGCGCGGGCCAGGGTGGTTGCCGACCAATGACGACGAACTCGCCTGGGCCGCGGACCTGGTCGACGCGATGCGCAGGGTGGCGAGGCGGTCGGCGCACGCCAGCCTGGACCGGGCATTCGATGCGGCGGTGCGCGCCGAGCTGCGGCAGTATCGGCAGGTGAGCGACGAGCGCGAAACTCGCCGGCAGGACAACGCATGACTCCGTAAGGGGAACACCGTGACCGATCGCTACGCCATCCCGTCCGTCGAGGTCCTGCACGCCCGGGAGAAGCTGGTCCTCGACCATTTCCGGGACGAAGTGCGGCAGGACTGGGACGACGTGCTGGCCACGTTTCCGCACCCCCACTACGAGATCATCCCGACGCTGACCGTGCACGACGGCGACGCGGAAGTGCGCGGCTACTATCACGACACCCGCGTGGCCTTCCCGGACCAGAACCACGAGATCATCGCGCTGCGCCATAGCGCCGACGCGGTGATCGTCGAGTTCTGGCTGACCGGAACACATCTGGGACCGCTGGGCAGCATTCCGGCCACCGGATCACGTCACCGCACCCGCATGACCGCCTACTTCGTCTTCGACGAGCACGAGAATCTGGCGATCGAGCGCATCTACTTCGACACCCTGTCCATGGTCAAACAACTGCTCGCCGGCATCAACCTGCGCGATCCGCGCTCCTGGCCGCTGGTCGTCCGCGTTGTGCGGGGTCTGCTGCGCATGTCGGGGGCTCCAGATCCCGGCCTCGTTCACACCCCGCCGGCGGATCTGTCGCGCTGAGCCGCCCAGATCTAGACCGTACGGACCGTGCGGTCGCACAATGGACGGGTAGTGACCAGTCGATGTGACCCCGCGCGGGACGAGGAGGTCTACGAAAACCCATGTCCGACATCACCGAATTACATCAAGCGCTGCAAGCCCGCGTTCTCGGTCAGGGCGGGACCGCGCCGCTCGAATTGCGTCGGGCCGCGTATGACAACGCCGGTCTCGAGGAACCGATCAACACGCTGATCGACAAGGTTACCCTGCGCTCGTACAGCGTCGGCGACGAGGACGTTGACGCCGCCCGAGTCGTAGGTCTGAGCGAAGACGAGATCTTCGAGCTCGTGGTGTGCGCCGCGGTCGGCCAGGCAACCCGGCAGTACACCAGTGCACTGGAGGCGCTGGCCGAAGCCACCGAGGACCGGGGAACGTGATGAGGCTGACGATCCTCGACCGCGGCCACCGGCTACGTACCAAAGCCCTGCTGGGCATCATTCGGCTGGTGTCACGGCAGCCGGTTGTCGACGCCGTCAAACTCGCGTTCTATCGCCCGGAGTTTTACGGCGGCGGTCCGCTGACCAACGAGGCGATGCGCGGGCCGTCGGCGTGGACCATCGGGGAACGCGAACTCATGGCCGCCTACGTCTCGAAGGTCAACGACTGCCCGTTCTGCATCGCCGCGCACACGGCCACCTCGAACATCTGCTACGCCGATGCGACCGCAGGCGCCACCCTCGCCGATCTGGACACCGCCCCGATCACCGAAGAGCTGCGGGCCACCCTTCGCCTGCTCGACAAGCTGACGCGCCAGCACCGCGTCGACGCCGACGACGTACGCGCCGTGCTGGCGGCCGGCGTCACTCCCGCGCAGGTCAAGGACGCACTGGCGGTCGGTCTGGTGTTCAACATCACCGATCGGTTGGCCAATGCGTTCGACTTCGAGGTGGCCGGCCCCGCCGCCATGGCGGCCGGCGCACGCCATCTGGTGAAGCATGGTTATGGCTAGCAACGCGGACTAGACTGTTGTGTTCATGGCCATCCGGCGCGCGGTGCTCGTCATTGCCGACATCGGCGGATACACCGCCTACATGAACTGGAACCGGACCCATCTGGTGCACGCCCAGATGGCGGTGGCCGCTCTACTGGAATCGGTCATCGATGCCGCCAAGGGCATGAAGCTTGCGAAGCTGGAGGGCGACGCCGCCTTCTTCTGGGCGCCCGATGGTGACGCGCAGGTGTTGGTCAGCGAGCGGTTGTCGCGGATGCATCAGGCGTTCCTGAATCGTCGGGCTCGCATCGAGAACGGCCGCAACTGTCACTGTGAAAGCTGCGAGCAGCTGATGAACCTCTCGCTGAAGTTCGTTGCGCATGAGGGCGAGGTGGCCGAGCAGAAGGTCAAGCGCCACACCGAACTTGCCGGCGTCGACGTCATCCTGGTGCATCGGATGCTCAAGAACCTGGTGCCGGTTCCCGAATACGTGTTGATGACCGATGCCATCGCGCAGCGGCTTGATGAGCCGGTTCGCGCCGTGTGCACGCCACTGGTGCACGACTTCGAAGGGCTGGGCCAAACGTCGACCTACTACCTGGACCTCGCGAAGTCAGCGGTACAACCGCCGGCGGACGCCATGGGATTTCGCGGCCGGATGAGGTTTCGGTGGAAGGCGCTGCCGTTCGTGGTCGGAGCCAAACAACCCTGCGAAGGATTCCGGGGCCTGGACCGTAGCGCCCCCGAACTCTCGAAGGGCTGATGGCGGTCGGCTACAGCTTTCCCGCGACGAAGTCCGCTGCCTCGTTGACCATGCCTGCGGAGATGTAGGCGCTGGCCAGGTGTTGTGGCCAGTTCGCTTCCCAGGTGTTCGGGTCCGCGGGGTTGCAGATCGGGTCGGCGCCATGGCACTGCTCGATGGTCCGATCGTTGTAGATCGGGTTGAAGTTGGTGATGGGTCCGACCCATTGACTGCCGTTTCCGAACAGCGCCACCGCGGCGATGTGTTCGTCGGCGCCCGGTGGCAGGGGATTGTTGAAGCCGAACGCCGAGAAGGGGACCGCAAGCACCACGTCGGTGACTGCGGCGCCCAGCGAGTAGCCCCCCGGAACGATGCGGGTGTTGGGGCAACCGTTGATGGTGTTCTGGATGTGGGCGCTCATGTCATTGGCGCCCCTGTCGATCTCATTGTCGGCGGGGTAGTTCACCGCATACAGACTGACGTATTTGGAGGTCTTGGAGCGCAGCGCGCTGACGAACGCGTTGCCGATCGCGCCGGCCCCGGGCGATTCCAGACGCCCACGGGCGAACACCACTTCGACGTCGGGGCAGGCCGCGCTGGCCGGCGCCACGGCACCGGGCGTGCCGGCGGGAATCACGACGGGGGCGGTCAGCAAAACTGCCGCCAGTACAGTGCCTCGCCGGGTGAGTCTCAATCGGCGGGCCGAGGAATCGCTCACGAAGTGGATAGTAGTGGTCTGCGACCATCCTGTCGCCTCCGGCCGGGACCCGCTCAGCGCGTTGGGACACCGACCTGCCCGGCCGCTATTCGGTATCGGCCGGCCCCAGCAGTCGCACTTCCTCCAGGTCCATTTCGGCCTGCACCTCACGTAATACGATGTCGTCGATCTGATTTCGGTCGCGCAGTTCGGTGACGGCACTGCGCTTGTGCTCCAGGACGCCCAGGTGCACCCGGCGCACCATGTCGTCGCGTTCGGCGGCGGCGTTGGGCTGATCGGACACCGCCACGAGCTCGGCCTGATCCCGGTATTCCTTGAGCAGCCGACCCACCAGATCCGGGCTGACGTCGAGTTCGTCGGCGACCCGCGGTAACGCTTCCAGGGCGGCTTCGGCGGCGCGGGTGCGTGCCAGGTGCAGCTCCTCGGCGTGCGCTGCGTCTTCGGGCATCCGTGCCCATCGCACGACGGCCGGCAGGGTGCTGCCTTGGACCAGCACCGTCACCAGGATCACGAAGGTGACCACGTAGATGATCAGGTTGCGATCCGGAAAAGGGGTGCCGGCGTGGGTGGTCAACGGGACGGCCAGCGCCGCGGCCAGGGAGACCGCGCCGCGGAAGCCCGCCCAACTCGATACCGCGCGCTGGCGCCAGCCCACCCGACGGGTCCGCTGCACGGGACGCCGGTCCAGGGTGCGCAGCAGCACGGTGGTGATCTCCGACCAGGCGATTCGGGTCACGATGACCACACCGGTGACAGCCAGGGCCAGCATCGTGGCATGGCGAAGGCCGGCGCCGACATTCTCGATCCCGTGCACCGCGCCGGGAATCTGGACGCCGACGAACACCCACAGTGAGCCATTGATCAAAAACGTCGCCATGTCCCAGAACGCGTAGGCCTGCAACCGGGAACGGGCCCCGATCACCCGTGGGCCGACGTAGGACAGCACCAGCGCCGACACCAGCACCGCGACGACGCCGCTGCAGTGAAAGGTTTGGGCGAGCAGGAACGCCGCGAACGGCGTCAAGATGCTCAGGGCGCCTTCTTCCAGCGGCGCGTCGATGCGGCGGCGCAGCAGCGTGACCGCGGCGCCCACCAGTAGGCCGGCCGCGATACCGCCCAGGTATGAGCCGACGAAGCGGCCCACCAGGTCGATGGGGCCGATCGCGGGGCTGCCCGTGGCGACTGCGACGGTCACCGCGAACAGCACCAGCGCGGTGCCGTCGTTGATGATGCTTTCGGCGCGTAGCACGGTCAGCGGCCGGCGCGGCAACTTCTTGGCCAGGCCGGCCACCGCGGCCGCATCGGTGGGCGAGAGGACGGCACCCAGGACCGACGCCGCGTGTGGCTCCATGCCCAGCGATCGCGCCGTCCAGGACACCGCCACGGCGGTCGCGATCACCAGGCCGACGCTGATGAGCACGATCACGCGCAGGTTCGCCCGGATCTCTCGGAAGCTGGTGTTCATGCTCTCCCAGTACAGGATCGCCGGCAGGAACAGCAGCAACACGATCTCCCCGTCGAGCTGGGTTTCGCCGAAGCGGGGGATCAGGCCCAGCATGCCGCCGAGCAGGATGAGCAACACCGGGGGGCCGACGCGATAGCGCTTGCCCAGGATGGTGCCGCCGACCACGGTGGCGACGAGTGTGACAACAACGACGAGGCCAAACACCATCACATCCTTGCGTGGTCGTGCGGTTTGCGCAGCCCCCGGTCTCAGCCGGGCCGGGACTGCTCGAGGTATGCCGCCAGCGCGTTGGTCAGGCCGCGGCGGGCCTCGTCCAGGTCGGCATAGGAGCCCAGCTGGCGTTCGGAGACCAGCCCGCGCATCGCACCGGGGATGAGGGCAGCCACCTCCCGCACCCGCTGGGGGTCGACTCCGAGGTCGGCGAACGCCGCATGGCATGTCGTCAGCCAGCTCTTGCCCCAGGAGAACAATTCGGCCGCGGTGCGCGGATACAGCCGCTCCAATTCGCGGTGGTCGCGGGGGAGTGCGGCCCGCAGGTTCTCGATCGCCCGCGAATCCGGCGAGGCCAGCCCGTCATAGAGCGTGTCGATGATGGCCGCAACCCGTTCCCGCAGCGGCGCATCCGATTTCACGCTGCCGAACGCCGAGATCGCGGCGTCGCGGCGCTCGGCGGTGCGGTGCAACACCGCCGCCCAGAATCCGTCGACGTCGCCGAACTGATACTGCACCGCGCCCCAGGTGGCGCCGCTCTCCTTGGCGATCCGGCTGGCCGACACCGCGCCGGGGTCCCCGGTGGCCAGGGAGCGCACCGCGGCGTCCAGCATCGCCTCGCGGGTTGCCAGCCCCCGCTTATTGCTTCGCCGCGTCTCCGATTGAGCCATCCGCCGAATCCTAACAACATTTACATAGCGCCCACTATGATTCCGTTGCTATGCGCACTATGCTGCGACAGTCGGCCCGCTCGGAGACCACAGAGAGGACACGTTGACATGGCCAAACCGCCGTTGTCGATGAACCCGACAGGCTGGTTTCAAGTCGCCTGGTCTGACGAGATCGGCATCGGCGATGTCCACGCCATGAAGTACTTCGGCCGGGAGATGGTGGCCTGGCGGGCCGAGTCAGGTCAGCTCACCGTGATGAACGCCTACTGCGAACACCTCGGCGCGCATCTGGGTTTCGGCGGCACCGTCTGCGGCGAGGTGCTGCAATGTCCGTTCCACGGTTGGCAGTGGAACTCCCAGGGCCGCAACGTCTGCATTCCCTACCAGGACAAGCCCAACCGCGGTAGGCGCATCACCACCTATCCGGTCACCGAACGCAACGAAGCGGTCTACATCTGGAACGACGCGCAGGGCCGGGAACCGTTCTTCGACGCGCCGGATGTGTTCGCCAGCTTCGACGACCGCAGCGCCGCCGATTACTACCCGCAACAGCGACTGTTTCGCGCGGGCCTGGAGCTGCACCCGCAGTACGTGCTGGAGAACGGGGTGGACTTCGCCCACTTCAAATACGTGCACAAGACCCCGATCGTGCCGGTGTTCACCCGCCACGATTTCGCCGAACCGGTGTCCTACGTCGACTTCACCATCACCTTCGAGGGCGACGACGGTCAGAGGATCGAGGACGTCAACAGCGGCGTCGAAGCCATCAACGGCGGCTTGGGGATTGCGGTGACCAAGAGCTGGGGAATGATCGACAACCGGACTATTTCCGCGATCACGCCCGTCGACGACTCCACCTCCGACGTCCGCTTCATGGTCTACATCGGCCGGTCGCCGCATAAGCCCGGCGATCCTGATCGCGCCGAGGCCCGGGCAGTCGACTTCGGGCGTGAAGTCATCCGCCAATTCGAGCAGGACATCCACATCTGGTCGCATCAGCGCTATTCGGATCCGCCGGCCCTGGCGACCGCCGAGTTTGAGGGCTTCACCGCAATCCGCCAGTGGGCCAAGCAGTTCTATCCCGACGGCATCGGTGGCAGTGCTGCCGAGGTCGCTGAACTCAGAGCGCAGAAAGGTTTCACCGCATGAACGCAGCCGCCGCACCCGTCCGCGTCTTCCAGGTCGCCACCGGCAACGTCGGGACCGAGATGATCCGGCGGTTCGCCGCCCGCGATGATCTCGAACTGGTAGGCGTGCACTGCTATTCGCCGGACAAGATCGGCAAAGACACCGGCGAGCTGGCCGGGATCGGCCCCAACGGCGTGATCGCGACCGGCAGTGTCGAGGAGATCATCGCCGCCAGGCCCGACGTGCTGACGTTTCACGGGGTGTTTCCCGACGAGGACCTCTACGTCCAGATCCTGGAAGCGGGCATCAACATCGTGACCACCGCGGACTGGATCACCGGCTGGCACCGTGACCGCAACCACCCGCACCCGTCGGGCAAACCGGTGACGCAGCTGCTGGCCGAGGCTTGTGAGAAGGGCGGCGCGAGTTTCTACGGCACCGGCATGAACCCCGGGCTCAATCAGATTCTGGGCGTGGTGTGTTCGGCCGATGTCGCCGAGATCGAGAACATCACCACCATCGAGTCGGTGGACGTGTCGTGTCACCACTCCAAGGACACCTGGATCGAGGTGGGTTACGGCCAGCCGGCCGACGATCCAGAGATCCCCGCCAAGCTGGAGAAGTTCACCCGGGTCTTCGCCGACAGCGTGCTGATGATGGCCGACTGCTTCGATCTGACCCTCGATGAGGTGACGTTCGACTACGAACTGGGAGTGTGCACCAGGGACGTCGACCTGGGCTGGTACACCCTGCCCAAAGGCTCCTTGGGCGGCAACTACATCAAGTATCAGGGGATGGTCAACGGTGTGCCGCGCGTCGAGACGCATCTGGAGTGGCAGATGACGCCGTTCACCGAGCCGAACTGGAACATCAAGGGCTGCTACATCACCCGGGTCACCGGTGATCCGTGCGTCTACAACAAGCACATGATCTTTCCCAAGCCCGGAATTGACCTGTCCAACCCGGACAACTTCGCCTCGATCGGCATGACCGTGACCGGATTGCCCGCCCTCAACGCGATCAAGTCGGTGGTGGCGGCGCCGCCGGGCCTGCTGACCAGCGCCGACCTGCCGCTGCGCGGATTCGCCGGGCGATTCCGCAGGTGAGTGAGGCCGGCGGGCTTGCCGCACTGGCACGTGGCATGCGCGACCTGGTGGCGGCCGAGGCCGCCGCGTCCGAGCAGTGCCGCACCCTGACCGATCCCATCGTCGACGAGATGTGGCGCACCGGGTTGATGTCGGCGTTCAATCCCGCCGCCGCCGGTGGAGTCGAGCCGTCATTTGCCGAGATGATCGAGACCTGGATCGAAATGGCATGGCAGGACGGGTCATTCGGCTGGGTCGGTATCGCCAACATGCCGTCGTCCTTCGCGGCCGCCACGTACCTACCCGACGACGGGTTCGATGAGGTGTTCACCTCCCAGGGCAATCACGTCACGCTGGGCGGCCAATACTTCCCCAACGGCCAGGGTGTCGCCGTCGACGGCGGCTACCGGCTCAGTGGATCGTGGAGCTTCGGCTCGGGGATCGGCCACTCCCAGTACGTCGCGGCCGGCTTCTTCCCGATGGACGACGGCGAGATGCGCTGGGTCAGCGACGGAATACCCGACATGCAGGTCGCGGTGCTCCCGCGTGAGCAGGTCTCCTTCAACGACGGGTGGCATGTCCAGGGGCTCAAGGGAACCGGCTCCTACGACTACAGCGCCCAGGACGTGTTCGTACCAGGGAGCCGGACCTTTCCACTGTTCTGCCGTACGCCACTTCGCGGCGCGTCGCCGGCGGCTCGGATGGGCCTGATGCCGGTGACCGCCGCGGGCCACGCGTCCTGGGCGCTCGGTGTGGCCAAAAGCATGCTCGACGACGTGACTGAGCTGGCAGCCACCAAATACCGGATGAGCGACATGGCGGCGTTGGCCAGCCGCCCGACGTTTCAGAAGGATCTGGCTCACCACGTCGCCGCGTGGCGGGCCGCTCGCTTGCTGGTGCTCGATGCGTTCACCACGGCCGAAACCGCCGTCGCGGCAGGCGAAGACCTGACGCCGGGACTGCGGGCCGACATGCGGGTGGCAGCCGTCTACGCCACCGATACCGCCAGAAGCTGCGCCGAATGGGCACATCTGGCGGCCGGAACCACGGCGATTCGCGAAGGCAGCCGCCTCGAACGAGCATTCCGCGACATCTACACCGGAACCCAGCACGCCTTCATCAGCGAGAAGGTCGCTATCGACGCGGCCCAGATCTGGCTCGGACTGATCGACGACCAGTTCGGCCTCTGAGCCGCCACGCGTTAGGGCGCCTCGGCGGGCAGCGGTGTGCCGGAACTGCCCTCGGGCAGCGGGGTTCCGGAGCTTCCGGACGGCGGAGCTGACGGTGCGGGGTGCGCGGGCCGCGACGCCGGGGGACGGGCCGGTGCAGCAGGAGCCCGGTTGCTGCCACCGCTCGCCGAGAGCTGAGATCCGCCCGCGGGGGCTTGCGGCTGCGTCGGAGCCTGCGGAGCCGGGGCCACCCATCGGATCAGGTCCGCGCCCCCGGTCTGGTACACCATGCTGTTCGGGACGTCGCCGGTGACGTCGAAATAGACCTTGCCGCTGGCCTTCTGGCCCTGGGTCAGGGCGACGGGAGCGATGCCCTGTGCGGTGGGCACGGTGAACAAAGCCTGGTAGTTCTGGCCGCTGGCCGAACGGGCACTGAGGTTGGCAACGATCGGAAAGACGGCGCCCTGGATCGCCTCGTCGGTGGCGGTGGCCTCCCACAGGGTGCCGCGGGGCTGATAGGGGATGGCGTCCGAGCTGGGGCGCAGATCGCTGATGGTCCAGCCGTGCACGCCGGGCCCTTCGGGCACGGTTCCCTGGGTGCCGATCGGTTGGGTGGCCGGGGCGGGGGCCGGGTCAGGATCCGCGCCGGCGATCCCGGTGCTGAGGGCGCCCGCGGCGACCAGTGCTCCCGCGGCCAGGGCGGTCGAGATGGACTTCATGGAAGTGTCTCCTCAAATCGGCTGCATGCCGACGACATTGGTACTCAAGTACTTCAATCGTAACGGGCTGCGGACCAGGCTACCCAGGAACGAGTCCGGCCCGACCTCGCGGTAGGAGGCCGGGCCGGATTGGCGATGAACTTCGGTCAGTTCGATGTGGTCGAGCCGCTCGTGCCGCTGGCGGCGGGAAGCGGCGTGCCCTGATTTCCGGCGGCAGCCGACGTGGTGCCATCCGGACCAGTGCCCGCCGAGCCGGCCGTACCAGTCGTGCCGGTCGCTTCGCTCGTCGAAGCACCGGGCGCCTCCGCGGGGAGCGGCGTACCCGAGCTGCCGGCGGCGGCCGACGCCTCGGACTGGGTCGGCGTACCCGGGGTCTGCTGCGAGGACGGCGCCGGGCCGCTGGCCGAAGTCGACGCTTCCGCGCTGCCCGCGCCGGCCTGGGTCTGCGAGCCCGAGGTGCCGGTGGCCGCCGGACCATCCGAGCCGGTGGCAGCGGCCGGAGTGCCGCCGGCCTCGGCCGGCAGCGGGGTGCCCTGGCTGCTCGCGGGCAGCGGGGTGCCCTGGCTACCGGCGGCAGCCGGCGTGGTCTCGGTAGCGGCCGGGGCGCCCTGGGTTCCCGGCTGGGCAGGCTTGGTGCCGGTGGCCGCCGGACCGGAAGCGTGCTGCGAACCCGTGGCCGCCGGACCCGACGCACCGCCGGCCGGGGTGGTCGGCGCGGCGGGGGTCCAGACCAGCAGGTCCTGACCGGAGCCCTGGTAGACCGCGCTGTTGGGCGCGTCGCCGGTGACGTCGAAGTAGACCTTGCCGCTGGTCTTCTGGCCCTGCGTCAGGTTGGCCGGGTTCACGCCCTGCGCGCTGGCCACCGTGAACAGCGCCGGGTAGGTCTGACCGCTCGCTGAGCGCGCGCCGAGGTTGGCGATCACCGGGGTGACGTTGCCCTGCAGTGCCACGTCGGTGGCGGTGGCCTCCCACAGGGTGCCGCGCGGCTGGTAGGGGATGGCGTCGGTGCTGGGGCGCAGGTCACTGACCGTCCAGCCCTGGATGACACCGCCGTTCTCCACGGTGCCCTGGGTGCCGATCGGGTGGGTCGAGGGGGCGACGTCGCCGGCGTCCGCACTGGCGGTCGCGGCGGTGACGGCTCCGGCTGCGGCCAACGCGCCCGCGGCTGCCACGGCAGTAGTGAAGAACTTCATTATGAGTTGACTCCTCGGTTCGACGGGATCTCGCAGGTGACGCAGGGACTCCAAGTCGAAAATCCTAACGGATTTGACAGCGGCGTTTGTTCGTGTTCCAGGATCGACGGTCAGGAGTGCGAACTCCACCACGTGTAGAACTGCTCCAGCGTGGGTGTGTTTCTTTCCGTTCGCAGTGAGCCGATCACCAGGTTCGCGTCGTTGGTCCAGACCAGCACGGGCGACCCCTGCCGCATCCCGCACAGCAGTGTTCCGGCCGTCTTGTCCGGGGCGGCGCTGCGATGCCAGGCTCCCGGCGACTGAATCCGGCCCGGGCAGTTGACGACGGTGGTGGCCTGCACCGTGTTGTCGAAGCTCTGGCGCAGTGCGGTGGCATCGGGGAACAGCGCGTAAGTCGCGGCGGGCGGGCCGTCGAGATCGGTGTTGCGGCCACACGTCACCTCGGCGATGGCCCCGCTCGTCGGCGCGGACGCCGTACAGGTGTCCTGCGGATAGCCCGACGGCAGCAGCTTGAGCAGGCGAGCCTGTGCCTCGGCCGCAGACACCGTCGTGGTGGGCTGACTCGCGCCCGCCGCGGACTGGGAAGTGTCGGTGTCGGCGGCCAGCTCGTCAGACCCCGATCGGTTCGTCATCCAGGTGATCAACCCGACGACCACGATCAGCGCCGCCCCGAGGCGCAGCAGCAGCTTGCGTTTGGCGGGATCGTGGTTCTGACGAAATCGTCGTGACGCGCTGAACCAGTCGTCTGCGGCCGTCGAGACCCGGGGCAGACCGGACTGCCCGGTGGGGCGGGCTGCGGACACCGGTTCGGGAATCGGGGCGGGCTGGGCCGGCGGCGGGGTTGGTTGCACCTCCGGCACCGGCGGCACCTCACGCACCGGGGCAGGGGCAACCTCGGCCGTCGAAGCAGGCGAGGCCGACGGCTCAGCGGTAGCCACCTCGTCCGGTACCAGCGGCGGGGTGGACTGCTGGCTGGCCTCATAGATCTGCAGCGTCCGGTGCTGGTCGGGCGCGCTGAGCGCCTGATAGGCCGCGGTCGCCAGCTCCGCGGCGTTGGCATAACGGCCCTGCGGATCCTTGGCCATACCTTTGGCGACGACCTCATCCAAGGCGGCCGGGATGCTCGCGCCGGCAAGACTGGGCCGCGGAATCGGTTTGGTCTGATGCGCGTTGGCGAGCATCTTGAGGCTGTCGGCGCGGTACGGCGGCGAGCCCGTCAAGCACTGGTAGAGCACGCATGCCAGCGCATAGACATCGACGGCCGGCCCGAAGTCACTGCCGGAGAACAGCTCCGGCGCCGCGTACTTCCAGCGGGCACCGGCGTTCTCGGCATCGGCTGCCTCGGCACCGGGCGCGCCGGCCAACCCGAAATCCACCAGATAGACGAAGTCATCACTGGTCAGCAGGATGTTGCGCGGTTTGACGCCGCGGTGGATCACGCCGGCGCTGTGCGCGGCATCCAGGGCCGACGCCGCCTGCCACACCACGTTCACCGCACGTGAGGGAGGCAGTACCCCGTTGCGCTTCAACACCGCGGCCAAGTCGGCACCGGCCACCAGCGGCATATCGATGAACACCTGGCCGTCGAGCTCGCCGTAGTCGCGAACCGGGACCACGTGCGGCTCCTGCACCCGCCCGACGACCAGCGCCTCGCGCTGCAGCCATTCGCGGAACGCCGGATTCCCGCCCAACGGCGGCGCCAGCAGCTTGAGCGCGGCGGTGCGGTCCTTCTGTGTGTCGACCGCCTCGTAGACCTCACCGGTGGTGCCGCGTCCCAGCAGTCGTTTGAGGAGGTAACGCCCCACTCGTGACCCAGCCCGCGAACCCGACGCGGTCTCGCTCATCACCGACTCCTCACGACGATATTGCCGCCAATGATTTCATCACTGAACCGCGCCGCTATCAGCCGGTCAGCGGCCGGTGAGGTTGCTGATCGTCATGATCTCCAGATTCCGGTATGCGCGACCGGTGGGTTGCACCAGATCGTGGAACCAGGTCTGCGGCTCGGCGGTGTAGGGATTGTCCCAGGAGTCCCACGGCAGGTAGGTCTGGGTGCGCCCGGCGACGAAGCCCCAGTTATAGGCGCCCACATTGTGGCGCTTCATGATCGGCAGAATCCCGTCGATGGTGTTGCCGCGGGTACGCGCCAGATATTCGGTGCACATCATCGGCCGGCCCAGGGGCGCCAGTTCGGCGATGCGGTCACTGAATGTGGCCGGCTTGTCGTAGGAGTGGAACGTGATGACGTCGGAGCTGCCCAGCTGGGTGTTGACGATCGTGCTGCCCTGACGTGAGCCTTCCCAGATCCCACTGGTCAGCGGCTGACGGGCATCGACGGACCGGGCCCAACTGAACACCTGAGGCAGCAGGTCACTGATGTAGTCCAGCTTGTCCGACCGTTCGACGGCGCTGTATTCGCGGGCCATGTTGTCCGGCTCGTTCCACAGGTCCCAGGCCAGGATCCGTTCGTCGTACCGGAACTGGGTCATCACACCTGTGACGTAGTCATGCAGGGTGCGGTAGTAGTTGCGGTCCCCGAGTCGATCGGCGCCGGGGCTCTGCACCCATCGTGAATTGTGGATGCCGACTCGCGGGGCCAGCTGTGGTCCGGCCTTGGGGTGCGGGTCCCAGCAGGAATCGAACAGTACGAACATCGGCTTGATGCGGTGGCGGGCGGCGACCGCAACGAACTGGCCCAGGCGGTACTGGAAGCCCCGCTGATCGGCGGCCCACAGCTGGTCGTGCAGGAACACCCGCACGGTGTTGAAGCCTGCCGATCGGGCCCAGCCCAACTCGGAGTCGATCCGCCGCAGATCGAAGGTGCCCGGCTGAAACATCTCGAGCTGATTGACCGCGGTGGAAGTGATGTAGTTGGAGCCGACCGGCCAACCCTGCGCCTGATACCAGCGATTTACCCGGTCGATCGACCACCGGCCGGGGTCCGCGCCGGCGCGCGGGAGCCGGCTCAAGGTGGGACCCGCCGCCAGCAGGAGGGGGAGCCCCAGTGCCGTTCGACGCTTCACGAAGTGACCATAGCGTCCGGACCTGTTACCGGGCGTCCGAACGCGCCGCCTGTCGCCGAGCAAATCGGGCGGTGACACCTGGGGTGACCGCATCCACCTAAACTGGCCGACTATGTCGCAGCACCTGCAGGATAAGGTCGTCGTCATCACCGGTGCCGGCGGTGGATTCGGCAAACTGATCGCCGAGAAGTGCGCCGCCGCTGGAGCCCGCGTGGTCGGCGTCGATATCGGTGCCGAGAACCTTGCGGCGGTCTTCGACGGGATCCGCGAGGCCGGCCTGTCGGGCACCTATCAGGTCGCCGATGTCACCGACATCGAGCAGATGAAGGCCGCCGTGCAGCACGCGGTGCAGACCTTCGGCGCGGTGGACGTCATCGTCAACAACGCCGGTGTGATGCCGCTGGCCTATTTCGCCGATCACGACAAGGCCTGGCAGCACTGGCACCGGGCGATCGACATCAACATCAAGGGTGTGGTGAACGGCATTTCAGCCGTCTACGACCAGATGATCGAGCAGGGACGCGGTCACGTCGTCAACATCTCGTCGATCTACGGCAACGCCGGTGTGGCCGGCTCCGGCGTCTACAGCGCGACCAAGGCCGCGGTCGCCGTCCTGTCGGACTCGCTACGCAGCGAGGCGAAGGGAAAGATCAAGGTGACCACGGTCAAGCCGACCGGAGTTCTGGGCACCAATCTCGGTAGAGGCGTGGTCAACGGCTCGGCGATCATGGGCATCGTGGGATCGCGCGGTGCGAGTTACATGCAATCGGTCACCGCGTTCGCCGAGGGCAACCTGGCCCCTGAGCAGACCGACATCGACTCGGTGAAGTACTGGCTGATCACCCCCGAAGACCTCGCCGAGGCGGTGGTGCACGTTATCGACCAGCCCTGGGGCATCAGTATCAGTGACATCACCGTGCGAGCGAGCGGCGAAGACTACATCTACTGACTGATCGGAGGCGGTAAGCGAGATGTCTTCCGACACCGGCTGGAATTCACCGGCTTACACCGCCGCCGAAGCCGCCCGCTATCACGCCGTCGGCTGGTGGTCTCAGACCACGCTGTCGGACGCGGTGCGCCGCAACGCCCAACGATTTCCAGCCCGGGATGCCTACGTGGACTATCTCGGTGCGGCCTTGACGTGGCAGGAATTCGACACCGCGGCAGACGCATTGGCGGCGCGGCTGGCCGGTGTCGGAGTGGGGCCCGGCGACCGGATTGCGGTATGGCATCGCGATGCCGTGGACATTCATGTGCTGTTCGTGGCGATCGAGCGCTGCGGGGCGATCGTGGTCGGTATCGGTGCCCGGGCCGGGACCCGTGAGGTGGCTGCGATCCTGTCCGCTTCGCAGGCCCAATTGCTGATAACCGATGAGCAGCGGCACGCCGCCGCGGCCGAACTCGAGATCGCGACGCTGAGCATCGATGAGCTGCACGCCGCCACCGAAAGCGGGGTACCGGGTCCGCAACTCGGGCCAGACGAGGTCTTCCTGATCAACTCCACCTCAGGTACCACCGGGCTGCCCAAGTGTGTGGTGCACACCCAGAATCGCTGGCACTACTTTCACCAGCTTGCCGTCGCCAATGGGCAACTGAGCCCCGACGACGTCTTCCTGCCGATCATTCCCACGCCGTTCGGTTTCGGGCTCTGGACCAGCCACACCACACCGATCCACCTCGGCACCACGGCGATCCTGTTGGACCGCTTCACCGCAGCGGCGACCTGTGCTGCGATAGCGCGGCATCGAGTCACCGTATTATGCTGTGTCAGCACTCAATTGATCATGATGATGGCGGATCCGGCCAGCCGCGAGTTCGACCTGAGCTCGTTGCGGGTGGTGTTCACCGGCGGCGAGGCGTTGCCCTACCGGCCGGCCGCGGAGTTCGAGGAGCTCACCGGGGCGAAAATCCTGCAGTTCTACGGATCCAACGAGACCGGCGTGCTCAGCGCTACCACGCTCGATGACTCGCTGGAGCGGCGGTTGCGCACCGGGGGGCGAATCGTCGGTGAGATGGCGGTCCGGCTGTTCGGCGGCGAGGACGGCAACACCGACGTGACCGATACCGGCCGGGGACAGCCCGCCTGCCGCGGCCCGGCCACCAGCCTCGGCTACCTCAACGGGGTCGACCACGACAAGCTGTTCACCGCCGACGGCTGGATGCGCATGGGCGACATCTGCGAGATCGACGCCGACGGTTATCTCAGTGTCACCGGCCGTACCTCGGATTTCATTCTGCGCGGTGGCAAGAACATCAGCGCCGCCCAGGTCGAAGACGCGGTGATGACCCATCCGGCGATCGCGGTGGCGGCCGCGGTGCCGATGCGCGACGAGGTCTTCGGCGAAAAGGTGTGCGTCTACGTCGAACTCGCGGAGGTGGCTCGCGCGGGCGCTGGCGCCGGCACCTTGGAATTGGCCGAACTCGTCGAGCACCTGCTTGCCCTTGGGGTGTCCAAAGAGCTGCTGCCCGAACGCCTTGTCGTCATCGACGAGTTGCCGCGCTCATCCGGCGGCAAGATCGCCAAGGGACAGTTGCGCGAGATCAGCGGTCACTCGTAGCCCTCGTAAACCTGTGACGGGCCCTCGGGTGTGATGAGGTAGCCGACCGTCGCGACGTGCACATCGCCGACCGGGTCGAGTTCTCGATAGCCGCCGACCACCTCGACGTCGTTATCGCGCAGACCGATCCGAAATCCGCCCCACAGATAGGGCACCGGGAACCACAGCTGCTTTCTGGGCAGCTCGTGCAGCACCTCGACCGGCGGATAGCGGAGCATCTGGCGCAGTTCGCCACCGCGGAACAGGTGTTGGATCAGGTCGTCGATCACGGCGGTGAGTTGGAAGTTGAGCGCGGCGACCCGGTCAGGGTCGAGGGCGGCTGGGGGAGGCTTGAGCACCTCCAGCAGTTCGGCGGACCGTTGGTGCTCGACGGCCAGGTCATAGGCGGTGCGACCGGCGGCGTCCGGTTGCGAGCGCAGCGCGCCCTGCTCGATCAGCCAGGACGCGATGTCGGCAGAAGCGCCGTGCCAGCCGGCCTGATGCAGCACCGTCAGCCACGTCTTGCCTCCGGGCCGCCATGCCTTGACATCGACCACGTGATCGCCGCGGTCGAGTTCTCGGATCACCGTGCTCCACTTGCCCCGCTTGGCCATGTCGGCCAGATAGAGCGCGGCTTGCGCCTGCCGGTTGCCCAGCAGCGAGCGGTCCATCACGCCCGGCCACAGTGGTGCGTTGTTGCGGATCTCGGCGTAGGTCGTCACGGTGCCATCTTCTCGCGGTTCGGGCTCGGATGCTCGATGTCGCGGCTATGGATCCTCATCGTCGTCGAGGAGTTCCTCCGGATGGTGCAGGTGGTTGATCCGCGGTGGGTCAGTGCCGTCGGTCCAGGCCAGGCGGCCTTGCTCGGTGACCATGGTCTGTAGATCGCCACGGGTGGCGCCGCCGTGGTCGCCGCCGCAGGCGAAATAGAGCTCGTCGGGATTGGTGCGCCCGCCGCGTGCCCAATCGGTCGAATGGTGAACCTCGCAGTGGTAGCCGGGCTCCGGACAGTTCGGTCTGGTGCAACCGCGGTCGCGGGCATGGCAGATGATCCGGTGATCCAGGGTGGCGATGCGCTTGCTGCGGCCCAGGTACAGCGGCCGCTCCGAGTGGTTGTCGAACACCGCGAGGTAGTGAATCGAGTTGGCCGCCATCCGGATCAGATCGCGCATCGGTAGGCGGCTGCCCCCGCCGGTGCGGGCCGCGGGCGGCATCGGGATGCCCGGGTCAGCCATGGCACGGGCCGCCTGGTCGAGGTCGGCGAGTTTGGTGACGGCGATGACGGTCACCGGAACGCCGCGGTGAGTGCCCAGGGCGCCGGACTCGATGCCATGGCGCAGGGCCAGCTTCAGTGCATCGTGGTCTCGTTGACCCGATGACCGGGTATCGCGTTCTTGGGTGCCCTCGGGCTGGCGGTGGCCGGGGCGAACCGCAGAGATGGCTGCTTCCAGGTAGGCGCGGGTTTCCGGGTCGATGCAGCCGTTTAGCGTGCTCATTCCATCGGGACCTTGACGGCCCAGGATGAGGTTGCGCCGCCGTGCCCGGTCCTCATCGGTGAAATTGCCGTCGGGATTGAGGTGATCGGCGATGGCGTGCCCGATAGCGGTCACGAAGACGGCGTCCTGTTCGGTGGCGTGGCGCACCAGGGTGCGTTCGGCGGCCTCACGATCGGCCGGTGCGACTTTTGCGGGCAGTTCGTCGAGGGCTTTCGTGACCGCTTTGATGTGGTCATCGCCGATACGGCCGTCCTCGACAGCGGCGGCGACTTCGGGAAGTTCGGGTGGGGTCCGGGGGGCCGGTCAGGTTGCGCCGCGGCCGGATGCGCGCCGCGATGCGGAACCGGCGCCGGACCTCGGCCCGGGTGATACGCAGGCGTGACCACAGCAGGTCGGTGATCTTGGTGTCGGCGGGCAGTCGGGGGTCGTCGGGGCCGTCGGCGGGATCGGCGATCTCGCCGAAGATGCGGTAGGACAGGCCGCGATTGACTCTGTGCTGGGTTTCGAGGTGCTCGGCGATTTCGACGCGAAACGCGTTGCCCACCAAGTCCGTATCGGCTGTCCTCAGCCGTGCCTGGGCGTCGTCGATCAGGGTTAGATCCGCGCGGATGGCCGCACGGGCCGCCGCGGCGGGCGGCAGGAGCTGATCGGACATGACCCCAACGTATCGAACGGGTGTGCGAATTTATGGGTTCGAGCGGCGGCCTGTGGATCAAACAGGCGACTGTGGATAGACAGCCGGGCTATGCCGGGCCGGCCACCCGCTCGTGACGTCGACGGGGCGTGAATTTCCTGATGGAGCACGCACCGCGCGGGCCAGAAGAGGTGTTCGGCGACGCCGACATGGACGGCATCGTAGCCATCCTGCGCGCAGTCAAAAACCACGCCGTGCCGCACCAAGGAACTGTCAGCGGCGTTCGGTAGGGTCCGTCGGCGTGACCGCGAACGTGACCCTCAAACCGGTGAATGCCCGCCTTGCCGACGAACTCGAAGTAGCCGAACGACAGGTCGCGGCGGCCGTCGCGCTGCTCGACGAGGGGGCGACAGTTCCGTTCATCGCCCGCTACCGCAAAGAGGTCACCGGCAGCCTCGACGATGGGCAGCTGCGCACCCTGGAAGAGCGGCTGCGCTACCTGCGTGAGCTCGACGACCGCCGGGCCGCGGTGCTGTCCTCGATCGAAGAGCAGGGCAAGCTCACCGACGAGCTGCGAAACGCGTTGCTGTCGGCCGACACCAAAGCCCGCGTGGAGGACATCTACCTGCCCTACAAGCCCAAGCGCCGCACCAAGGCACAGATCGCGCGCGAGGCCGGCCTGGAGCCGCTGGCCGACCGGCTGCTGGCTGACCCCGCACTGGACCCTCAGCAGCTCGCTGCGGAGTACACCGGCGAGGAGGTCGCCGACGCCGCGGCCGCGCTGGAGGGTGCGCGAGCGATTCTGGTCGAACGTGCCGCAGAGGACGCCGAGCTGGTGGGTGCGGTCCGCGAGAAGTTCTGGTCGGCGGGCTCGCTGCGGACCATGCCGCGCTCTGACGATGCTGCGAAAAGTGCTGCAGCGCAAAAGTTCCGGGACTACTTCGAGTTCAGCGAAGCACTCGAGACCATGCCGTCGCACCGGGTGCTGGCCGTGTTGCGCGGCGAGAAGGAAGATGCCCTGGCGCTGTCCTTCGACGGCGGCGACAACGAGCCCTACCAGGCGATGGTGGCCAAGTCGCTGGGCGTGAACATGACCGCGTCGGGCCCGGCCACGCCCTGGCTGGCCGACACCGTGCGGTGGGCGTGGGACACCCGGCTGGCGTTCTCGGCGGCAGTCGATGCCCGGATGCGGCTGCGGCAACGTGCCGAGGCCGACGCGGTGGCGGTGTTCGCCAAGAACCTCAAAGACCTGTTGTTGGCGGCGCCGGCGGGCAACCGCACCACACTCGGCCTCGACCCGGGTTTTCGCACCGGGGTGAAGGTCGCCGTCGTCGACGGCACCGGCAAGGTCGTCGACACCTGCGCGATCTTCCCGCACCAGCCGCAGAAGCAGTGGGATCAGGCCAAGGCGGCCTTGGCCGCGCTGGTGGCTCGCCACGGCGTGGACCTGATCGCCGTCGGCAACGGCACCGCGTCGCGCGAGACCGACGCCCTGGCCGCCGAGTTGATCGCCGACCTCAAGAGCGTGGGCGCTCCCACCCCGACCAAGGCGATGGTCAGCGAGGCCGGCGCATCGGTGTACTCGGCGTCGGCCTATGCCGCCCATGAGCTTCCGGACCTGGACGTCACGCTGCGTGGGGCGGTGTCGATCGCACGGCGGCTGCAGGATCCGCTGGCCGAACTGGTCAAGATCGAGCCGAAGTCCATCGGCGTCGGCCAGTACCAGCACGATGTGACACCGGGAACCCTGGCGCGCAGCCTCGATGCGGTGGTCGAAGACGCCGTGAACGCCGTGGGCGTCGACCTCAACACCGCCTCGGCCCCGCTGCTGGCCAAGGTATCGGGGGTGTCGGAGTCGCTGGCCGAAGCGATCGTGGCGCACCGCGACCAGACCGGGCCCTTCCGCAGTCGGGCCGCCCTGCTCGACGTGCCACGGCTGGGTCCCAAGGCATTCGAGCAGTGCGCCGGGTTCCTGCGCATCCGCGACGGCGACGACCCGCTGGATTCCTCGGGAGTGCATCCCGAGGCCTACCCGGTGGTGCGGCGCATCCTGGACCGCTCGGGCGTCTCCCTGGCCGAGATCATCGGTGACGAGCGTGTGCTGCGGTCGCTGAAACCCGGCGACTTCGCCGACGACCGGTTCGGGGTCCCGACCGTGACCGACATCCTCGCCGAGCTGGAGAAGCCGGGACGCGACCCACGGCCGGCGTTCTCCACGGCCACGTTCGCCGCGGGCGTGGAGAAGGTGGCCGACCTCAAGGTGGGCATGGTCCTCGAAGGTGTCGTGACCAACGTTGCGGCCTTCGGCGCCTTCGTCGATGTCGGCGTGCACCAGGACGGTCTGGTGCACGTCTCAGCCATGGCGGACCGTTTCATCTCCGACCCGCACGAGGTGGTCAAGTCCGGCCAGGTGGTGAAGGTCAAGGTCGTCGATGTCGACGTCGACCGCCAACGCATCGGGCTGACCCTGCGGCTGGGGGACAAGCCGGCGGACAAGCCCGGCACATCCTCCCGGGGCCCGGGTGCCAAACCGGCTGCGCGCGGTGACAACGCCAAGCAGAATCGTGGGCGGCGTCCCGCCAACAATGCCGGGCGCCGGGATGCGGCACTGGCAGGCGGGTCGATGGCTCAGGCGTTGCGTGACGCCGGATTTGGAAAGTAGGGACGGATGGCCACGGTAGACACTGACGCCGCGCAGAAGTTCGCCGACATCGTCGGAGCGGGCGCACTGCTCACCGGTGAGCAGATCGGTCCCGACTACGCCCATGACGAGGCGCTGGTCGGAGCGCCGGTGACGCCGAGCTACGTCGCCCGTCCGCAGACCGCCGAGCAGGTTGCGGCGCTGCTGGCCGCCGCGACCGAGGCGAAAGTTCCGGTGACCGCCCGCGGTTCGGGCACCGGTATGTCGGCCGGCGCGCGGCCGTGCCCCGACGGTCTGCTGATCTCCTTCGAGCGGATGAACGCGATCCTGGAGATCGACACCGACAATCAGGTTGCGGTGGTGCAACCCGGTGTCACGTTGGCCGACCTCGATACCGCGACGGCCGAGGCGGGTCTGATGTACACCGTCTTCCCCGGGGAACTGTCCGCCAGTGTCGGAGGCAACGTCGGCACCAACGCCGGTGGGATGCGCGCGGTCAAATACGGAGTGACCCGGCACAATGTGCTCGGGCTGCAGGCCGCGTTGCCCACCGGCGAGCTGATCCGCACCGGCGGGCGAATCACCAAGCTGTCCACCGGTTATGACTTGACCCAGCTGATCATCGGTTCGGAGGGCACCTGCGCGCTGGCCACCGAGGTCACCGTGCGGCTCTACCCTCGGCTCGGGCACTCCGCCACGTTGTTGGCGCCGTTCGCGGACCTGCCCGCGGTGATGCGCGCGGTGCCGGCGGTGGTGCGCAGCGGGGTGGACCCGGTGATCCTCGAATACGTCGACAAGCTCACCCTGGCCGCGATCAGCTACTCGCAGAACCTGAACCTGGGCATCCCCGACGCGGTGCGTGAGACCGCGGAGGCCTACCTGGTGGTCGGGGTGGAAAACCGTGACCGTGAGCGCCTCGACGACGATGTGGCCATGGTGGGCGAACTGCTGGCCTCGCTCGGTGCCGACGATGTCTATGTGCTGGAAGGCAATTCAGCGCATGCCTTGATCGAGGCCCGCGAGAAGGCGTTTTGGACGGCCAAGGCCGCCGGTGCCCACGACGTCATCGACGTGGTGGTCCCGCGGGCCGAGATGCACCAGTTCCTCACCAAGGCCCAAGGACTAGCCCAAACGGCAGGTGCCGGCGTGGTCGGCTGCGGGCACGCCGGTGACGGCAACGTCCACTTGGCGGTGTTCTGCGCCGACGACGAGGTCCGTCACCGGCTGCTGCACGACATCTTCGAGGCCGCGATGGCCCTCGGCGGCGCCATCTCCGGTGAGCACGGTTTGGGCCGGGTCAAGACGCAGCATTTCCTGGAGCTGGAGGACCCGGTCAAGATCGCCCTGATGCGCCGGATCAAGGACGCTTTCGACCCCGCCGGGATCCTCAATCCCGGCGTGCTTCTATAGGCAGCAGATCGCGCGCACGCCCCATACTTCGGTGCTCGGCAAGAAAGGCAGTCACATGACCAACGGAGCACAGGCCCTGATCGCCACCTTGGTCGACAGCGGGGTGCAGGTCTGCTTCGCCAACCCCGGTACTTCCGAGATGCATTTCGTGGCCGCCTTGGACTCGGTGCCGCAGATGCGCGGGGTGTTGTGCCTGTTCGAAGGCGTGGTGACCGGTGCCGCCGACGGGTACGCCCGGGTGGCCGCAAAGCCGGCCGCCACCCTGCTGCATCTGGGGCCCGGCCTGGGTAATGGCCTGGCCAACCTGCACAATGCCCGCCGCGCGCACGTGCCGGTGGTCAACGTCATCGGTGACCACGCCACCTACCACAAGAAGTACGACGCACCGCTGGAATCCGACATCGAACCCCTGACCGACTGGACCCACGGCTGGGTGCGCCGCACCAACTCCGGCGATGACGTCGGTCGCGATGCCGCCGAAGCGGTCGCCGAGTCTATGGCCAGCCCGGCGCAGGTGGCCAACCTGATTCTGCCCGCCGACATCTCCTGGGAAGACGGCGCGCAGGCGGCCGGACCGGTCGACCCGATCCCCGCCGCTGCTCCCGACGCGCAGGCCGTCGCCGACGTCGCCGCCGTGCTGGGCAGCGGCGAGCCGGTGGCAATCCTGATCGGCGGGCCTGCCGTCGCCGACGTGCGTGCGCTGGAGGCCACCGACCGGATCGTCGCCGCAACCGGGGCCCGTGCTCTGGTCGAGACCTTCCCGGCCCGGCTCGTCCGCGGCGCCGGGGTCCCGGCGATCGACCGGCTCGGCTACCTGGCCGAGCAGGCCGCCTTCCAACTCGACGGCATCAAACACCTGGTGGTGGCCGGTACCCGGGCCCCGGTGTCGTTCTTCGCCTACCCCGGCAAGGCCAGCGACCTGGTTCCCGAGGGCTGCGTCGTGCACAACCTGGCCGGCCTGGAGACCGACGTGGTGGCCGCTCTGGAGCAGCTGGCCGAAGCGGTGGCCGCCGGCGTGCAGCCGCGGCCCGCCCCTGCGGCCCGCCCCGAACTTCCGGGCGGTCAGCTCACCCCGCAGAACTGGGTGCAGGTGATCGGAGCGCTGCTGCCCGACAACGCGATCATCTCCGATGAATCCAACACCTCGGGCCTGATGTTGCCCGCGGCCACCGCAGGGGCACCACGCCACGACGTGCTCACCCTCACCGGCGGGGCGATCGGGCAGGGTCTGCCGGTCGCGCTAGGCGCGGCCGTGGCCGCACCGGACCGGCCGGTGATCGCACTGCAGGCCGACGGCAGTGCGGCCTACACCATCTCCGCGTTGTGGACGATGGCACGCGAGAACCTGAATGTGACCACGGTGCTGATCAACAACAGCTCGTACGCGATCCTGCGGCTGGAACTGGCCCGGGTGGGCGCCGAAGGTGGTGGCCCGAAAGCAAACGATCTACTCGACCTGTCGCGGCCGAATATGGACTTCGCGAAGATTGCCGAGGGATTCGGGGTGCCGGCCACGGTGGCCACCACCTGCGAGGAGCTTGCCGAACAGTTCCGGCGCGCCGTCGCCGAGCCGGGGCCGCATCTGATCGATGCGCGGATCCCGACGCTGTTCTGACCGCTTCGGCCTAGTTGACGCTCTGGCCGGCCGTGAGCCGGCTCGCCACGAATGCCGCGGCCTCCACGGTCTTGCCGTCCTGCACGTACATCAGGTGCGGGACGACGCTTCCGCTGTCTTCGCAGTAGATGTCGCCCGTCAGACAGAAGTCGATGGTTTTCGGGCGGTAGGACGAGGCGAGGACCGGCAGCGGGCCGCCCCACAACGAGGTGGAGTACGGGCTCGAGGGCGGGCCGAACAACGCCACCGCGACCACGTGGTTGGCGACCGGACCCGGCAGCGCATTGCTGGACATAGCGATGACGCTGGCGCCTTGTGAGTAGCCGCCGAGCACGAGCTTGGTCTTGGGGCAGTTGGCGACCGTGGCCTGAATGTGCGCGGTGGCGTCGGACTCACCAAGCACCGCGCTGTTGCGGTAGTCCGTGCTCGCCGGGTATTCGACCGGGTAGACGTTGACGTTGAGTCCTGTGACCTGCTCCTGCAAGGAGCCGACGAACGCGTCACCGACGTCACCGAGCCCGACGGGCTGGCCGGAGCCGCGGGCGAACACCACTTCGGCGTCCGGGCAGGGCTCTGCGGTTGCGATGGGCAGGCCCACCGGCGCGGCCACCAGGGTTCCGGTGAGCATCGCGGCGGCAGCGAAGGTGCGAACAGTGTTGCGCAAATTCATCCCTAAATGCTGACATGTCTCGCCCTTGCCACCGACCTGCGGGTCGCGAATCAGCAAACCGCAAAGGTGGCCGTGCGGAGCGAAAACTGAGGTTAAAGCCGGTTTGCCGCGTACGCCGCGCCCTCGTCCGCGATGCCGTCATAGGCGCCGGGTGCGTGCGCGGAGAAGTTCAGTCCCTCGGAGCAGACCGGGTCTTCAGGCGCACACAACTGGATGGTCTTGGCGGTGTATGCCGGGCCGATGGCCAAGGGTGGTTGACCGAGGAAATTCATCGCCCGGTCGTTCGGGGTTCCGAAGAGCACCACGGCGGCGACGTGGTCAGCCACTTCCGGGGGCATCGGCCGTGGTATGTCGACCCCTTCCACCCCGTCCGGGATGACGCTGGCGGTCGAGAATCCCATCACCGCGGCGCCCTGCGAGAAGCCGCCGAGCACCATCTTGGTGGTGGGGCAATTCGCCGCCGTGGCCTCGATGTGGGCGGTGGCGTCACGGATGCCTTGAATGCCGGTCGGCCAGTCGTTGGTGGCCGGGTAGTCGATGGCGTAGACGTCCACCGGCCGCTCGGGCAGTCGGTTCCGTAGTGAGTTGACAAATGCTTGCCCGGTCTCGCCAAGGCCGACTTCCTCGCCAGTGCCTCTAGCAAACAAAACTTGGACATCTGGACAGGGGTCCGCGAAGGCAGCGGGAGGGGTGATGACGGTGCTGTGCAGCAGCCAAGTCAGGGCCAGAACAACACCGAGGGAGCGAAGGATCCGTCGTGGGTTCACCGGTACATGGTGGCATAAGAAGCGCCTCGTGTGCAGCAGACTCCCCAGGCAGTGAACATATTCGGTGGTTTCTGATCGACCGTCTGCGGCATGCTGAGTAACTCATATTGGGGATCTGAGTCGCAACTGAGATCGGTTCATTTACGGCCTCCGGTTACCGGGCGATGACCGTTGGGTGTCAGCGAGATGACCGCCGCAGATTGCCTTCCGAGCAAACTTTGGAGGCCCCCGCGACCGCGAGTGCGAGCAGTTGAATCCCCAGGACCGCCGCGATCAGCGCGCTGACCGACACGTCGTACAGCCAACCGGTGAGCACCCCGCCGGCCGCGGCCGCTGCGCCCAGTCCGGCGGCGAACGCCCCGTAGGCGCTGGCTCGGCGTCTCGGCGCCACCAAGTCGGCGACCACGGCACGCAGCGTCGACTCCTGAATGCCCACCGCAGCACCCCACAGCAGCGCCCCGGCCACCGCCGCGGCGACGCTGCCGGCGAAGGCGGACACCACCACCGCAGCCGACAGGATCGGCAGCGCGAACAAGACCTTTGCGCCGAACCGGTCGTAGCACCACCCCGAGGCTAGGGCCGCCACCGCATCGGCGCCCATCGCTGCCGCGTACAGCACCGGGACCGCCGCGGCTGGCAGTAAACCATGCTTGACCAGGTGAAATGACACCAAACCGAAGGTCGTGAAACCGGTCATCGTGAGCGCGATGAACCCGCAGTACTGCCAGAACACTGCGGGCAGCCGCCCGACGTCGCCGCGTCCCGGGCGGGCTGGTACCGCGCCGGGCTCCTCGCGTTCAGAGCGCTCATAGTCCAAGGGCTCGGGCACACGCAGGCGCAGCCACACGAGGAGCGCCAGCGTCGCGGCGCCGGGCAACGCCAGCACTCCCAGCGCCGGGGCGTAGTCCCCGCCGCTGAGCGCCAGCACCCCGGCGACCGTCAACGGACCGATCACCGCGCCGATCTGGTCGAGTGCCTCGTGCACGGCGAAGCCCCGGCCACGGCCGGTGACACTGGTCGCGTGTGACAACAAGGTGTCCTTGGCGGGGCTGCGGACCGCCTTGCCGATCCGCTCGGCGATCACCAAGGCGCAGGCAACCCAGAGCGTGCCGGCAACACCGAGCAGTGGCACGGTGAGCACAGTGAGGGCGTATCCGGCAATCGTCCAGGCCCAGAAGCGCTGTGTCCGATCGGCGAGCGGCCCCGACACCAGTCGCAGGCCCAGCGCGGCAGCCTCCCCGATTCCGGTCACAGTTCCGACCACCAGGCCGGTGGCGCCGAATGACGCCAGCAGCGGCCCGGTGATGGAACGGGCGCCCTCATAGACGAAATCGGCCAGCAGACTGACGGTGCCGAACACGGTGACGAACCGCCAGGCGCTCAACGCCGGGCGGGAGGCACCGTGGCTCGGCGCTCGCATGCGATCAGATGCTAGACGTCTGCGGCAGCCCTCGGCGTGACTTCTCCGGCGCACCAACGGCGCTGCAATGCGGGGTATATCGAACATCCGTCGGTAAAATTACGTAGACCGGTGTGCTCTGACCGCCGGATGACACCGTGGATGGGACAGCATGGCGCAAGAGACAGGCCCCGCGTTGGGGATGTCCGTCGGGGCAACCACATTGGCGGCGGTCACCGCCGATCGCGCGATCACCCGTCGGCCCGTGCTGACGCTGTTCCGGGATCGGCCATCCCAAATCGGCATGCCCTCGGAGAACTCCGCAGTGAGTTCGGAATTGCGCGACCGCGGCCTCGTAGTCACCGATTTCGTGGATCGCGTCGGCGGCGGCGGCCCGGTGGTGGCGAGCGACGGATCTACCCACCGTCCCGAGCAACTGCTCGCAGATGGCCTGCATGCCTTGGCGTACGCGGTGACCGAGGGCCGTCCGATCCCGCCGGCGGTAGCGGTCACCTATCCCGCGCACTGGTCACGCGACGCGGTCGGCGCGCTGCGAACCGCGCTGGGGCGGGTTTCGGAGTGGGCGCAGCATCCGGTGTCGCTGATCTCCGACACGACGGCAGCTTTGACTGCGCTGCAAGCGAATCCCGGCCTACCTGACCACGGGATCATCGCGGTGTGTGACTTCGGGGGAAGCGGAACCAACGTCACCCTCGTCGACGCGGAACGCGGATTCGAACCGGTCGGCGCCACCCGGCGCAGCACGGTCTTTTCCGGCGATGTGATCGACCAGGCGCTGCTGGATCACGTGGTTGCCGATCTGGGCGGCAACGGCGACGGGCCTCCGACAGTGGGGTCGCTGACCCGGCTGCGCAGCCAGTGCCGTGATGCCAAGGAACAGCTGTCGTCTGAGACGGTGGCCGAACTCGCGGGATTTCACGGCGGGGTATGGCTGACCCGGGTAGAACTCGACGAGGCTCTGCGCCAGCCGCTCGAGGGCTTTTACACCGTCTTGCAGAACACCTTGGACGACAACGAGATCGTTCCCGATGCGCTGTCGGCAATCGTGTCGGTCGGCGGCGGGGCGAACATGCCGACGGTCACGACCGGTCTGTCGCAACGCTTCGGGGTCGCCGTAATCAGCTCGCCACGACCACAGTTGACGGCGGCCATCGGCGCCGCGTTGAGCGTTGCCGGCAATGTGGTGGCCATCCCGAAGAAGGCACCGCCGCCGGTAGCGCCGCCGCAGTTCCCGGAGGCGCCGGCGCCAGAGTACGTTCCGCCACCGGTGCCCGAGAGCGTCCCGGATGCGGGGCTGCAACCGTTGGTGACGCCACCACCGCCGGCGCGCCCGGCACCCGCTGCGCCGCGCCAGCCCGCCGTACCGGAACCCGAGGAGATCGGCGGCCAGGGCCAGGGCGGCGTGGAGTGGTATCGGCGGCCGGTCCCGGTGGTGATCTTGGCAGCGCTGGTCGCGATGTTGCTGGGCACGGTTGCCGTGCTGGTGCTGCGGCACGCCGCGGACACCGGGCCCGGCCCCAGCGAGCTGACGCCGGTGTCGTCGACGACAACCACCACCTCACCGTCACCTACGTTCGAGCCGCCCCCGGCGTTCGCGCCCAGCCCCGAACCCATTTCGCCGAGCCTGCCCGAGATTCCCGAGAGCTCGGCGCCGGAATCCACTGAGAGTCCCGTCAGCCCCTAGCGCTGCTTGGTAAGAACGATCAGCGCGAGTGGAATCTGCACCTGCTGGGGGTTACTCGCGAGCCGGGCGGCGACGCCGGCTTCCAGGTGACGTACGAAGTCGGCTGCGCGCGGATCGTCGGTGCCGCCGGCCAATGCGGAGGCCAGCGTGGGGAAGATGGCGGCGCTGACGAAGGCGGCCCAATGGGTGCCGAGGGCGACCGCATCGCCGTCGAGCAGGTATCGGTCCCAGAACCGGTCCTCGGCGTCGAACACCTCCAGCCGTTCGATCGTCAGCGACTCGAACCGCCCCGCGGGGGCGAATGGCGCACGAAATTCCTTCTCACTGCGGCCCAGCACCGGAATCGACATGCGGGCCACCTCATCCCGAGTCAGTGCGCCGTCGCGCACCTGCTCGTCAAGAACCGCGACGATCGCATCGAGCAGCGGCCGGTAGCCCGATCGGCCGGCAGCGTCGACGGCGGCGGTCAACACCAGCAGCTTGCCGCCCGGACTCAACTCCCGGCCTCGGAACGCCACGAAGTCATGCCAATCCTGGGCGGCCTGGCGGGTGTAGGCGCGCCGCGCGGTGTCGTCGTCACTGTGCTCGACATGGACGTGGTCGGAGAACTCGGGCAGCACCCCGGCGGGCCGGCGCAGCCACATGGTCGACCAGGACGTCCAGCCCAGGTTGACGCTCTGCGAGGGCAGGATCTGGCTGTAGAACGACCGACCTATCGCCGAGGGGAAGCTGGCGGTGTCCTTGCGGGCGTAGCTGTCGGGATCGTTAGCCAGCGTGGTGAACAGCGCGGTGAAGTCGTTGTCCGGCAGATCGGTATGGACAACTAACACAGCATGGTCGGTCCGGGTTCGCTTTCGGAACGCCGCGATGGCGGCCCCGATCGGAAGCAGTGAGTTGTAGCCGGTGGCGGCGCCATAGTCGGCGACGACGATCGGCCGCGGCGCGGCGGGCAGCGGAACCGTCGCCGCGAGCTGTTCGAAAACACCGGTCGCATGGGCCAGTCCGGCCGCCTGCAACCGGCTCGAAGGAGCGCCGCCGGACTCGGGGCGGACCACGATGCTCGACTCTGGCATGGCACCTCCGACCCCGGCGAAACCGTCATCGATATCCACCACTGACGGTAGCGGCATCGGCGATCCGTGGCACACTTCCGTAAGTGGGCGCACAGCGGGCGATCGGACGCATTCCGACCGTGGTGGCGGCCGGCCTGATGACCATTGGGGTGATCGGCTTCGTGGTTGCGCTGATTCTCAACGTCTTTGTGCTGGACCGCTACGACGCCTACGGCGAAGTGCCGATTCCGGGCTCGGGCAGGGTGCATCTGCCGGCGGGCGAGGTGACGGTGAATCTGCACACTCGGGTCATCTCAAGTCCCACCGGCGGCGGACTGCCGGTCCCACCGATCAGCGTGACGGTGACACCACCGGACGGCGTGCCCGATCCGGAGTTCGAGGAAAGCGTTGGGATGACCACCACGGTCAACAACGACAGCCGGCGGCGGCTGTGGCGGATATCCGTGGCCGAGGCCGGCGACTACCAGATCGTCACCGACGGGCAGGTCGGGGCCTATATCGCTCCTCGGCTGGCCTTCGGCAAGCCCGCCGGCCACTCGACGCTGCTGTGGGTGTTTCCGGTGATCTTCGTTCTGGGGCTCGTGGATCTGATCGCAGGCCGGCTGTTGGCCGCGCGCCGTCGCCGCCCGTCGGTGGAGACGGTCGACACGGGAACGGACTTCAGCCACGAGCGATTCGTTCCCCAGGGCGAAGGAATTCGGATCGAGCAGCTCAAAACGATAACGGCGCTGCGTGATTCGGGAGCGTTGACCGA
This sequence comes from Mycolicibacter sp. MU0102, assembly GCF_963378105.1. Taxonomy (NCBI): domain Bacteria; kingdom Bacillati; phylum Actinomycetota; class Actinomycetes; order Mycobacteriales; family Mycobacteriaceae; genus Mycobacterium; species Mycobacterium holstebronense. The sequence continues at coordinate 1,787,222 of NZ_OY726398.1, forward strand.
GCAGGAGTTCGCCGAAGAGAAGCGGCGAATCCTGCGCGGGCACTGACGTCAGTGGCGCTTAGTGGCGCTCAGTGGCCCAGTTGGATTGGCCACTTCCTCCTCGCGCTCGTTCCTCGCGCGCATCGTCAGTGGCCGCGCGCCACCCACTCGTCGTAATGGACCAACTCGTCACCGATACGCGTGCTGTCACCGTGCCCGGTGTAGACGACAGTGTCGGCCGGCAGTTCGCCGAGCCGCCCGGAGATCGACGCCAAGATCGTCGGGAAGTCGGAGAACGAGCGGCCGGTCGCTCCCGGGCCGCCGCAGAACAGGGTGTCACCGCTGAACACCGCGCCCAGGTCCGGTGCATGCCAGCACACCGAGCCCGGCGAGTGGCCTGGGGTGTGCAGCGCCCGCAGTTCCAAGCCCCCAACGGCGAGGGTGTCGCCGTCGGCCACAGCCCGAAAGTCGCTGTCCGGGTGCGTCATCTGCCACAGCATGTCGTCGCCGGGGTGCAGCAGCACCGGTGCGTCGAGTGCTCGACCCAGCTCCGGTGCCACCGTGATGTGGTCGTTGTGGCCGTGCGTGCACACCACCGCCACCACGTTGCGTCCGCCGACGGCTTCGATGATCGGGGCGGCGTCGTGGGCTGCGTCGAAGACCACCACATCGGAATCGTCACCGACGAGCCAGATGTTGTTGTCGACTTCCCAACTGCCGCCGTCGAGTTCGAATGTGCCGTGGGTGATGACCCGCTGAATCGGACTGCCGGAGGTCATAGCACCACGACCGACCGCAGCACCTCGCCACCGTGCATGCGCCCGAACGCCTTCTCGACATCGTCCAGCCCGATGCGTTCGGAGACGAACTTGTCCAGCGGAAGCCGGCCCTGCAGATAGAGACTGATCAGGGTGGGGAAGTCGCGCTCGGGCAGGCAGTCGCCGTACCACGAGGACTTCAGTGCGCCGCCGCGGGAGAAGAAGTCGATCAGCGGCATCTCCAGCTGCATGTCCGGGGTCGGAACTCCCACCAGCACAACGGTTCCGGCCAGGTCGCGTGCGTAGAACGCCTGCTTCCAGGTCTCCGGGCGCCCGACGGCGTCGATCACCACATCGGCGCCGAAACCGTCGGTGAGATCCTGAATGGTCTCGACCGGGTCGAGCTCGCGGGCGTTGATGGTGTGCGTGGCGCCGAATTCGCGCGCCCAGTTCAGCTTGGTGTTGTCGGTGTCGACGGCGATGATGCGCCGGGCGCCCACCAGGGCCGCCCCGGCGATCGCGGCGTCGCCCACCCCGCCGCACCCGATCACCGCGACGGTGTCATCGCGGGTGACGCCGCCGGTGTTGATCGCGGCGCCCAGACCGGCCATCACGCCACAGCCCAACAGCCCGGCTACCGCGGGGTCAGCGCTCGGATCCACTTTGGTGCACTGCCCTTCGTGCACCAGCGTTTTGTCCGCGAACGCCCCGATGCCCAGCGCCGGGGTGAGCTCGGTTCCGTCGGTCAGGGTCATTGGAACCGAGGCGTTGAACGTGTCGAAGCACAGGTGCGGGCGACCGCGCTTGCAGGCCCGGCACTGTCCGCACACCGCACGCCAGTTCAGGATCACGAAGTCGCCGGGCGCTACCGCGGTGACCGCCGACCCCACCGACTCGACCGTGCCGGAGGCCTCGTGGCCCAGCAGGAAGGGGTAGCTGTCATTGATACCGCCGTCACGGTAGGTCAGGTCGGTGTGGCATACCCCGCAGGCGGTGATGGCGACGACGACGTCGTTGGCACCGGGTTCGGGAATGACGATGTCGGTCAACTCGACCGGCTTGCCCTTTTCGCGGGAGATCACCCCGCGCACTGTCTGACTCATGGGGTCACCTTATGTTGCCGGTGTGGCGTCCGGAGCGCTGGCTTGCGTGGCCGGCACGCCCGGGGCAGGGGTGCGGGTGTCGGCACGCAGGAAGCTCCCGGTGCGTTGCGTCCCGAGCACGCTGGTGGGCTGACCGTCGAGGACCACCGCTTCCCCGGAGATGAACACGGCGTTGACGGCTTCGTCGTTGCGGTTGACCATGCGTGACATCCCGCCGTACGAGTCGAAGGACTCTTCGGCGTAGGCGTCGAGGGTGTCGTCGAGGTGCGTGGGGTCGATGACCACCACGTCGGCGCGGTCACCGACGCGCAGGTGACCGGCGTCGACCCGGTACCAGTCGGCGAGTTCACCGGTCAGCCGGTGCACCGCCTGCTCGACCGACAAAAACGCCTGCCCGGACTGCTGTGCGTCCAGGACGTGGCGCAGCAACCGCAGGCCCATGTTGTAGAACGCCATATTGCGCAGGTGCGCGCCCGCGTCCGAGAAACCCATCTGGATGCCGGGTTCGGCAGCGAGTGTCTTGAGCACCTCTGGCCGGTCGTTGGAGATCGTGGTGTGCCAGCGCAGGGCGGTCCCGTGCTCGAGGACGAGATCGAGGAAGGCATCGACGGGATGCACTCCGCCGCGCTCGATTCCGACCTGCCCGAAGGACTTTCCGATCACCGAGGCGTCCGGGCATGCGACGATCTCGGCGTCGAAGAAGTCGCGGTGCCAGACCCGCGGTCCGTACTTGTTTTCGTAGTCCTTGCGGAAGCGTCGCCGGTAAGCCTCGTCCCGCATCAACTCGTCCCGCTCGAGGGACTCCCGCAGATGCAGTGCCTCGGCGCCGGAGCCGAATTCTTCGAAGATCACCAGATCGATGCCGTCGGCGTACACCTCGAACGGCACCGGCAGGTGCTGCCAGCGGAAATTAGCGCCCAGCTTATTGAGCAGGCGCGAAGTCTTGATGATGGTCGGAATCGCCAGACGGTTGCTCTTGACGTCGGCGGCGGCCAGCAGAGTGGTTTTGAGCGGCCGGCGGAATATCCCCAGGGCCTGGGCCAGCTGAGACATCACATCGAACGGGTTCTTGACGTCCGGGCCGGCCTGCAGAATCCGTCCGCTGCGGCGCAGCTTCGACTTGAGCCGGCGCAATTCCTTGGGCTTGGCGTATGTCGACGGCAGCGTCCGCGAGCGGCAGACCTCGCCGTCCATCTTGTCGAAAAGCAGCTGCTGGGAAGACATTCCGACGAACCCCGCCTGCAATGCCTCGTCCAACATCTGTTCCATGCGGGCCTGCTCGGCCGCTGTGGGCCGCTCATCGGAGCGGGTGGCGCGGTCCAATCCCATGGTCGCGGCGCGCATGTCGGAATGTCCGATGAGCGCCGTCACGTTGGGGCCCAGCGGCAGTTTCTCCAGGCTGGCGATGTAGTCCTCGCAACTCGACCAGGTCTTGTGCGCATCGATGGTGTCGACCACGTACTGACGCGGGATGGCCTCCACCCGGCCGAACAGGTCGCCGGCATCCTGGCCGTCGACGTGGATGGTGGACAGCGAGCACGAGCCCACCAGCACCGCGGTCACGCCGTGCCGCACCGATTCCGACAGTGAAGGTGCCAGGAGGATCTCGACGTCGTAGTGAGTGTGGATGTCGAGCAGCCCGGGCATCACCCATTTGCCTGCCGCGTCGATCACCCGGCCGCAGCCCGACTCGTCGAGTGGTTCGGCCGAGATGGCGGCGACGTGTCCGCCGCGGATACCGATATTGCGGATCGCCGACGGCGCCCCGGTGCCGTCGAACCACCGACCGCCACGGATCACGGTGTCAAAGCTCACGGGTATTCCTTTCCGCCGAATGCCGTTCCAGCATGGCTCGCAAGACGGGTGAAGTCTTGACATCTGCGGACATTTCTTTGATATTTGCGGACATGTCGGTGGTGCGCGGCACCGCGCTGTCGGGATACCCGGAGCTGGTCACCGAGCTCGGCGGTGACCCCGGGGCATTGCTGCTGGCCGCCGGGGTGCCAGACGGGTGCGTCGGAGCCCACGACATCTTCGTGCCGTACCGCGCCGTGATCCTGGCCATTGAAGGTGCAGCGGGCGCTGTCGATTGCCCGGATTTCGGGCGCCGGCTGGCCCTGCGCCAAGACATCGGCAACTTCGGGCCGCTGGGGGTGGCCGCCCGCACCGCGGCCACCGTCGGCGGCGGATTCTCGATCGTGGAGCGGTTCTTGTCCGCCTACAGCCCGGCGATCTCGGCGCGCATCATCCCGGGCGCCCGTGCCGGCGAATCGTTCTATGCGTTCGAGGTGCTCATCGAGCGGTCCCCGCCGCATCCGCAGACCACCGAACTGTCGCTGGGAGTGTCGCTGGGGATCATGCGGATGATGTTCGACGCCCCGTATGCGCCGCTGTCGGTGCATCTTCCGCACGAAGCGCTCACCCCGGTGCGCGACTATCTGGCCTACTTCGGCTGCCGCCCTTATTTCGCGCAGCCGGTCGCCGGATTCACCTTCCGCACCGTCGATCTGGACCGCCCCCTGCACCGGGACGACCAAGCGCATCAGGCGATGGTGCATTACCTGCGCTGCATCACGGCAGAGTCGCCGGGTATCGCGGGGTCGGTCCGCGCGATGGCGCGCCAGCTGCTGCCCACCGGTGCCGTGAGCCTGGAGTTGATCGCCGGTCAGCTCGGCTTGCATCCCAAGACGCTGCATCGGCGGCTGGCCGCCGAGGAGACGACGTTTGCGGCGCTGGTCGACGGCGTCCGCCGCGATGCCGCCCATCGCTACCTGCGTGACACCGACATCAGCCTGGCGCACCTGACCCGTGAACTCGGCTACGCCGAGCAGAGCGTGCTCAGCCGGTCATGTCAGCGCTGGTTCGGGTGCAGCGCGACCAGTCACCGCAAGGCGGTCCGCCTCACTGTCCGCGGTTAGGCTGACTGCCGATGTCCGCCGCTGAAGCCCTGGCACCCCTCGCCGCCCTCGACGACTGGCCGGTCGGCCACGCGGCCGCCGCCGTGATCGGCCCGAACGGGGTGCTGGCCACCCACGGCGATACCGCGCGGCCGTTCTATCTCGCGTCGGTGACCAAGCCCCTGGTGGCGCGGGCGGTGCAGGTCGCGGTGGAGGAGGGTGCCGTCGAACTCGACACCCCGGCCGGGCCGCCGGGTGCCACGGTGCGACATCTGCTCGCGCACGCCTCCGGGCTCTCGCCGGACTCCGATCGGGTCCTGGCCAAGCCCGGCACACGGCGGGTCTACTCCAACCACGGCTTCGCCGTGCTGGCCGAAGCAGTGCAGCAGGAGTCCGGGATCGAATTCGGCCGTTACCTGACCGAGGCGGTGTTCGAGCCGCTGGGCATGACGGCCAGCAGGCTCGACGGGGGAGCGTCGGCCGCCGGATTCGGCGGCACCTCGACCGTCGCGGACCTGGCCGCTTTCGCCGGCGACCTGCTGGCCCCGGTCACCGTGTCGCCGGAGCTGCACGCCGAGGCCACCCGCGTGCAGTTTCCCGGCCTGGACGGTGTGTTGCCCGGTTACGGGCCGCAGCGGCCGAACGACTGGGGGCTGGGCTTCGAGATCCGGGACGGCAAGGCACCGCACTGGACCGGTGCGGACAACTCGCCGCGGACCTTCGGCCATTTCGGCCAGTCAGGCACCCTGATCTGGGCTGATCCGGCGATCAAGCGGGCGTTGGTGGTGCTCACCGACCGCGACTTCGGGGACTGGGTCACCGGCCGGTGGCCGGAGCTGTCCGACGCCGTAGTGGCTGCGTACAGCCGGGACTAGCCAACAGGCGTCTCACAAGGCACAATAGACACATACAACACTGAATACACTCCAGTATCTGCAGCAACACTGCTCAAGCTCGGTCCCACCAGGTCGTTGGGGAAGACGTCCCTCGTGGATCCGAAGGAGCAACTGATGCGCGCGACGAATCAATTCGCCGACGTGACCAGCGGCGTGGTGTACATCCACGCCTCGCCCGCGGCGGTGTGCCCGCATGTCGAGTGGGCACTGACCTCGGCTTTGGGTGCCCGAAACGGCCAGGCGAAGCTCAACTGGACGCCGCAACCCGCCATGCCGGGACAGCTGCGAGCCGTGGTCAACTGGGTCGGACCGGTGGGAACCGGCGCCCAGCTGGCCAGCGCGCTGCGCTCGTGGTCGGTGCTGCGCTTCGAAGTCACCGAAGACCCCAGCGCCGGAGTCGACGGCCAGCGGTTCAGCCACACGCCCCAGCTCGGCCTGTGGAGCGGGACGATGAGCGCCAACGGCGACGTGATGGTCGGGGAGAACCGCCTGCGCACGCTGATGGCCGCCGGCGCCGACGCGCTGGCCGCCGACCTGGAGACGGTGCTGGGCACCGCCTGGGATGAGGCGCTGGAGGCCTACCGCGACGGCGGCGACGGCGCGGAGGTGTCCTGGCTCAGCCGCGGCGTGGGCTGATTCCCCGGCGCGGGTTAGGGGCGGCGCAAGATCTGCAGCGCGCCCGGTACCGCTGACACCGTCACGGGCAGCGGGGCGACGTAGTCGCCGTCGGCGTAGGCGTTGATTCCGGGGCACTCCACCCGAATCGACTTCGCCCGCCGGGTGCTCACCTCGTCGAGCAGCACATGGGTGCCCTTGAACACGGTGGGGAACAGCCGGATCAGCTTGGTCCGCGAGCCCGAGTGCACCATGGTGACGTCCAACAGGCCGTCGGCGTGATCGGCGCCCGGGCAGATCAACATGCCGCCGCCGTAGCTGCGGGTGTTGCCGAATGCCGCCAGCGTCAGCTCGATGTCCAACGGCTCATCGTTATCGAAGGTCAGCCGGAACGGCAGCAGGCGCAGCTTGGACATCTCCGCGACCATGGCGACGTTGTAGCGCATCCGGCCGTGCGGCCAGCGCATCCGGTTGACGCGGTCGCTCACCAGCGAGTCGAAACCGGCCGCCATCACGGTGCCGAACCAGGACACCGCGCCGCCGTCTTCGACGATGCGGCCCAGATCGATCGTCTCGGTCTGGCCTTCGGCGACGACGTCGGCGGCCGCCTCGGGATCGCCGGTGGGCAAACCGTATTCACGGGCGTGGTCGTTTCCGGTGCCGGCCGGGATGATCCCCAACGGCACGTCGCCGAGTGCCAATGACTGCAGCGCCAGTGAGATGACGCCGTCGCCGCCGGCCACCACCACGGCGTCCGTTCCGGCGGCCAGCGCTTCATCGAGCAGCTGTCGTGCATGGTGAGCATCGGAGCCGACGATGTGGTTGACGTTGACCCCGCGCTGCTGGAACCGTGCCAGCGCCCGCTCGGCGGCATGCCGGGCATTGCCGTGCCCGGCGGCCGGGTTGGTCAGCAGCGTAATCCGTTTGATCTGACGCGACGTCATGGAATCAGTTTGCCGGGGTTGAGGATTCCGGCCGGATCCAGTGTGGCCTTGACCGCTCGCAGCACCTGCACACCCAGCTCGCCCACCTCTTCGCCCATCCACGGCCGATGATCGGCGCCGACCGCGTGGTGGTGGGTGATGGTTCCGCCTGCCTGCATGATCGCATCGCCCGCAGCGACTTTCGCGGCCTGCCACTGTTCGATGGGATTGCCGCGCTGGCCCGCCACCACAGTGAAGTACAGCGATGCACCGGTCGGGTAGACGTGCGAGATGTGGCACAACACCAGCGCGGGTGTCCCGCTGTCGCCCAGCGCGGTGGTCAGTGCCTCGGTGACCGCTGTCTTGAGCGTGGGAACGCGCGCCCAGTCGGTGGCGGTCTCCAGGGTCTCGCACAGCGCCCCTGCGGCCAGCAGCGAATCGCGCAGGTAGGGCGCGGAGAATCGGCCGTGCTCCCAAGCCCGCGCAGGTTCCTCGCCCAGTGACGTGCCGCCGTGCGCGGCCAGCACCGCTCGGGTCTCGGCATGCCGGCTTTCGGTGTGCTCGGCGGTTCCCTCGAACAGCGTGATCGCCAGGCAGCCCCCGGTGATCTGTTGCTCGCCGATCTGCTCGGTGGTGGCCAGGTTCACGCCCGTCTCGGCCTCGTCGGACAGGCGGATCACGGTCGGTCCGGCGCCGGTCTGCGTGACCGCGCGCAAAGCTGCCGCGCCAGTGGCGAAGTCCGGGAAGGACCACGCCTCATAGCGGGTGGTTGCCGGGGTCGGATGCACCCGCACCCGCACCCGGGTGATGACGCCGAACACGCCTTCGGACCCCAGCAACAGCTGACGCAGGTCCGGCCCGGCGGCCGAGGCGGGGGCGCGGCCCAGGTCCAAAACGCCGGCCGGGGTGATCATCCGCAGGCCGCGGACCATGTCGTCGAAACGGCCGTAGCCGGCCGAATCCTGGCCCGACGATCTGGTGGCGGCGAACCCGCCGAGGGTGGCGAACTGAAAGCTCTGCGGAAAGTGGCCCAGCGAGAAACCGCGCTCACCGAGCAGCCGTTCGGCCTCGGGTCCGGTGACCCCGGCGCCGAACTCCGCCTCGCCGGAGGTCTCGTCAAGGTTCAGCAGTGCATCGAACCGACGCAGGTCTAGGCACACCACCGCCGCGAACTCGCCGCGGATCGGGTCGAGCCCGCCGACGACGCTGGTGCCGCCGCCGAAGGGGACCACCGCAACGGCCTGCCGGCTGCAGTAGTTCAAGATTTCCGCGACTTCGTCGTCACTTCCGGGCAGCAGCACCGCGTCGGGCGCATCCTGGGCGCCGGAATCATTGCGCCGCAGTAGATCCAGGGTGGACTTTCCCCCGGCGTGCAGTAGTCGTGCGGTGTGATCGGTACGGCAGAAGCCCTCGCCGACGATCGCGGCCAACGCTGCGTGGTCGGTGTCGGTCAGTGCCGACGGCGTGAGCGACACCTGGCTCGGATCGCGCTCCGGGGTGCTCGTGCCGTCCACCCCCAGGGCTGCCTTGAGCAGTTGACGGATGCCGTCGCTCAACGGCTTGGCCGCGGCTGGATCTCCCCAGGCGTTCCACTTCATCGGCGGGGTCAGGGCGTCCTGGGCATCGGCCTGCGTCATGCGTTACAGTATTACACATGCTGTCAACCAGTAATGACGAGCAGGTGGAGGTCGGAGAGCGGATCCTCGATGCCGCCGCGAGCTGCCTGCTCGCATTGGGAATGGAGCGGGTGACCCTGGCGGCCATCGCGCGCCGCGCCGGGGTGAGTCGCCCCACGGTGTATCGGCGGTGGTCGGACAGCCGCTCGGTGATCGCCGCACTGTTGACCTCACGGATCACCGCGGCCTGGACCGAACTCGAGCAACCGGGAACCGGGCGTGAGGCGCTGGTGACGCGGATCGTCGCGGTTGCGGCCCGGCTGCGCCACGACGAGGTCGTGATGCAGGTGCTGCACCACGCACCCGATCTGGCGATGGTCTACATCGCCCAGCGGATGGGGGCCAGCCAACGGCGCCTGATCGATCTGGTGGCCGGCGAACTCGGCGGCGCCCAGGCCGCCGGCAGCGTGCGAGCCGGCGACCCGCGTGAACTCGCCGCCATGTGTCTGCTGATCACCCAATCGGCTATTCAGTCCGCGCAAGTCGTCGCGTCGATCCTCGACGAGGACGCACTCTCCACCGAACTGACCTACACACTGAACAGGTACCTGTCCTGATGTCCGATACCGCTGCCCTCAACTCCGCCCGCCGCACCGCCGAACTGACCGCACTGGCCGACGGCGCACCCGTTGACGTCGTCGTGATCGGCGCGGGCATCACCGGCGCCGGCATCGCCCTGGACGCGGCCACCCGCGGCCTGCGGGTGGTGTGTGTGGACAAGCAAGACCTGGCGTTCGGAACCAGCCGGTGGAGCTCCAAACTGGTGCACGGCGGGCTGCGCTACCTGGCGACCGGCAATGTGGGCATTGCCCGGCGCAGTGCCATCGAACGCGGAATCCTGATGACCCGCAACGCGCCTCACCTGGTGCGGGCGATGCCGCAACTGGTCCCGCTGCTGGGGTCGATGCCGCGGCGGGACCGGGCCCTGGTGCGCACCGGGTTTCTCGCCGGGGACGCGCTGCGCCGGTTGGCTGGCACACCGGCCACGGTGTTGCCCCGCTCGCGACGGGTCTCCGCCGAGCACGCCGTGGGGCTGGCGCCGACCGTGCGCCGCGACGGCCTCGACGGTGGCCTGTTGGCCTACGACGGGCAATTGATCGACGACGCCCGCCTGGTCACGGCCGTCGCCAGAACCGCGGCCCAGCACGGCGCGACGATCTTGACCTACGTGGCGGCATCGCACGCCACCGGCGACACGGTAAGGCTGACCGACCAGATCTCGGGCGAGTCGTTCGACGTCACCGCGCGGGCGGTGATCAACGCGACCGGAGTCTGGGCCGCTGACATCGACGCGGCACTGCGGTTGCGCCCGAGTCGCGGAACGCACCTGGTGTTCGACGCGGCCGCCTTCGGCAATCCGACCGCCGCGCTGACCGTGCCGATCCCCGGTGAGCTCAACCGGTTCGTGTTCGCCATGCCCGAACAGCTCGGCCGGGTGTACCTGGGCCTTACCGACGAAGATGCGCCCGGGCCGATTCCCGATGTGCCGCAACCCACCTCGGCGGAGATCTCGTTCCTGTTGGACACCGTCAACACCGCGTTGGGCACCGCGCTGAGCACGGCCGATGTCCGCGGCGCCTACGCCGGGCTGCGACCGCTGATCGATACCGGAGAAGGCCGCACCGCCGACGTCTCACGCAATCACGCCGTCGTCGAATCGGCGACCGGGGTGTTCAGCGTGATCGGGGGCAAGCTGACCGAATACCGGCACATGGCCGAAGACGTGCTGGACCGGGCCGTGCGCCTGCGTGCGCTGGCGGCCACGCCGTGTCGCACGCGGGACATGCCGCTGATCGGTGCGCCCGGCAACCCGGGACCGCAGCTGTCGCCGACGAGTGCCCTGCCCGAGTCGTTGGTGCTGCGCTATGGCGGGGAGGCGGCCAACGTGCTGGCCGCCGCCACCTGCGAGCGGCCCGCAGCGGCGGTGGCCGATGGCATCGACGTGATCCGTGCCGAGTTCGAGTACGCGGTCAGTCACGAAGGTGCGCTGACCGTTGAGGACATCGTGGATCGCCGGACCCGGATCGGACTGGTGGCTGAAGACCGCGAACGGGTCGTGGCGGTGGCACGCGAGTTTCTCGATTGAGTCGACCCATAACGGAACTGATTCGTATCGACTAGGCTGGCGCGTTATGGGAGCCCAGGAACCCGCGCCCGCATCGAGACCGGGGCGAAGCCCGGGACGCCTTGACCGGACCCGCGACCCCGCGATCCTCGATGCGGCGCTGCAGGGTGTGGCCGAGGTGGGCTATGACCGGTTGAGCATGGACGACATCGCGGCTCGCGCCGGTGTCGGCAAGGCTGCGATCTATCGGCGCTGGCCGTCGAAAGAGGTGGTGGTGGCCGATGCGATCGCGCACTGGCGTAGACGGCAGGGGCCGGTCGAGCCGCCCAACACCGGCAGCCTGCGCGGTGACATCGACGCGCTGGTTGCCGCGGCACCCGAGTTCGACGAATCGGGAATGGAAACAATGAAAGTCGTCGTCGGAGTCGCGACGGCGGCGATGCACAATCCGGTGCTGGCGGCAGCGCTGGACGATCTGGTGCTCGACCCGCCGCGCCACGTGGTACGGGTGCTGCTCGATCAGGCGAGGGCGCGCGGCGAGATCCCGGCCGGTCGCGACCTGAGTCTGATTCCCGATGTGGCGTTGGGCCTCAATGTGCTGCGGGTGATGACCGGCCGCCCCGTCGACCGCGTCTTTTTCCGGCGCGTATTGGAGGACGTCATCCTTCCGCTCGCCGGCAATCCATCTCCGTAGCCGGTTGCGCCCAGCATCGGAGCGTGCCACATTGGATTAGGCGGAACTAATCAGTTCCGTTTATGGCCGGAGGTGGCGATGACTGACAACCGAGTCCCGGTACTGATCGTCGGCGCGGGCGCGGGCGGCCTGAGTGCCTGCGCGCTGCTGGCCAAACACGGCGTGCGCTCTCTTGTGATCGAGAAACGTCGCGAGATCTTCATCTATCCCAAAGCCCGCAACCTGAGCTTTCGCAGCCTGGAGATCCTGCGCGGCCTGGGTCTGGCGGACCAGGTGCACGCGGTGGCTGACGGTGTGTCGGACATGCTCACCAAGACCACGCTCACCAGCGCCCAGGACAGGCGTGCCTTTGACCTCGACGCGGTCTTCGCGCCGTTTGCCGGTACGAGCCCGGAGCCGTCCGCGCAGTACTGCCCACAAAGCGCACTGGAACCGATGCTCTTGGAACACATCCGCGGACAGGGCAGTGAGGTTCGCTACGGAACCGAATTGTGCTCCTTCGAGCAGGACGACACCGGAGTCACCGCCGTCGTGCGCAACCTCGACACCGGCAGCACCGAGGTGGTGCGCGCCGACTACCTGATCGCCGCCGACGGTGTGCGCAGCCCGGCACGCGAGGCGCTTGGCATACCGACCTCTGGGCACGGGGCGTTGCCGATCTACGTCGTATTCATCTACTTTCGCGGCCCCTGGCGGCAGTTCGTTCCGCAACTCGGTGACGGTGACGCCATTCAGGTGGCCAACGACGATGTGGACGGCATCTTTCTGCCGGTCCGCGACGACTTCGGCATGTTCCTCACCACCTATCTGCCCGGGCGGGGCGAGACCGCCGAGCAGTTCACCCCCGATCACTGCCGCCAGTTGCTCACCCGGGCGATCGGTGCGCACATCGATATCGAGATCGTCGAGGTGACGCCGTGGCAGCCCTACGAGCGGGTTGCCAACCAGTTCCGCTGCGGCAGGGTATTTCTCGTCGGCGACTCGGCCCACGCCATGCCGCCGTTCAAGGCCGGTGGTGCAAACTGTGCCATCCAGAGCGCGCACAATCTGGCCTGGAAGCTGGCGGCCGTACTGGCGGGGAAGGCCGATCCTTTGTTGCTGGACACCTACCACGCCGAACGACACCCGGTGGGGCGCTTCAGCGCCCGCCAATCGCTGACCGGGCCGGTGCTGCCGTTGTTGCGACTCGACGACACCGGATCGGGTCTCTCGCCGGGCGAGGAGGAGCCGATGTTCGCCCTGCTGATCGGCCACCGGTATTGGTCCACCGCGGTGCTGACCGATGAGCCGCCACCGCCAGACCCCAGCGCTGTCTCATTGGTGTCCGACCTGCACGGCCAGCCCGGCACCCGGGTCCCGCATGTGTGGCTGACGCATGGCGGACAACGGGTTTCGACTCTTGACCTGCTGGGGCCGGGCTTCACGGTGCTGACCGGCAGTGACGGGCAGCGGTGGCGGTCCGCCGCAACGCAGACCTCGAAGGCGCTGGGTATCGCGCTGACTGTGCATCGGATCGCCGATAAACGGTGGGCCCGCGCCACCGGACTGGCGCCCGACGGCGCGGTGCTGATCCGCCCGGACGACTTCGTGGGATGGCGCGCCGACGCGCTGCCGGCCGACCCCGACTTCGCGCTGCAGCGCGCGTTGTCGGCGATCCTCGCCCACGGCTGAATTCCTACAGATACCTGCGAACTCGGCTGGAGTAGTCGGCGTACTCGCGGCCATAGTGCTCCCGCATGAATGCTTCCTCGCGCAGCACCTGACGGTTGAACAGCCACACGCCGGCGAGCAGGTAGATCAACGGAATCCAGCTCGGGAACGCCAGGAATTGGCCGAGCAGTACCAGCCCGAACCCGACATAGATGGGGTTGCGGCTGATCGCGAACACTCCCGAGGTCACCAGCTTGTCCGGATTGTCGGTGTCGATGCCGACGCGAAAGCTGCTGCCGAAAGCGACCAGGCTCGACACGACGAACAGCAGGCCGGCGAAACAGCAGGCGACTGCGGCCCACGAGATGGCTTCGGATCGCCAGAACCGCTCGGAGCCCACCAACGGCCACCCGAAGGCGCCGGCGAACACCACATAGAAGTAGACCAGCGCGAAGGGTGGAATCAGGAAGTCCTTGCGATCTGTGCTGCCGAAGTGCATGGCGTCGGTTCCATTGCGGCGCAGCATGATCAGGCGAGCAACGACCAGGATGGGGCAGAGCGCGAGCGCTAAGGCGGCGAGATATCCGGGCATCGGAATCCTTCCGGTTCCAGGCGGCCACAACCAACTAATTCATCACACGATGAATTGTCTGGGGTGGGGGTACCGGTTGTCAAGGGCGTCCACGCAGGATGAGATCTCGCACGGCTGAACTGGTGTGGGGCTGCCACAGCGCCTGCAGGGGCACCAGCAGCGGCTCGTCGAGATCGACGACGGTGACGGTGCCGTCGAGGGTGCGGCCGGCCGGTGCGGTGACGAACGCGACGGCGCTCTCGGTCAGGGCCGCCACCTCAGGCGGGCAGCCCTGCACCCGGCTGACCCGATATTGCGGCTCGAATCCGGCACGCCGGCAGGCGTTGATCAGAAAGTCGCTGTAGTAGGACGCGCCGGGCGGCGCCCACAGCGCGATCAGTTCGTCGGCGAGATCGGCGATGCGGATACGGGACCGCGCCGCCAGCGGGTGATCGGCGGGCACGGCGATCCGCAGCGGGTCGTAGCCGATCACCGCGCCGGCCAGTCGGTCCTGGGGCACCACGGCGCGGCGCAGCCCCAACTGCACGGTGCCGTCGCGCACCCCGGCGGTCAGCCGATCGGGAAACAGCTGCACGACCGTGAACGATGTGTCGGGCGAGGCGTTGATCGCCGGTTCGATCAGGGCGTAGACGTCGTGATTGCTGATCGCAGGGGAGTGCCCGATCACGAACTCATCCGGTTGGGCGCTGGCCGCGGCCCGCGTGTGCGCTGTGAGGGTTCGAGCCGCCGCCAACAGCGCGCGGCCCTCGTCCAGCAGGGTCTGGCCGGCAGCGGTCAAGGTGACGCGGCGCCCGGCACGCACCAGCAGCGTCACGCCGATCTCCTTCTCCAGCTGCTGCACCGAATGCGACAACGCCTGCTGTGAGAGGTGCAGCTGTGTGGCGGCGCTGGTGAAGCCGGCGGACTCGGCGACGGCGATGAAGTGGGTCAGGCGGCGAAGGTCCGGGACCGGGAGCATCGGCCCATGCTAACTACAAATGACATTTGTCGATCCCGCGTATAACTCTGTTTCTCATTTGTATGGTGGCCGGTTAGTTTCGTGTTCAGAGACAGAAGGGGACTTCCATGAGTGACTTGACCGGAAAATCGGCAGTGGTGGCCGCGGGGGCCAAGAACCTGGGCGGACTGATCAGCACCACGCTGGCCTCGCACGGTGTCAACGTCGCGGTGCACTACAACAGCGACAGCTCGGAGCCCGACGCCGACAAGACCGTGGCTGCGGTGCAGGACGCCGGCGCCAAGGCCATCAAGGTGCAGGGCGACCTGACCGTTCCGGCCAATGTCACCTCCCTCTTCGACGCCGCGGTGGACGCCTTCGGCGGCTTGGACTTCGCGGTTAACACCGTCGGCAAGGTGCTGCGAAAGCCCATGTTGGAGACCACCGAAGCCGAGTACGACTCGATGTTCGACATCAACGCCAAGTCCGCGTACTTCTTTTTGCAGGAGGCCGGTAAGCGCCTCAACGACAACGGCTCGGTGGTGACGATCGTGACCGCGCTGCTGGGGGCGTTCACCGACGGCTACTCCACCTATGCCGGCTCCAAGAGTCCGGTCGAGCACTTCACCCGCGCTGCGGCCAAGGAATTCGGGACCCGGGGGATCAATGTCAACAGCGTCGCGCCCGGGCCGATGGACACGCCCTTCTTCTACCCGCAGGAGACCCCCGAGCGCGTCGAGTTCCACAAGTCGCAGGCGATGGGCAATCGGTTGACCCAGATCGAGGACATCGCGCCGCTGGTCCTGTTTCTGCTCGACGGCGGCCACTGGATCACCGGACAGACCGTCTTCGCCAACGGCGGCTACACCACCAGGTGATCCCGGTCAGTCCCGCGCCAGTGCCGCTGCCGCTTCCCGCTGTAGATCGGCGAAGCCCTCGCCACTGACGTCGATGACGACGGCCTGGATGCTGCCGCCGGTGAAGGTGCCCGGGTTCTGGTATTGGTCGGAGACGTTGTCGCCACTGTCGTATCCGACACACAGGCCGTCGCCGGCGAGGGTGAACTTGCCCAGCTGAGCGCGCATCGGACCCGTGTCCGCGGGGTTGCCGTCAACGTAAAGCGTGGTGGTGCCGAGGGATTCGCCGTATTTACCCGCTTCCTTGCGGACGAATTCCATGCCGAGGGTGTGCTTGCCGGGCGTCAGTGGCCGCGAGACGAACTCCTGCTCGGGCTTGATGCCGAGGAAGTTGTACACGTAGTGCAGCTTGCCGTCCTTGATGAACAGCACATGCCCGCCGAACCGGGATCCGTGGGCAAAGAGCACCCCTTGGGCGTCGCGGGCCAGATCGACGTTCGCCACGATCTTGTAGGACCGCCCGCGGATGTTGGCTGCTACGCCTTCCGGGACCGGAGCGGTATCCGGGTAGTAGGTGTAGCGATCGCGCGGTGGTTCGAACTGCGGCCGGGTGATGGTGAGCAACTCGGTTGCCGTGCGGTCGTCCAGCGGCAGGACGTAGTTGTCCTTGGCCTCCACGTGCCATGCGTCGATGAGTGCCTTGAGCTTGTCGGGATGTTGGTCGGCAACGTTCGTGGATTCGGACCGATCTTCGTCGACGTGGTAGAGCTCCCAGCGGTCCTGATCGAAATGACCTTTGCCGCTGATCGGTGCATGCAGCGTAGAGGCCTTCCAGCCGTCCTCCCAGATTCCGCGAGTGCCCAGCATGGCGTAGTACTGCCGCTTCTTGGCGGTGGGCGCATCGGGGGAGTCGAAGCTGTAGCGCATCGAGACCCCGTTGAGCGGGTACTGCTTGACGCCGCGATACTCCCCGGGCATCGGGATGCCGGCCGCATCGAGGATGGTCGGCATGATGTCGGTGGCGTGGTGGTACTGATGGCGCACTTGGCCTTTGGCTTTGATGCCGGCGGGCCAGTGGATCACCATGGGGTCGCAGGTGCCGCCGGAGAACTGCGAGTACCGCTTGAACATCTGAAACGGTGTGGAGAACGCAGCCGCCCAGCCGGTCGGATAGTGGTTGTAGGTGGCGGGGGTGCCCAGCGTGTCGAGGTAGCGCATGTTCTCGGCTAGGTCATCGGGGTAGCCGTTGAAGAATTTGTTCTCGTTGACCGAGCCGTTGGGGGAGCCTTCGCCGGAGGCGCCGTTGTCGGCGCAGTAGAAGATCAGCGTGTTGTCCAACTGGCCGGTGTGCTCGAGGTAGTCGACGATGCGGCCCACTTGCGCGTCGGTGTATTCGGAGAATCCGGCGAAGACCTCGGCCATCCGGGAGAACAGTCGTTTCTCGTCGGCATTGAGCGAATTCCACGGCCGTACCGCATCGGCCGGCAACGCGACATCGTCGGGAAGGGGATTCAGCGGCGTCAGTCGGGTGCCCTTGGGCATGATGCCCTTGTCGATCATCCGGGCCAGCACCCACTCCCGGTACGCCTCGTAGCCGTTATCGAACTTGCCGCGGTACTTCTCGGCGTACTCGGTCGGGCTGTGGTGCGGGGCGTGATTGGCGCCAGGGCAGAACCACATGTACCAGGGTTTGGACGGATTGCTGGAGCGTTGGTCGCGCAGCATGCGAAGCGCGTTGTCGGCGAGGTCTTTCGACAGGTGGTAGCCGTCTTCCGGGCTGTAGGGCTGTTCGATGAATCGGTTGTCCTCGACCAGATCGGGGTACCACTGGTTGGTTTCTCCGCCGAGAAAGCCGTAGAACCGGTCGAAGCCCTTCTGCAGTGGCCATTCGGATTTGCTGCCCCCGCTGGACACGTCTTCTTCGGGAACGTTGTGGTTCTTGCCGACCCAGAACGTGCTGTACCCGTTGTCCTGGAGCACCTGCCCGATCGTCGCGCACTGTGCGGGCAGGCGGGCCGCCGCGCCGGGGAAGCCGTCGGATCCCTCGGTGATTGAGGCGAAGCGGTTCACGTGGTGGTTGCGGCCGGTCAAGACGCAGGATCGGGTCGGTGAACACAGCGCGGTGGTGTGCCACTGCGAGTACGTCAGGCCGTTGTCGGCAAGGCGCTGCATGACGGGCATGTCGATTGCCCCGCCGTACGGCGACCAGGACGCCATTCCGGTGTCGTCGTAGAGCACTACCAGCACGTTGGGCGCGTCCTGGGGAGCATGTTTGAGCTCGAAAGGACCCCAGTCGGGCTGCGAATCGCGCACGTCGAGTTCGATCTTGCCGTTGAACCCGTCGTTGATCCCGGTGCCATAACCAGGGGCGCCGGCAGTCTCACCGCCGCTGCCTTTGCTTTCGCAGCCGGCCAGTGCCGAGACGCCGGCGCCGCCCACCCCCAACGCCGCTAGGCCGCCCAATATCTGGCGTCGTCGCAACATGGCGCGAGGTCGGCCGTCATCGGTCTCGGACTCACCGGTGCTGACTTGCGATGTCTCGTCGAATGACTCCATGGGAATGGAGTATTCGCCAGATGTCGGCCGGCGGATGGCGATTCGGGCCCATTGGCTGCTGGCGCGAGCGTGCGCAGTTGTACGCCGAAGAACGGCGTGTCGCGGCGCAAACACGCACGCTCGCGAGCGGGAGGTGCCCCCAGCTCGCGGAGATGACGGGCTACAGCGGGATGTTCTTGTGGCGGCCGCGACGGGCGGGCGCCTCAGCCAATGCCTGGGTGATCTTGCCGCGGGTGTGCGAGGGGTCGATCTTCTCGTCGACCACGCCGATGTCGATGGCGCTGTCCACCCCGCCGGCGATCCGCTCGTGCTCGGCGGCCAGCTCCTCGTGCAGCGCCTCGCGCTCGTGATCGGGCGCGGCGGCCAGCTTCTTCTTGTGCAGGATGCCGACAGCGGCCTTGGCGCCCATCACCGCGACCTCGGCGTCCGGCCAGGCGAACACCTTGGTGGCGCCCAACGAGCGCGAGTTCATCGCGATGTAAGCCCCGCCGTAGGTCTTGCGGGTCACCAGCGTGACGCGGGGGACGGTGGCCTCACCGAACGCGTGCAGCAGCTTGGCGCCGCGGCGCACTACGCCACCCCATTCCTGGCCGACACCCGGCAGGTAGCCCGGCACGTCGACGATCACGATCAGCGGAATCCCGAACGCGTCGCACAGCCGCACAAAACGTGCCGCCTTCTCGGCGCTCTCGGAGTTCAGGCAGCCGCCCAGCCGCAGCGGGTTGTTGGCCAGCACCCCGACGGTGCGGCCCGACAACCGGCCCAGCCCGACCACCATCGACGGCGCCCACTTGGCCTGGAACTCATCGAAGGGTGCGTCGGCGTCGAGCAGTCCGTTCACCAGCGGGTGCACGTCATAGGCGCGCCGCGCCGACTCCGGCAGCAGTGCGTGCAGGTCGATCTCGCCCGCCTCGGCCTTGTTGCGGTCGAAATGACCCTGCTGGCAGAACAACCCGACCAGACGGCGGCCCCGCTCGTAGGCGTCGAGCTCGTCGTCGGCGACGATGTGGCACACGCCGGACTTCTTGTGGTGGGTGTCGGGGCCACCGAGCGCGGCCATATCGACGTCCTCACCGGTCACGCTGCGCACCACGTCGGGACCGGTGACGAACACCCGGCCCTCCGGTGCCATCACGATGACGTCGGTCAGGGCCGGACCGTAGGCGGCGCCGCCGGCGGCAAAACCAACCACGATCGAGATCTGCGGGACGAATCCGGAAGCCCGGATCATGGCCTCGAAGACCCGTCCGACCGCGTGCAGGGCTCGCACGCCCTCGGCCAACCGGGCACCGCCCGAGTGCCACAGGCCCACGATCGGGCTCTGCTCGGCGATGGCGGTGTCGTAGGCGTTGACGATGTGATCGCAGCCCTCGATGCCCATGGCGCCGCCCATCACGGTGCCGTCGGTGCAGAACGCGATGGTGCGCACGCCGTTGACGGTCCCGCCGGCGGCCAGCACCCCGGAGCGGTCACGCTCGTGCAGCAATTCCACCGTGCCGTCGTCGAAGAACGTCGACAGGCGCAGCAGGGGATCGCGCGGGTCGAGCGATTCGCCCACCGTCTCGGGAGCCATAGTCGTCATCGCGCCTCTCCTTGGTCTTTTGATCGCGGGTCTTGCGGTGGCGGTTTCAGGCCCGGCCGAAGACGATCGCGACGTTGTGCCCGCCAAACCCGAATGAGTTATTGACGGCGTACTCGTAGTTGCCCGGTCGTGGCTCGCCGGCCACCACATCCAGGTCGATCTCGGGATCGAGATTCTCCAGGTTCCGCGTCGGCGGGATGACCTGGTCACGCAGTGCCATCACGGTCAGGATGGACTCGACCGCGCCGACCGCACCGACCGAGTGGCCGAGTGCTGCCTTGGGCGCGTACACCGCGGCGTTGCCGCCGTGCGGGCCCAGGGCCAGGTTGATGGCGTGGCCCTCTGCCACGTCGCCCACCGAGGTACCGGTGGCGTGGGCGTTGACGTGGCTGATGTCGCCGGGTGTCAGGTCAGCGATCTGGATCGCCCTCGTCATGGCCCGACCTGCACTCTGACCGTCCGGGTCCGGCGCGACGATGTGGTAGCCGTCCGAGGTTATCGACGCACCCATGACCCGCGCGAGGATGTTGGCCCCGCGTGCCTTGGCATGCTCCTCGGTCTCGATCACCATCAGCGCGCCGCCCTCGCCAAACACGAAGCCGCTGCGGTCGCGGTCGAACGGGCGGCAGGCGCCCTCCGGGTTGTCGTTGTCGGTGGACAGCACGATGCGCATCTGGGCGAATCCCGCGATCGGCACCGCTTCGATCCGGGTTTCCACACCACCGCAGATCGCCATGTCGGCTTCGCCGAGCACGATCTGCTGCCAGGCGTGGGCGATGCCCTCGGCGCCGGACGCACAGGCCGAGATCGGGGTGATCACCCCGGCTTTGGCCTGGCGGTCCAGTCCGACAGCAGCGGCCGCTCCGTTGGGCATGTACTTCTGCACGACCAACGGCGAGACCGCTCGAAGGCCCCGTTCACGCATACCGTCATAGGCCCAGACGAGCTCCTCGCTGGAGCCCATTCCGGTGCCGATCGAGACCATGAGGCGCCGGGTGTCGACTTCGGGTGAGCCGGCGTGCTCCCAGGCACGCCGGCTCAGCACCAAAGCAACCTTCTGCAAATAGGAAAGCCGTCGCAGCTCGGTCCGGTTCAGCCCTTCGTCGAACGACTCTGGGCTCTCGACGAGATGCCCGCCGATGCGAACCGGCAGGTCATATTGCTCGACGAACGAATCGGTGAGCGTGCGAATGCCGCTCTGCCCGTCCAGCAGCTTCTTCCAGGTGTTCTCCCCGTCCGCGGCCAAAGCCGTCGTCATGGCGTAGCCAGTGACGACAACGTTGGGGAGACCCTTTCCCGTTGCCAACGATGACATGGCTTTGCGAACTTCCCTTTCGCTATCCGGTGTCAGTACCGCCCAAAGGCGAGCGCGACGTTGTGCCCGCCGAATCCGAATGAGTTGTTGATCGCGTACTTGTAGTCACCGTAACGGGGCTCGCCCGCGACGATGTCCAAATCGATCTCGGGGTCGGGTGTCTCGTAGTTCAGCGTCGGCGGGATGACCCCGTCACGCAGCGAGAGCACCGTCAGCGCCGACTCCAGCGCCCCGACCGCCCCAATGGAGTGGCCCAGCGCCGACTTGGGTGCGTACACCGCGGCGTGCTGGCAACCGGCTTCCCGGATCGCGTTCGCCTCGGCGGTGTCACCGATCGGAGTGGCGGTTCCGTGCGCGTTGATGTGGTCGATGTCCTTGGCGGAGATGCCCGCCAGCTCCATCGACCGCTTCATCGCGAAGCCCGCCCGCTTGCCGTCGGGACCGGGAGCCACCATGTGGAAGGCGTCGGAAGTGATTCCGGCACCCATCAACCGGGCCAGCGGCTTGGCGCCGCGAGCCTTGGCGTGCTCTTCGGTCTCGATGATCATCAGCGCGCCGGCCTCACCGAACACGAAGCCGTCCCGGTCCTTGTCGAACGGCCGCGAGGCGCCCTCGGGGTCGTCGTTGCGGGTCGACATGGCCCGCATCATCGAGAACGTCGCGATCGGCAGGGCCTCGATGCCGCCCTCGACACCGCCGCAGACCGCGAAGTCCGCGTCGCCCATGACGATCTGACGCCACGCGTGCGCGATGGCTTCCGATCCCGAGGAACAGGCCGACACCGGGGTGATGACGCCGGCACGGGCGCCGAGCTGCAAGCCGACCACCGCGGCAGCACCGTTGGGCATGATCATCTGAACGGCCAGCGGCGACACCTTGCGGGGGCCACCCTCGTTCATCAGGTCATAGGTCTCGACGATCTTCTCGCCGCCACCGAGCCCGGTGCCGACGACGACCGTGAAGCGGTCCGGGTCGACCTCTGGCGATCCGGCGTTCTCCCACAACCGCCCGGCGAGCAGTTTGGCCATCCGCTGGACGTACGACATCCGTCGCAGGTCCAGCCGGCCCATGTGGTCGTCGACCGGGTCCTTGAGGTGCCCGCCGATCTTGACCGGCAGGTCCCACTTGGAGACGAAATCGTCCTCAAGCACACGGATGCCGCTCTCGCCGGCGAGCAGGCCCTTCCACGTGCTTTCGATGTCGGCGCCGATTGAAGTGGTGGCCTCAACGGCGGTTACCACGACATTCGGGTAACCGCCGTTGGCCGTAGAAGGCTTGGAGGACACGATTAGCTCTCGGAACCGAACTTCTCGCGCAGCGCGGCGGCAGCCTCGGGGTTCTCGGCCTCGAGCTTCTGGATGTAGCCCACCACGTCACCGACGGTGCGCAGACCGGCGAGGTCTTCGTCGGGGATCTTCACGCCGTACTTGTCTTCGGTCTGAACGGCGATCTCCACCATCGACAGCGAGTCGATGTCCAGGTCGTCAACGAAGGACTTCTCGAGGGTGACCTCCGAAGGCTCGATACCGGTCACCTCTTCGATGATCTCGGCGAGACCGGCGATGATTTCTTCCTGACTTGCAGGCACTGTGTTTCCCTTCGGTTGGATCCGCACGGGGTGTGCGGGGGTAATTACTGGGTATCTGGTTGTGCAGTTTGGAAGCGGACTCTAGAACTCGGGCAGTCCGTCCAGATCTGCGGGGGACTTGACGGCGTGCGTCGGGGTCCCCCGAAGTTCGCGTTTGGCGATGCCTGCCAGGGTGCCGGCGGGCGGGAACTCCACGATCGCCGTGACCTCGCGGGCGCGGAGCGTTTCGGTGCACAGGTCCCAGCGCACCGGCCGGGTCAGCTGCCCGACCAGGTGCTCCAGTGCCTCGGCCGCCGATGCCACCGGCTGGCCGTCGCGGTTGGACAGCAAGGTGGCGGTGGGCTCCGATACTCCGGCGGCCTTGACCTGCTCGACGGCGGCGGCGTAGGCCTCCAGCGCCGGTGCCATGTACTGGGTGTGGAACGCCCCGGCGGTGGCCAGCTTGCGGACCCGGGCCTTGGCGGGCGGGTCTTCGGCGAGCTTGTCCAGTGCCGGCAGCGGGCCGGCCGCCACGATCTGGCCGACCGCGTTGCGATTGGCCGGGGTCAGGTCGAGCTGCTCGAGGCGGGCCAGCACCTCGGCCTCGTCGCCGCCGAGCAGAGCGGCCATGCCGGTCGGCTCGAGTGCGCAGGCCTTTGCCATCTCGCGGCCGCGGGTGGCGGCCAGCATGACGGCGTCGTCGGGGGAGATGACGCCGGCGATCGCGTAGGCGGCGATCTCACCGACGGAGTGGCCGGCCACGATCACATCGTTGCCGCTCACCGGGCCGTTGCGCCGCTTGACCAGCTCGGCGTAGGCCAGCAGGGTCGCCGCCACCACCAGCGGCTGGGTGACCGCGGTGTCGGTGATCTCTTCGGCGGTCGCGGTGGTGCCCAGCGCGATCAGATCCAGGCTTGCGATCTCCGACCAAGCGGCCAACTGCTCGCGGGCGGCATCGGCGTCGGGCGCCTGGAGCCACGGCGAGAGCATGCCGGGGGTCTGAGATCCCTGTCCGGGAGCGAGCAAAGCAATCACGTCTTTAAGAGAACATTGTGAAGCGCGATTTGCAGGATGTCCTAGATTATGAACATTGTCTTATGTTTTTGTGGAGACCCTACAAACCTGCCGCTCGATGCGACGTGTTCGATACCGAACTGCGACAACTGTCCGCCGGCGGTGTGCACCTGTACGTGCCCGGGCTACCCCCGGCAGATCACTCCTCCGGGCTGACCTGAGGTTCATCGGGAGCACTGGAGGGCAGCGGCGGGGCGGCGTAGGTCACGTTTGCACTGCTGAAACTGGCGTGCTGCGCCTGGTTGGCCAACCTCCCGACCGTGGCGGCAACCCGCAGGACATAGGCATCGCGCGGCACGGCCGGATCGCGTCCGGTGAAGTCGGCGATTCGCTTGAGTCGGTAACGGACGGTGTTTGGATGAACGAACAACTTGCGGGCGCACGCCTCGATCGCGCCGCCACAGTCCAAATACGCATCCAGGGTCTCGGTGAGCGTGGGCCCGGCCTCGGCCAGCGGGCGCATCACATCGGTGTGCAGGGCCGCGATCGCCGACGCATCCCCGATCAGTGCCCGCTCCGGAAGCAGCTCACGTGCCAGCACCGGCCGCGGTGCCCCGGTCCAGCCGACGACGGCGTTCATCCCTGAGATCGCTTCGCTGGCACTGTGATAGGCGGCGGTCAGCGTCGGCGCGGTCGGCCCGATCACCACCGGTCCGTCGGAGAACGCACCGAGCAGGTCGGCGAGGAACTTCTGGGTGGGCGTCAGCGGGCCAGACACGATGGCCACCAGCCAGGTGCCGTGCACGTCGGTCAATGCCGCCCGGCCGTGGTGTTCTGCGACATCGCGGACGTCTTGGCTGGCTTTCTGTCCGGCGTAGGCGTCCGGGCCCGGGGGTGCGGTGCCCACCACGACGGTGGCGGGGGCGGTGGTGTCCCAGTTCAGCGCGGCTGCGCGGCTCAGCAATTCTGGACCGGTGTCGCCGCGGACCACGGCGTCCACGACGCTGGCCTCCATCCGCGAATCCCAGGTGCCCCGGGCTTCGGCGGCGTCGGCGTAGGCGGAGGCGGCGGTGAACGCCAGATCCCGGCTGTATTTGAGGATGCCGACCGTCAGTGCGGTCACCTGCTCCTCGGAGCGGGCCAGCAGCGGCACGACCTCCTCGAAGAACTCCATGGTGACCCGCACCATGTCCACGGTGTGCCGCAGCGCGATGTGGCGGGTCAGGTCCTGGGGGACCAACTCGAACGCCTGCGCCGTGTGGCTGACGTTGCCGTGCGGGTCGTGCATCCACTCGGCGAAGTTGACCACCGCCGTCTGCACCACCAGTGCCACGCTGGCGCGCTGGGAGGCCTCCAGGTCGGCGAAGAACGGCAACCGGTCGCCCATCATCGACACCGCTTCGGTGGCCAGCCGGCCCGAGTAGTGCTTGAGCCGGCGCAGCAGGGTGTCCGGGACGGCGCTGAGCAGATCCAGCGTCGAGCGCGGCAGGACGGGGCCCGCCGGGTTGTCAACCATGCCTAAAAGCTACGCCTATTTTCTAGACACAACTGACAACCCGGCGGTTAGGGAGGCTCGCTAGGCCACCCCGGAATCCGACGTCTGCTCGGGGGCCGCCAACACGTCGTCGATCTGGTACCGCGTCGCCGCCGTCACCGCCACGGACGGGTCGATGACCCCGTCGCGGCCCAGCGCCGCCAGCACCGCCACCACCACCGACTCGGCGTCGGTGTTGAAGTAGCGGCGCGCGGCCGGACGAGTGTCGGAGAACCCGAACCCGTCGGTGCCCAGGGTGACGTAGTTGCCGGGCACCCACGGCCGGATCTGCTCGGGCACCGCACGCATCCAGTCCGACACCGCGACGACCGGGCCGGTGGCGTCCGCCAGCGCCTGGGTCACGTACGGCACCGCGGCCGGGTGCTCGGGGTGCCGCAGCCGCTCGCGCTCGATGGCCACACCGTCCCGGTTGAGCTCACCCCAGCTGGTCACCGACCACACGTCGGCGGCCACATCCCAGTCGGCTGCCAACATGTCGGCGGCCCGCAGCGCCTCGGGCACCGCCACCCCCGAGGCCAGGATCTGCGCGGTGTTCGACCGCGGTTCGGCGGCCTTGCGGAAGCGGTAGATGCCGCGCAACAGACCTTCGGGATCGAAACCGTCGGGCTCGGCCGGCTGCACGTAAGGCTCGTTGTAGAGCGTGACGTAGAAATACACGTTCTCCGGATTCGGCCCGTACATGCGGTGCAGGCCGCTTTCGATGATGTGGGCGACCTCGTAGGCGAACGCGGGATCGTAGGAGACCACCGCCGGGTTGGTGGACGCCAACAACAGTGAGTGGCCGTCGGCGTGCTGTAGCCCCTCACCGGTCAGCGTGGTGCGTCCCGCGGTAGCCCCCAGCACGAAGCCGCGTGCCATCTGATCGGCCGCTGCCCACAGGCCGTCGCCGGTGCGCTGGAAGCCGAACATCGAATAGAAGATGTAGATCGGGATCATCGGCTCGTCGTGGGTGGCATACGACGTCCCGACCGCGGTGAACGAGGCCGTCGAGCCGGCTTCGTTGATGCCCTCGTGCAGGATCTGGCCGACTTCGCTTTCCTTGTAGGCCAGCATCAGGTCGGCATCCACCGAGGTGTAGAGCTGGCCGTTGCGGTTGTAGATCTTCAACGACGGGAACCACGAGTCCATCCCGAACGTGCGGGCCTCATCGGGGATGATCGGCACCAGGCGTGGGCCTAACTGCTTGTCCCGCAACAACTCTTTGAACACCCGCACGGTCGCCATGGTGGTGGCGACCTCCTGGTTGCCCGAACCCTTCTTGACCGCCGCGTAGGCCTGCGAGCCCGGCAGTTCCACCGTTTTGGCCTGGGTGCGGCGGTGCGGCACAAAGCCGCCCAGGGCACGTCGCCGATCCAGCAGGTAACGGATCTCGGGTGCGTTCTCGCCGGGGTGGTAGTACGGCGGCAGGTACGGGTTCTCCTCGAGTTCGGCGTCCGGGATCGGAATCCGCATCTCGTCGCGGAAGTCCTTGAGGTCTTGCAGCCGGAACTTCTTCATCTGGTGGGTGGCGTTACGGCCGGCGAAGTAGCTGCCCAGGCTGTAGCCCTTGATGGTCTTGGCCAGGATGACGGTGGGCTGGCCCTTGTGCTCGATGGCCGCGCGGTAGGCGGCGTGGACCTTGCGGTAGTCGTGTCCACCGCGCTTGAGGTGCCAGATGTCCTGATCGGACAGGTTCTGCACGAGCGCCTTGGTGCGCGGGTCGCGGCCGAAGAAGTGCTCCCGCACGTAGCCGCCGTCGTTGGCCTTGTAGGTCTGATAGTCGCCGTCGGGGGTGACGTTCATCAGGTTGACCAAGGCGCCGTCGCGGTCGGCGTGCAGCAGGGCATCCCACTCGCGGCCCCACACCACCTTGATCACGTTCCAGCCCGCACCGCGGAAGAACGATTCCAGCTCCTGGATGATCTTGCCGTTGCCGCGCACCGGGCCGTCCAGGCGCTGCAGGTTGCAGTTGACCACGAACGTCAGGTTGTCCAGGCCCTCCAGCGCGCCGACGTGCAGCAGTCCGCGGCTCTCCGGCTCGTCCATCTCGCCGTCGCCCAAGAAGCACCACACGTGCTGATCAGAGGTGTCCTTGATGCCACGGTCGTGCAGGTAGTGGTTGAACCGGGCCTGGTAGATCGCGTTCATCGGGCCCAGGCCCATCGACACCGTGGGGAACTCCCAGAAGTCGGGCATCAGCCGCGGATGCGGGTAGGACGGCAGGCCGCCGCCCGGGTGGCTGTGCTCCTGACGGAAGCCGTCGAGGTCGTGGGTGCTGAGGCGGCCCTCGAGGAAGGCGCGCGCGTAGATGCCGGGGGAGGCGTGGCCCTGGATGAACACCTGGTCGCCACCGCCGGGATGGTCCTTGCCGCGGAAGAAGTGGTTGAAGCCGACTTCATAGAGCGTCGACGACGACGCGTAGGTCGAGATGTGCCCGCCGACTCCCACTCCGGGGCGCTGCGCGCGGTGCACCATCACCGCGGCGTTCCAGCGGATCCAGCTGCGGTAGCGGCGCTCGGTTTCCTCGTCGCCGGGGAACCAGGGTTCCAGTTCGGTCGGGATGGTGTTGACGTAGTCGGTGGAGGTGAGCGCGGGGATCGCCACCCGCTGCTCGCCGGCGCGTTCGAGCAGTCGCAACATCAGGTAGCGGGCGCGGGCCGGACCGGACCGGGCCAGCAGTTCGTCGAAGGACTCCAGCCACTCGGAGGTCTCGTCGGAGTCGATATCGGGGAGGTAGGACGCCACCCCCTCGCGGATCACCCGGACCCGGTCGGATTCGGTTGTGCTGCTTGGCTTTTTGGCCAGATCCTGATCTACGGCCTCAGTGGTCAACGCAATGCTCCTTGGTTCGGAGGACAAGATGTGCCTCCCGGCTTGTGGCCAGGACGGCACCGACCGATCGATTCGCCGGTCTCGTCTTTTCTATCGTGCCCCACCGGACACCCGACCGCCGGTGGGCGAGTGCCGCCGGGTGGGCTGATCTCGGCTTGCTGGCAAGTACGCGGTAACGTTTGAAGTTGTGCTGACCCGACGGCTGACTGCCTCGCGCGCCCAGACGCGGCGACACGCTCGGGTAGGCGCGTCGGTGGCCGGTGTGGTTGCGGCATTGGCAATGGGCGTTGTCGGCTGTACCAGCATCATCGGCGGCACCCCGGAGGCGGACACCTCCGAGGCCCCGGCCTACCGCTCCTCGGTCTCGGCGTCGGTGTCGGCTTCGGAGGCCACCTCGAGCATTCGCGAGACCCAACGTCAGCAGTCGATGACGACCCAGGCGGTTCGCGGCGCCTGCGGCCGGTTTGCCTCCAGCAGCAGCGACGCCGTCGACGTGGTGAACAAGTATGTCGAGGCGTTCAACAACGGCGGGGATATCCCCGGAACCGCCGGGCCCGCGGTGGAGGCACTCAACCACAGTGCCGACGAGGTCGCCGCGGCGATCAACGAGAAGTTGTCGCAGGACCTGACCGACGCATTCAACACCTATGCACAGGCCGCGCGGGGCGTGGCGACCGCGATCTCATCCAAGGCGCCGGTGTCGGTATACAACGCTCGTAAGGATGAGCTCAACCGGGCTCGGGACAGGGGGATGCAGCTGTGCAAAGCCTTCTGAGCCCACTGATCCCGCCCCGCACGGCGAGCTGTGCAACGATGATTCACATCACAGGCAGCACTGACGATCGAAGGAGGTCACACGGTGGTCGCGGCGGATAACGCCCCGAGCTTCGCCCGCAAACTGGGCATCGAGAGCAAGCAGCTGGTCCAGGAGTTCGGCTGGGACGAGGACGCCGACGACGACATCCGTGTCGACGTCGAAGAGGCCGCCGGCAGCGAACTGCTCGACGAGGACACCGATGAGGTGGTCGACGTCGTGCTGCTCTGGTGGCGCGATGGCGATGGTGACTTGGTGGACACCTTGATGGATGCGATCACCGCCTTGGCCGACGACGGGGTGATCTGGGTGTTGACACCCAAGACCGGCCGATCCGGCCACGTGCAGCCCGCCGAGATCGCCGAGGCGGCGCCGACTGCCGGCCTGATGCCGACGTCGTCGGTCAACCTGGGGGACTGGAGTGCCAGTCGCCTGGTGCAGCCCAAGTCCCGTACGGGGAAGCGTTGATGCTGGAAGTCGGCGCGCAGGCCCCTGACTTCACCCTCAAGGACCAGAACCAGCAGCAGGTGACGCTGAGCAGCTTCCGGGGCGACAAGAACGTTCTGGTGGTGTTCTTCCCGCTGGCTTTCACCGGCATCTGCCAGGGTGAGCTGGATCAGTTGCGGGATCACCTGCCCAGCTACGTCAACGACGACAGTGTGGCGCTGGCGATCTCGGTCGGCCCGCCGCCCACCCACAAGATCTGGGCGACCGAGAGCGGGTTCCTGTTCCCGGTGCTCTCGGATTTCTGGCCGCACGGGGCCGTCAGCCAGGACTACGGGGTGTTCAACGCCGACACCGGCTTTCCCAACCGCGGCACGTTCGTCATCGACAAGGCCGGCATCATCCGGTTCGCCGAGATGAAGCAGCCCGGGGAGGCGCGCGACCAGCAGCTCTGGCTCGACGCCCTGGGCGCCCTCAAGGGGTAGGGCGCTGCCCTCCCTTTGCCGCGAGATTGCACTGAAGCAGGGATTTCACGACTTTCTGCTGCGCCAGTGCAATCTCGCAGTTTTGGGCACCCGGCACCGGCCGGGTAACCTGCCCGAGGCAGGGGCGCGTAGCTCAGTGGTAGAGCTCTGGTTTTACACACCAGCGGTCGGCGGTTCGATACCGTCCGCGCCCACCAGTTGTTTGACTTCGCGGTAGATCGTCAATGCGGTGGGAATGACAACCTCTCCGACACCCGACGAACCCACTCCACCGTCGCCGCCCGTTCCTCCGCAACGGGCGCCGAGCGGCAAGTGGGGCGTACCGCCGTCGACCAGCCCTCAGTTCACTCCCACGGGCCGTTCGGCGAAGCCTCCGGGCGTACGCGCGTTGTTGTGGGCTGCCGTGCTGGTGCTGATCGGCGTCATCGCCCTGCTGATCGTGTTATCTGCCTAAGGCGCTGCCAGGAGCTCTGCGGAGCGCTCAGTGCGAATGAGCGTGGCCGGCATGCTCTAAGCCCACCTGGTGGGTGTGCGGATGGCTGTGCACGGTCCCGTCTTCGTGGGTGTGCTCGTGCTCATGCTCGATGTGGTCGTGCTCGTGAGCGTCGTGCACGTCGTCATGGGCGTGCTCGTGCGCGTGGGGCGCGTCGTGGTTGTGGTCTTCACCGTGGTTGTGGTGCGACATGGCTGGCTCAGCTCCCTTGTTCGATGGCTCGCTGCCTCAATTGGGGCAACGCCTCTCCGGCAGCAACCGGGAAGTTCTTGGCGGCGCGGTGATGCGGGGGCACCCCCGGACCGGCATGCTCGGCGTTGAAGACGGCGTCGGTCACCAGCTGGCAGATGTGCTCGTTCTCCATGCTGTAGAAGACCGTGGTGCCCTCGCGGCGGGTGCGCACCAGTCGCGCCATCCGCAGTTTCGCCAGGTGCTGTGACACCGATGGCGCCGGTTTGCCGACGTGCTCGGCGAGTTCGTTCACCGACATTTCCCGGCTGGTCAGCGCCCACAGCACCTGTACCCGGGTGGCGTCGGCCAACATTCGGAACACCTCGACGATCAGGCCGACCTGATCCTCCGGCAACCGATCCGCTGGACCGTTATCTGCATGCATGCGCAAATAGTAAGTCTTGGGGGTTGTGGGATGTCAACCCTCGGCTCCTCCCAAGGGCGGATGAGGCGGTCGGTAGTGTCCAGCGGGCAAGTTGTCGCGCACTAGTGGAGGTAGCCCCGATGTCGACGCAGTCCATGCGCCAGCCCATTCATTCCGGGCACCTGACCGTGGGCGCCCTCAAGCGCAACAAGGACAAGCCGGTGCTGTTCCTCGGCGACACCACGTTGACCGGCGGTCAGCTCGCCGCGCGCATCAGCCAGTACATCCAGGCGTTCGACGCGCTCGGCGCTGACGCAACCGGTCTGTTGTCGCTGAACCGCCCCGAGGTGCTGATGATCATCGGTGCCGGGCAGGTCCGGGGTTACCGGCGCACGGCTCTGCACCCGCTGGGTTCGCTGGACGATCACGCCTACGTATTGGCCGACGCCGAGGTCAGCACGCTGATCATCGATCCCACACCGGCTTTCGTGGAGCGGGCCCTGGGCCTGCTGGAAAAGGTGCCGACGTTGCGCCAGGTGTTGACCATCGGCCCGGTACCGCCGGAGCTTGAGGGGAAGGCCGTCGATCTGGCCGCCGAGGCAGCCAAGTACGACCCGCAGCCCCTGGCGGCCGCGGACCTGGCCCCAGACCACATCGGTGGTCTGACCTACACCGGCGGGACCACCGGCAAGCCCAAGGGCGTCATCGGCACCGTGGCATCGATCACCGCGATGACCACCACGCAGCTTGCCGAGTGGGAATGGCCGGAGCACCCCAAGTTCCTGATGTGCACCCCGCTGTCGCATGCCGGCGCAGCGTTCTTCGTGCCGACGATCATCAAGGGCGGCCAGCTGGTGGTGCTGACCAAATTCGATCCGGCCGAGGTGCTGCGGGTGATCGAGGAGCAGAAGATCACCGCCACCATGCTGGTGCCGTCGATGATCTACGCCCTGATGGATCACCCGGATTCGCACACTCGCGACCTGTCGTCGCTGGAGACGGTCTACTACGGCGCCTCGGCGATGAACCCGGTCCGGCTCCAGGAGGCCATCGACCGGTTCGGCCCGATCTTCGCCCAGTACTACGGCCAGTCCGAGGCGCCGATGGTGATCACCTACCTGGCCAAGGGCGATCACGACCAGAAGCGACTCACCTCGTGCGGGCGCCCGACGCTGTTCGCCCGGGTGGCGCTGCTCGACGACGCCGGCAACCCGGTGCCCCAGGGTGAGGTTGGCGAGATCTGCGTGTCCGGGCCGCTGCTGTCGGGCGGCTACTGGAAGCTTCCCGAGGCCACCGCTGAGACATTCCGGGACGGCTGGATGCACACCGGCGACCTGGCCCGCGAGGATGAGGACGGTTTCTACTACATCGTCGACCGCACCAAGGACATGATCGTCACCGGCGGCTTCAACGTGTTCCCCCGCGAGGTCGAGGACGTGATCGCCGAGCACCCGTCGGTGGCCCAGGTGTGCGTGATCGGAACCCCCGACGAGAAATGGGGCGAAGCGGTGACCGCGGTGGTGGTGTTGCGTCCGGGCGTGGACAGCGATGCCGCCGCGGTGGCCACGATGACCGCCGAGATCCAGTCCGCGGTCAAGGAGCGCAAGGGTTCGGTCCAGTCGCCCAAGCAGGTGATCATTGCCGATTCGGTGCCGGTGACCGCGCTGGGCAAGCCGGACAAGAAGGCCGTGCGCGCCCAGTTCTGGTCCGGCGCAGAGCGTTCCGTCGGCTGAGGCTCAGCCCAGCGCTGCGGCCAGCTGCCGCCACTGCTCCCGCGGGAACGCGCGCGGGTCGGCATCCAGCAGCTGGACGCAGACGTGGTCGGCTCCGGCGGCCTGGTGCTCGGCGACCCGGCTGAGCACGGTCTCCGGGGTTCCCCAGGCGATGATCGCGTCGAACAGCCGATCGCTGACCGAGGCGATGTCGTCCTCGGAGAAGCCTGACCGCAGCAGGTTGTTGGCGTAGTTGGGCAGCGCCAGGTAAGAGCCCAGCCACTTGGTGCCGATCGCGCGCGCTTCCTCGCGGCTGGCGCACAAGATCGCGGTCTGCTCGGGCAGCAGCAACGGCCCCTCGCCCAGCTGCTCGCGGGCAAACCGGGTGTGTTCGGGGGTGGTCAGGTAGGGGTGGGCGCCGCGGCTGCGGGAGGCGGCCAAGTCGAGCATCTTGGGGCCCAGTGCCGCGAGCACCCGCGACTCGACCGGCACCGGCGCGTCGGCGGCGTCGAGCCCGTCGAGAAACTCGCTCATCGCCCGCAGTGGGCGGCGGTATCGCCCGGGATCCCCGGCGTCGATCAGCGGAGCGTGGCTGACCCCGATGCCGAGCAGGAACCGGTCACCGTGGGCCGCAGTCAGTGATGCGTAGGACGCCGCGACGTCGGCCGGAGTGTGCATCCAGAGGTTCAGGATGCCGGTGGCGATGACCGCGCTGCGGGTGGCGGACAGCAGGTTGCCCACCGCGTCGAACACCGGACCGCCGACGTCGGGTATCCACAGCACGCCGAAGCCCAGTTCCTCCAATTCGGCGGCCGCTTCGGCGGCCTCACCCTGATCGCCGTAGCGCAGCGGCGCACTCCAGATCCCGACACCCGAGACGTTCACCATGGCCCCAGGATGGCACAGCGGTGTCGTGGGCCTACCGGCGCCGGCCGTATCGGTCGGTGAGCTTCTGCTCGACGGTCATCGGTGGCGCGGGTTCGGCCGAGCCGGCCTCGCCGGCCTGAGCCGGCGCCGCAGCGCGCTCCGCCCGGCGTGCCCGCAGCTCGGCGAACGCGAAGTACCCCAGACCTATTGGCGCCAGGATCCCGAACGCGATCCACTGAATCCCGTAGGACAGGAACGGGCCGGCATCCCGGCGCGGCAGCGCGATCACACCCAAGCCGCCGGGCTGATCTTCGACGAGCTGCAGGTAGGACCCGGTCAGCGGAACACCCGTGAACGTCGCGACCTGTTCGGTGTTGATCGAGTACACCTGGCGAAAACCGTTCTCGGTGAACGGGTTCTTGCCCGGGATGGCGCCTTGGGAGTCACGCAGCCGCGCGGTGATGGTGACCTCGGCGGCAGGCGGTGCCGCAATGTCCGGCAGCCGCGCGC
This sequence comes from Mycolicibacter sp. MU0102, assembly GCF_963378105.1. Taxonomy (NCBI): domain Bacteria; kingdom Bacillati; phylum Actinomycetota; class Actinomycetes; order Mycobacteriales; family Mycobacteriaceae; genus Mycobacterium; species Mycobacterium holstebronense. The sequence continues at coordinate 1,821,184 of NZ_OY726398.1, forward strand.
CGCCGTCGTCGGTGCGCACGAAGCCGCGATTCACCAGCACGGTCGGCCCGCCTTTGACCGCGAACGGGGCCAACACTTCCACCGCCGGCACTCCGTCGATCGACCGCAACCGCACCAGCACCTGCTTTTCGGCCAGGTAGTGCCCGGTGGCGGTCACCGGCCGCCACTGCTCGTCCGGCGCGGACGAATCCTGATGCGGCAGCATCGTGGTCACCGGCATGGGGTCGGCGGTCAACGCGTGCTCGAGTTGGCTGTTCGCGCGAGAGGTGGTGGTGTTCTTGCCCAGTTGCCACGGCGCCAGCACGGTGAAACACAGGTAGGCGAAGCCCAGCACCACCACCGCCAGAGCCAGCCAGCTCGGGCGCAGCAGGAAGGCCAGGCGTCGCATCAGCCGCTCTCGCCCAACGCCAGCTGCCCGTCGACCCAGGCGTGCAGGCCCGGCAGGGCGGCCGCGATGACGGCGAACGCCTGCACGAAGTCGTCGTGGCCGCCGTAGTAGGGGTCGTCGACGTCGGGCACGGCCGCTCCCGAACGCGGGTCGAAGGACCGCAGCATCCGGATCCGTTCGGCCGGAATACCCAGCCCCTGCAGTAGCCCGACATGGTTGCGTCCCAGCGCCACCACCAGGTCCGCGGCCTCGTGGTCGGGCCCGACCTGGGCGGCGCAGTGCTCCACCGGGTAGCCGTTGTCGCGCAGCACCCGGTTGGTGCGTTCGTCGGCGCCCTTGCCCACGTGCCAGTCCGCGGTCCCGGCGCTGGTCACCCGCACGGTGCCGCCCAGCCCGCGCTGGGCGAGCTGGTGGGCGAACATCTTCTCGGCCATCGGCGAGCGGCAGATGTTGCCGGTGCAGACGAACGTGACATGCAGCATCGGCTCAGACACCGAGCACCTCCCGTAGTTCGGTGACGGTCTGCACGCAGGCGAGGGGACCGTCGGGGGAATCAAGGCCGGCATCGGCGGTGCCCGCATAGTCGGTCTGGCCGTAGCCCCAGCCGACCAGCACCGTGTCGATGCCGTGCGCGGCCGCACCGTCCACATCGTGGCGCCGATCGCCCACCATCAGCACCCGCGCGGGCAGCGGCGCCAGCTGAGCCAGAGCGTGGGCCACCACATCGGACTTCGCGGCCCGGGTGCCGTCGACGCTGGCGCCGGCGACCACCTCGAAATAACCGTCGAGCCCGAAATGCGCGAGGATCTTGCACGCCGTCGGCTCCACTTTGGAGGTAGCCACGGCCAACCGGACCCCGGCGTCTCGCAGGTCGCGCAGCAGTTCAGTGACGCCGTCGAACATGGTGTTCATCTGCCATCCGCGGCTGGTGTAGTCGGCGCGGTAGGCGGCGACCGCGGCTTCGGTCTGCTCGCCGAGGCCCATCGCGGCCAGCGTGTGGTGCATCGGCGGGCCGACCAGCCGGGCAGCCAGATCACCCTCGGGAAGCGGCGCGCCGATGTGCTCCAGCGCGTGCCGGAAGCTGGCGACGATCCCGGCCGCGGAGTCGGTCAAGGTGCCGTCGAGGTCGAAGATGACCAATTCGGCGGCGGCGGTGCTCGTGCGCGTCACGGTCCCATTGTCCCCGACGTGCGCGGAGAGCTCGCCGGGTGGCGCACTACTGTCTTGCAGTGTGACCGCGCGGCTGGCTGACGTCATTGACGTACTGGATGCGGCCTACCCGCCCGGGCTGGCCCACTCCTGGGACTCGGTCGGGCTGGTCTGCGGTGACCCCGATGACCTGGTGAGCTCGGTGACGATCGCGGTCGACGCCACATCGGCGGTGGTCGACGAGGTGCCCGAGGGCGGCCTGCTGCTGGCCCACCATCCGCTGCTGCTGCGCGGGGTGGACACCGTGGCGGCCAGCACTCCCAAGGGCTCGCTGGTGCACCGGCTGATCCGGACCGGTCGGGCGCTGTTCACTGCCCACACCAATGCCGACGCGGCCTCGCCGGGGGTCTCCGACGCGCTCGCGGCAGCGCTCGGGCTGACCGTGGAGGCGGTGCTGGAGCCGGCCGGCCCGCGCGCCGACACCGACAAATGGGTGATCTACACCCCGGCGGAGCACGCCGAGGCGGTCCGGGCCGCGGTGTTCGCGGCCGGCGCGGGCCATATCGGTGACTACGCGCAGTGCAGTTGGAGTGTGCCGGGCACCGGCCAGTTCCTGCCCGGATACGGTGCGACGCCGGCGATCGGACGAGTGGGCCAGGTGGAGCGCGTTCCCGAGGAGCGCGTCGAAGTGGTGGCGCCGGCGCGGGCCCGCGGGGCGATTCATGCGGCGCTGCTGGCCACCCATCCCTACGAAGAACCGGCGTTCGACATCTTCGCGTTGCAGCCGCTGCCCGCCGGGGTGGGGATCGGCCGGATCGGCAGCCTGGCGACCCCGGAGCCGTTGAGCGCGTTCGTCGCCCGCGTCGCTGCGGGCCTGCCGGCCACCTCATGGGGTGTGCGCGCCTCGGGAGACCCCGACCTGGCGGTCTCGCGGGTGGCGGTCTGCGGTGGCGCCGGAGATTCCCTGCTGGATGCCGCGGCCGCCGCCGACGCACAGGTCTACGTCACCGCAGACCTGCGCCACCATCCTGCTGACGAGCATTCCCGGCGGTCGTCGATGGCGCTGGTCGACGTGGCCCACTGGGCCAGTGAATACCCGTGGTGCGCGCAGGCCGCCGATGTACTTCGCTCGCATTTCGGTGCGACGCTGCCGGTGCGTGTCAGCACGCTGCGCACCGACCCCTGGAATCTCGCGCATGAAGGAGGCCAGTCATGAAGGCTGCAGAAGCACAGCAACGTTCACTGCTGGAACTGTCGGAACTCGACGCCGAACTGGCCCGGATGGCGCACCGCGTCGGGAACCTTCCCGAACAGCAGGAGCGTGAGCGGATCCAGGCCCAGCACACCGCCGCCGCCGATCGGTTGGCAGCGCTGGAGCTGGCCTTGGAGGACTTGGACGCTCAAGCCGGTCGTTTCGAGTCGGAGATCGACGCGGTGCGCCAGCGTGAGGACCGCGACCGTGCCCTACTGGACTCCGGGCAGGCCAGCCCCAAACAGGTCGTCGATCTGCAGCATGAGCTGGAGACCCTGCAGAAGCGCCAATCCAGCTTGGAGGACTCGCTGCTGGAGTTGATGGAGCAGCGTGAGCAACTGCAGACCCAGGCCAGCGCCGAAGCGAGCGTGCTGGAGGGCCTGGCTGCTGATTTGGGCCGAGTGCAGGAGGCGATCGACACCGCCTTAGAGGAGATCGAGACCACCCGCGGCCAGCGTTCGGGCAGCCGTGAACGACTGGCCGCCGAGATCGACACCGAGCTGTTGGCGCTCTATGAGCGGCAGCGGGCCTCGGCGGGAGTCGGCGCGGGCCTGTTGCGCGGGGGACAGTGCGGCGCCTGCCGGATCGAAATCGACCGCGGCCAGCTGGCGAAGATCTCGGCAGCGGAGCCCGAAGAGGTCCTGCGGTGCCCGGAATGCAACACGATCCTGCTGCGGGTCAAGAACTTCGGTTAGTGCTCTGGCCGGTGAAGGTGGGGGGATGAAGGTCGTCGTTGAAGCCGACGGTGGGTCGCGCGGAAACCCGGGCCCGGCCGGCTACGGGGCGGTGGTGTGGTCCGCCGATCGCACCTCGCTGCTCGCCGAGGCCAAGGAGGCCATCGGTGTTGCCACCAACAACGTTGCCGAATACCGGGGCCTGGTCGCGGGATTGACCGAGGCGGCCCGGTTGGGCGCCGCCGAGGTAGCGGTGTTCATGGACTCCAAGCTGGTGGTCGAGCAGATGGCCGGCCGGTGGAAGGTCAAGCACCCGGACCTGGTCACGCTGCACCGGCAGGCCCGCGAGCTGGCGTCGAGGTTCGACCATGTCCGCTACTCCTGGATTCCGCGGGAGAAGAATTCCCATGCTGACCGGCTGGCGAACGAGGCGATGGACGCCGCCGCCGGAATCGACAGGCCTGCACCGAAGCCGGTGGAGACGGCGCCCGCGGCTCCCGGCTGGACCGGTGCGACGGGAACGGCTACTCGGCTGCTGTTGCTGCGGCACGGGCAGACCGAACTGTCGGTGCACCGGCGCTACTCCGGACGCGGCAACCCGCCGCTGACCGACACCGGCCGGCAACAGGCCGATGCCGCGGCGCGCTACCTGGCCCAGCACGGCGGTATCGCGGCGGTCATCAGCTCGCCCCTGCAGCGCTGCCGCGACACCGCCGAGGCGGCGGCGCGACTGCTTGGGTTGGACGTGGCCGTCGATGAGGACCTGACCGAAACCGACTTCGGGGCCTGGGAGGGGCTGACCTTCGCCGAGGCCGCCGAGCGCGATCCCGAACTGCACCGCCGCTGGCTGAAGGACACCTCCACGCAGCCCCCCGGCGGGGAGAGCTTCGACGCCGTACAGCAGCGGGTGCAGGCCGCGCGCGACCGAATCGTCGCCGACCACGCCGGCACCACCGTGCTGGTGGTGTCGCATGTGACACCGATCAAGACCGTGCTGCGCCTGGCGCTGGATGCCGGCCCCGCCATCTTGTATCGGCTGCACCTGGACCTGGCGTCGTTGAGCATCGCCGAGTTCTACGGCGACGGGCCGGCGTCGGTGCGGCTGGTGAATCAGACGGCCTACCTGTAGCCGCTGGCCTGCGGGTCAGTCGTGCAGGTGCACGCGTTCGCCGTGGGTTCCGAAGATCACGATGGCCTCGGCCGGACCGTCGACGGCACCGAACCAATGCGGTGTCCAGGTGGAGAACTCGACCGCCTCGCCGGGCCCGATCAGGAAATCATCGTCGCCCAGCACCAACCGGAGCCGGCCGGACAACATGTACATCCACTCGTGGCCTTCGTGCACCGGCAACTCGGCGGGGCGCCGGCGGCGCATACCGATCCGGATCTTGAAGGCGTGCAGACCCCCGGCCGGGCCGTGGCGGGTCAGCGGCCAGTAGGTGATGCCGTTGTGGCTGTGCGAGGCGCCCCGCACGCGCGGGTCCTGGTGCTGCGGGGCGCGCAGCAAGTCGTCGGTGCTGACCGACAGTGCCTCGGCCAGCCGGGGCAGATGATCCAATGCCAGGCGTCGCTTGCCCGATTCCAGCCTGCTCAACGTCGAGACGTCGATACCGGCGCGAGTCGCCACGTCCTCCAGGGTCAGCCCCTGCTGGGTGCGCAGCTCACGCAGTCGACGCCGCACCAATAGATCTACGCCGCCGTCGCCCGTGTTTGCCTGCATAGCAATCCAGGTTGCCAGCACCTTCGGTGGGACGGCAAGCATGAGTGCGCCTTTTCAGCGACGGTGATTTGAACTCTGTCATCGCGCACCGGCGATGTCATACCGTTACGCCCGAACCGCTGAAGAGAGGCCGCAGATGAAGTGGTTGGGCGTGGACGGCTGGGCGAACCTCGTGGTCGGCGTGCTCATTGCGCTGGCCCTGGCCGATTTGCTTCCGAAGATTCCGTGGTGAGGAAATGACCACGACACAGCTGGATTCAGGCCACGCCGAACCAGAGGCGATCTTCACCAGCCGGCGCCCGCTGGACTATCTGCCCGGGTTCGCCCTGCTGCTCACCGTGGGCCTGCTCGGCAAGTATGCCCAGCGGTGGTGGCTGGCGCTGGGCCATGCGCTGCACGCGACGGTGCCCGACATCGAATACGTGTTGTGGGCCATCGTCATCGGACTCGTAATCCGAAACACCGTGGGACTGCACCGGGTCTTTCTGCCGGGCGTGCTGACCTACGAATTCTGGCTCAAGGTCGGCATCGTCGCGCTGGGTTCTCGATTCGTGCTCGGTGACATCGCCAAACTAGGCGGTATCAGCCTGATTCAGATTCTGCTGGACATGACGATCGCCGGCGCGATAATCCTTGGCGCAGCGCACCTTTTCGGTTTGTCGGGCAAGCTCGGGTCGCTGCTGGCCATCGGCACCTCGATCTGTGGGGTGTCGGCGATCATCGCGTCGAAGGGCGCTATCCGGGCCAAGAACTCCGACGTCAGCTATGCGATTGCCGCCATCCTGGCGCTCGGTGCGGTGGGCCTGTTCGTGTTGCCGCCGCTGGGCCACCTGATCGGGTTGAGCGACCATGAGTTCGGGTTGTGGGCTGGTCTGTCCGTGGACAACACCGCCGAGACCACCGCCACCGGTTACCTGTTCTCCGATGAGGCAGGCAAGATCGCAGTGCTGGTGAAATCCGTCCGCAACGCCCTGATCGGGTTCGTGGTGCTGGGGTTTGCGGTGTACTGGGCGGCGCGCGGGCAGGCTGACCAGGTGGCATCCGGTTTTCGGGCCAAGGCGGCGTTCATCTGGCGCCAGTTCCCCAAATTCGTCCTGGGTTTCCTGGTGGTGTCGACGGTGGCCACCCTGGGATGGCTGGACAAGCCTCAGCTGGCCAGCCTGGGCAACGTATCGAGGTGGGCGTTCCTGCTGACGTTCGCCGGCGTCGGCCTGTCCACCGACTTTCGGCAGATCGCCCGGGCGGGCTGGCGGCCACTGCTGGTGGCTGTCATCGGGTTGGTGGTGGTGGCCACGGTGTCGTTGGGGCTGGTGCTGGTGACCTCGCGCTGGCTGGGCTGGGGGGTGGCTGCCTCCTGAAAGTCGGGCACTAGGGGTTATTTGCCTGGTTGGCAAACGAGCGTGCTGTTTTGCTCTGGAGGCTGCATGCTCGATGCATGAGCGAAATCTGGGATTGCATCGTGGTGGGCGGCGGCGCGGCCGGGCTCAGCGCCGGTCTGGTGCTGGGCCGAGCCCGGCGTAACACCCTGCTGATCGACGCCGGCCAGCAGAGCAACCGCAGCGCGCACGGAATCGGCGGCTTGCTGGGCCACGATGGCCGTCCGCCAGCCGAGCTCTATCGGCTCGGCCGAGACGAACTCGCCTCCTACGGTGTGCAGATCCGCGCCGGTGAGGTGGCAGACATCGAAAGCGTCGACGGCGAGTTCGTGGTGCGGCTTCTCGGCGGTCGCGAAGAACGAACCCGCCGCATACTGCTGGCCACCGGAATGACCTACCTGCCACCCGATCTCCCCGGCATCGCGCAGCTGTGGGGCCGTTCGGTGTTTCACTGCCCGTTCTGCCACGGCTGGGAAGTGCGGGATCTGCCGTTGGCCGTACTGGCCGACGGTGCCCGGGCCGTTCACCTGGCTCTGCTGCTGCGGTGCTGGAGCGACGACATCGTGGTCCTCACCGGAGGTCCGGCCGAGCTCGACGCAGACGACCGCGCCCGGCTGGCCGATGCCGGCGTCCGGGTAGACGAGCGGCCGGTGGCGGCGCTGGACGCGCACGACGACGAGCTGTCGGCGGTGGTGTTCGCCGACGGTGATCGGTTGCCCAGGCGCGGACTTCTGGTGGCGGCGGCCCTGCGGCAGCGCGATCAGCTGGCCGAGCGCCTCGGCGTGGCCGTTGCGGCTCCCGGTCCCGTGGCCCAGGACCCGGTCGGCGTCGATCCATCGTGCCGCACCTCGGTTCCCGGGGTATTTGCCGCCGGGGACCTGACGGGGGAGATGCCACAGGTGGCTGCCGCGATCGCGGCGGGCTCCCGCGCCGCGGCGGCGGTGGTGCAGAGCCTGGCCGCCGACGACTACGGATTGCCGTTGCCGCCAGTCATGAACGGAAGGAACACAGACCGATGACCGACGCCGTGCGCGACCCGCGCGAATTCTGGGACGAGTTCTACGGTGGCGATGATCCGGTGTGGAGCGGGCGGGTCAACGTCCAGCTCGCCGAGATCACCGCGGATCTGGCGCCGGGCCGGGCACTGGATCTGGGCTGCGGTGAGGGTGCCGACGCGATCTGGCTGGCTGAAGACGGCTGGCAGGTGGTGGCGGTCGATGTCTCGGCCAACGCGCTGGAACGTGCCTGCGCCGCGGCTCAAGAGCGCCAGGTGATCTCGCGCATCTGTTTCGAACGTCACGATCTGTCCACCAGCTTCCCCGCCGGCCGATTCGACCTGGTGTCGGCGCAGTTCCTGCACTCACCGGTGCCACTGGAACGCGAAGCAGTGCTGCGCCGGGCGGCCGACGCCGTGGCGGTGGGCGGCCGACTGTTAATCGTCGACCACGCCGCCGCGCCGCCATGGGCCGGCGAGCACGTCCACGAGCACCACTTCGCCACGGCCGAAGAGGTACTGGCGGGATTGACGCTCGATGACGCGCAGTGGGAGCTGCTACGGCTCGGGACGGCCGAGCGCGACGCCATTGGGCCCGACGACCAGACCGGCGTGCTGACCGACAACGTGATCCTGTTGCGGCGTAAGGCAACCGTGCGCTAAAGCGGCGTCTTTCAAGCGGCGTCGTGAAAGATCAGCCCCAGCGTGAAGCGCTCACCCGAGCGGATCGGCGAGACGCCGTGGCGCACCGGCGCCGTCGACCAGCCGCGGGTGGAGCGCACCGGGCGATCGCGGGTGGTGAACACATAACCGTGGCCGTGCGGCAGCTGCACGGCCACGCCCCGAGACTGCGCACGCGGGCGCTGCTCGACAAGCAGGAACTCGCCCCCGGTGTAGTCGACGGCGGCGTCGCTGAGGTTGATCACTACCTGTAGCGGAAACACCAACTCGCCGTAGAGGTCCCGGTGCAGTGCATTCCAGTCGCCGGGGCCGTAGTGCAACATCAGCGCGGTCGGTTTGGTCTGACCGGCCCGGTGGCACTGTTGCAACCATTCGTCGAAGTCGTCGGGCCAGGGCGCGTCGCGGCCCAGCCGGGTAGCCCAGTCCCGGGCTATCGGCAGCAGATGCGGGTACAGCGCGCGCTTGAGCGCATCGACCGGATCGGGTGCCGGCGCCGCGAAATACCGGTACTGCCCGGACCCGTAGCGATGGCGCTGCATGTCGACCGTGGCACGGAAGCGCTCGTCGTCGGCGTAGCAACGCCGCAGCCGCGCGGCCTCGGCGACGGTCAGCAGCCGCGGCAGCAGGGCGCCGCCGCACTCATCGAGCTCGGCGGCCACGGCGTCCCAATCGCCGGCATTCACCCGCCGTTCCCAGCGCGTCATCGTCGTCGCCATGGCTGGGGGTCCTTCCGGTCGGGTGCTATCGAGTGTGCGCCACGGCCCGCAAACCGCGCTGCGGGACGCGATGAGTGCCGTCGTTCGGGTCGGTTCGATTAAATCGCCGTGCGCCAAATCGCCGGCGCCTGGCAACCAGCAGCTTCCGTGAACAGCGCGGTAGTAGGCCATTTGGGGTCGTTGACAGCTAATTCCTGCACTCCTACTGTTCGGCCAACTACAGGAGGGGAGTGGCAATGCGCGGGAGATCAGCAGTGACATGCGCATCTGGTGGGACAGTGGCGGAGCTGTCATCGACCGGTCTGCTCGTGCGCGCGCGAACGGGCTGACGCGTTGGCGAACATCAGAGGCAGGCAGCGATGAGCGGGCCCTCCTGGACCAAGCCCGCGATCGCGGTCGGCGATTTCGTCGTGCTTGCCGGCGAGACGTTCGCGGCGATGGCGCGACCCCCGTGGGCGTGGCGTGAGCTGATCAATCAGATCTGGTTCGTGGCCCGGGTGTCGATCGTCCCGACAATCATGCTGTCGATTCCCTACACCGTGCTCATCGTCTTCACGCTCAACATCGTGCTGCTGGAGATCGGCGCATCTGACCTGTCCGGCGCCGGCGCGGCGCTGGCGGCCGTCACCCAGGTCGGCCCGGTGGTCACCGCCATCGTCGTGTCGGGGGCGGGCGCCACCGCCATGTGCGCTGATCTGGGTGCCCGCACGATTCGCGAGGAGATCGACGCAATGAAGGTGATCGGCGTCAATCCCGTCGAGGCACTCGTGGTTCCCCGCGTCATCGCGGCGACATTCGTTGCGGTGATGCTCTATTCGGTGGTCGCGGTGGTGGGCCTGACCGGAAGCTATGCCTTCGTGGTGTTCGTGCAGCACGTCACGCCGGGCGCTTTCGTGGCCGGGATGACGCTGTTGACCGGACTGCCGCAGGTAGTGGTTTCGCTGATCAAGGCGTTGCTGTTCGGCCTGTCCGCCGGGCTGATCGCCTGCTACAAGGGGTTGTCGGTGGGCGGTGGCCCGACGGCGGTGGGCAATGCGGTGAACGAGACCGTGGTGTTCGCGTTCATGGCGCTGTTTCTGATCAACATCCTGGCCACCGCCTTCGGTGTGAAGGTCGCGCCATGACGGCCGCGGAGACCGCCCGGCGTGTAGGCGAACAGACCGCCTTCTACGGCGCTGCACTGGCCGCCATCGGCGACGCGGTCCGCCGCTACCCCGGCGAGGTGCTGCGGCTGATCGCGGTGATGGGAATGGGAGCCGGTGCCCTGGCCGTGATCGGCGGCACCGTGGTGATCGTCGGCTTCCTCACCTTGTCCACCGGGGCCCTGATCGCCGTGCAGGGCTACAACACCTTGTCCAACGTCGGAATTGAAGCACTGACCGGTTTCCTGGGCGCCTTCCTCAACGTCCGGTTCATCGCCCCGGCCACCGCCGGGGTGGCGCTGGCCGCGACCATCGGTGCCGGTGCGACCGCGCAGATCGGTTCGATGCGGATCAACGAAGAGATCGACGCGCTAGAAGCAATGGGCATTCGGTCGATCACCTACCTTGCCGCCACCCGGATCGTGGCCGGCGTGCTGGTGGTGATCCCGCTCTACACCGTCGCGGTGCTGATGGCGTTCTTGGCGACTCGGTTCGGCACCACCGTCATCTACGGGCAGTCACGGGGCGTCTACGACCACTACTTCTCCACCTTCTTAGAGCCCACCGATCTGCTGTGGTCGTTTCTGGCCGCGCTGTCGATGGCCACCGCGGTCATGGTGGTGCACACCTACTACGGCTTCACCGCCAGCGGTGGCCCGGCCGGGGTGGGTGAGGCCGTCGGCCGCGCCGTGCGAACCTCGGTCACCGCGACGGTGTTTGTGCTGCTGACCATCACACTGTCCGTCTACGGACAGTCCGGCAACTTCCACCTGTCGGGGTGAGGCGGGGTGAGGCGGGGTGAGTCGATGAGCATCAGCACCCACAACAGAGCCCGCCGCGGCGGGATCGACCCGATCTGGTGGTCGCCCGTCCTGGTGGTGGTGATCGTGGCCTTGTGCGCCATGACCGCCCTGCTGTTCTCCGGAGCGTTCCGGGGCTATGTCCCTCTCACGCTGGTCTCCGATCGAGCCGGCTTGGTGATGGAGAACGGGGCGAAGGTGAAACTTCGCGGTATTCAGATCGGCGAGGTGAGATCCATTGGCAGCCAGCCGGGGAACGACCACGCCCGACTGTCCACCCTGAATCTGAAGATGTACCCGCGGCCCTTCGGATACCTGCCGAGCAACATCGAAGCCGAGATCAAGTCCAGTACAGCGTTCGGCGCCAAGTACGTCGATCTGGTCATTCCCTCCGGCGGACCCAGTGGCCAACGGCTCAAGGCCGGCGCGGTGCTGCGCTCACGCAACGTGACGGTGGAAGTCAACACCATGTTCGAGAACCTGCAGGCGGTGGTGCACGCCATCGACCCCGCCAAGCTCAATTCGGTGCTCTCGGCGGTGGCCGAATCGGTGCGGGGCAGGGGAGACCTCATCGGGCGCGCGATCACCGGCGCCAACACGATGCTGACAGCGGTGAACCCACGCATGCCGACCGTGCAGCGCGACTGGCAACTGTTCGGCCAGACCACCCAGGCATATTCCGTTGCCGCGCAGAACATCCTGGAAATCCTGGACTCCGCCTCCACCACCAGCACCACCCTGTCCGGCCAGGCCGGCGAACTCGACGCGCTGCTGCTCGCCGCGGTCGGATTCTCCGCGACCGGGATCGACACCATCGGCGCAAACCAGCCCGGACTGGTTCAAGCGCTCAACCTGATGGCGCCGACCACCGATCTGCTCGAGGAGTACTCGCCGACCTACACCTGCCTGTTCCAAGGGGCCCAATGGTTCCTGGAGAACGGCGGACGAGACGCCATGGGCGGCAACGGTAGATCGGTCATCATGGACGCCGCGATGCTCGCCGGCGACGACCCGTATCGCTACCCCGACAACTTGCCTTTGGTCAACGCCCGGGGCGGACCCGGCGGCAGGCCCAGCTGCGGCTCGCTGCCCGACGTTAGCAAGAACTTCCCGGTGAAGTATCTGGTGACCGACACCGGATTCGGCACCGGCCTGGACGTTCGGCCCAACCCGGGCATCGGCTTTCCCGGCTTCGCCAACTACTTCCCGGTCACCAAGCCCGAGCCGGAACCGCCAAGAATCCGCTATCCCGGACCGCCCGCGCCCGGGCCGGAGTCGCCATGAGAGGCAATATCGGCAAGACCCTGACCTGGGTCGTGTTGTTCACGGTGACGTGCTTGGTGTTCATCTTCATCCTGGTCACGGTCTTCGGACAGTTCCGATTCGACTCCCGGGTCGGCTATCGGGCCGAGTTCACCAACGTGTCGGGACTCAAGGGCGGCAACTTCGTTCGCATCGCCGGTGTCGAGATCGGCAAGGTCACCAACATGGCGCTGCATCCCGACGGCACCGTCACGGTCGACTTCTCGATCGACCGGGGGCTGACGCTCACCGAGGGCACCCGGGCCGCGGTGCGCTACGAAAACCTCATCGGCGACCGCTACCTGTCGTTGGAGCAAGGCGCGGGGTCGGTACGCACCCTGCAACCGGGCCAGACCATTCCGCTGACGCGGACCCAACCCGCACTCGACGTGGATGCCCTCATCGGAGGATTCCGGCCCCTGTTCCGCGCGTTGGACCCCGACCAGGTGAACGCGCTCAGCGGCGAACTGCTCAAGGTATTTCAGGGCCAGGGCGGCACCATCGCCTCGGTGTTGGCGCAGACCTCGGCATTGACCACGACGCTGGCCGGCCGCGACGAACTGATCGGCCAGGTGATCACCAACCTCAACACCGTGCTGGGCACCTTCAGCACCCGCGACCGCGAATTCGGACACGGGCTGGACTCGCTGACCCAGATGGTCCAGGGCCTGGCGGATCGCCGCACCGACATCACCAAGGGCGTGGCCTACATCAACGCCGCCGCCGGCACGGTCGCCGACCTACTGACCGTGGCCCGCGAACCCATTCGTGACGTGGTGGCACAAACCGATCGGGCCGCCGGCCAAGTGATGGCCGACCGCGACTACGTCGACGACCTGGTCAAGACACTGCCCGACGCCTACCAGGTTCTGGCGCGCAACGGGCTCTACGGCGACTATTTCGGCTTCTACATGTGTGACCTGGTGATCAAGGTGAATGGCAAAGGCGGCCAACCGCTCTACTCCAAGATCATGAACCAGACGACCGGACGGTGCGCCCCGAAATGACCAGACCGAAGCTGCCGCGGATCACCATCAAACCGCTGGCCGAACGCAACCGGCCCGCGGTCGGCGTCACCGGCATACTCCTGCTGATCGCCTTGGTGGTGGCGGTGTTCAGCTATGACAGGCTGCCGCTGGTCAAGGGCACCTCCGACTACGCCGCCTACTTCACCGAGGCCGGCGGCATCAAATCCAACAGTGACGTCCGGGTGTCGGGGCTCGACGTCGGCCGGGTTGCCGGTCTGCGGCTGGAGGGCAACCGGGTCCGGGTGACGTTCACGGTCCGCAAGGGAGTCGTGCTCGGCGACCGGACCGAGGCCGCGATCAAGACCGAGACGGTGCTGGGCAACAAGTTCCTGGAACTGACCCCGCGCGGCGACGGCCATCTCACCGGTCCGATACCGGTGGAACGCACCACGTCGCCCTACGACTTGCCGGATGCCCTGGGAGATCTGACCGCCGTCATCAGCGGCCTGGACACCACCCAGCTGTCCTCGGCGCTAACCACCTTGGCCGAGACCTTCAAAGACACCCCACCGGACCTCAAGATGGCACTGCAAGGAGTGGCTCGTTTCTCCGACACCCTCGACAAGCGCGACGCCACGCTGCGTCAACTGCTGGCCGACGCCAACAACGTCACCGGGGTACTGGCGCGGCGCAGCGAACAGATCGCCGGCCTGGTCGCCAACAGCAACGCCCTGCTGAGCGAACTGTTGTCACAACGCAATTCCATCGACGCGTTGATGGCCAATCTGACCGCGGTATCGCGACAGGTGTCGGCCGTGGTCGACGACAACCGTCAGCAACTCAAGCCCGCGGTGGACAAGCTCAACGGCGTCCTGGAGATCCTCGACAACCGCCGAGCCGACCTGCAGCGCACGCTCTACCTGTTTCGCCGCTACGCCATGTCGTTCGGCGAGGTGCTGGGATCCGGGCCGTTCTTCAAAGCCTCAGTGGTGAACCTGATCCCGGGCCAACTGGCGCAGCCGGCCATCGAAGCCGCCTTCTCCGATCTGGGTCTGGACCCCAATGTGCTGCTGCCCTCGCAGCTGAACGACCCGGCCGTCGGCCAGCCCGGCACCCCGCCACTGCCGATGCCGTTTCCTCGCACCGGACAGGGCGGCGAACCCAATCTGACCCTGCCGGACGCCATCACCGGCAAACCCGGAGACCCGCGCTATCCCTACCGAGAGCCGCTGCCGGCGCCGCCACCGGGCGGACCACCCCCAGGCCCGCCCGCGCTCGGTCCGGCGGCAGACGGGGGCAACTGACATGGGCACGCACTCCGTGGCCGGTGTAACCCTGCCGGCCAGCCGCGCGCGACTCCTGCGGCTGGCGACCGCAGCCGTATTGGTGTCGAGCCTTGTCAGCGCAGTGTTCCTGGTGGCCGGCCCGCCCTGGGCGCAGCTGCGCAAGCACGTTTACACCGCCTACTTCACCAACACCAACGGGCTCTACACCGGCGACGAGATCCGCATCCTGGGGGTTGCCGTCGGCACCGTCGAGCGCATCGAACCCTTCCCGGACACCGCCAAGGTGACCTTCTCCGTCGGCCGCCAGTACCAGGTACCCGCCGATGTACGGGCGGCGATCCTGTCGCCGTCGCTGGTGAGCGCCAGGGCGATCCAGCTTGTCCCGGCCTACACCGGTGGCCCCGAACTGGCCGACGGTGCCAGCATCGGCCAGGACCGCACGGCGGTTCCGGTCGAATGGGACGACTTTCGGCAGCAGCTGGAGAAGCTCACCGATTCGCTGCAGCCGTCTGACACCGCCGGCCGCAGCGCCGTCGGCGCCTTCGTCAACACCGCGGCGGCCAACCTGCGGGGTCAGGGCGACACCGCACGCGAGACGGTGATCAAACTGTCGCAGGCGATGTCGGCGCTGGGCGATCACAGCACCGACATCTTCAACACGGTCCGCAACATGCAACTGCTGATCTCGGCGCTGACCTCCAGCAGCGACCTGCTGGCGGCGTTCAACGTCAACCTCGCCGATATCACCACCTTGCTGAACAATTCGCCCCGCGAATTCGCCGACGCGATGACGAGCCTCGACGGCGTGGTCAACGACCTACGCGGATTCATCGGCGAGAACCGGGAGGGCTTCGGCGTCACCGTCGATCACCTGACGGCGATCACCACCGCACTCAACGAAAGCCGCGGCGACCTCAAACAGGTGCTGCACATCGCCCCCTCGGTATTCCAGAATTTCGTGAACATCTACCAGCCGGCCCAAAGTGCGATCACCGGGGTGATGGCGCTCGGGAACTTCGCCACCACCGTCCAATTCATCTGCGGCGGCATCGAAGCTCTGGCGCGGGCGAACTCACTGCAGGCATCGAAGTTGTGCGTGCAATATCTGGCGCCGATCATCAAGAACCGCCAGTACAACTTCCTGCCGATCGGCGGCAACCCGTTCGTGGGCACCGCGGCGCGGCCCAACGAGATCACCTACAGCGAAGACCGGCTCCGGCCGGGCGCTGCCCAACAGCCGGCCGAACCGCCCCGCCAACCCCTCGACCCCGAGCTGGGACTGCCCGGCCTGCTGCTGCCGTCGGCTCCTCCCGAGGGCACCCCATGAAGCGGCTCGTGGTCATCGCGCTGAGCATCACCATTGCCTCCGGGGCCACCGGCTGCCAGTGGCGGGGCCTGAACTCGCTGAGCCTGCCGGGCACCGGACGCGGCGACGGCAGCTACACGATCTCGGCCCAGTTACCCGATGTCGTGGTCATTCAGCAGAACTCACGGGTGCGGGTCGCCGACGTCAACGTGGGCAATGTGACCAAGATCGAGGTCCAGGACTGGCACGCGCTGGTGACCATGCGCATCGACAACAGTGTGCACCTGCCGGCGAACAGCACCGCCAAGGTCGGACAGACCAGCCTGCTCGGTTCGATGCATATCGAGTTGGCGCCACCGACCGACGAGCCGCCGCGCGGCGAACTGCAAGACGGCGCCGTCATCCCGCTGTCGAAGGCCGCCACCTATCCGACCACCGAGCAGACCCTGGCGTCGGTTTCGCTGCTGCTCAACGGTGGCGGACTGGCACAGCTTCAGGAGATCAACCAGAGCTTTGCTCGCGCGCTGGCGGGACGTGAGAGCGACATGCGCAGCCTGCTCACGCAATTGGACACCTTCATCGCCGCACTCAACGATCAGACCGACGACATCATCTCGGCCACCGAGAAGCTGAACGGTCTGGTCGGCCAGTTCGCCCGACAGAACCGAACCGTCGAGCGGGCACTGACCACGATCCCGCAGGCACTGGCGGTGCTGGCGCAGGAGCGCACCAAGATCGCCGACGCCGCCGACGCGCTCGGAAAGTTCAGCGCCATCGCCGTCTCCACTGTCGAGCAGAGCAGGGAGTCGCTGGTGGCCAACCTGCGCAACATCGCCCCAGTGCTGCGCTCGCTGGCCGACGCCGGTCCGGCGCTGACGCAGGGCCTCGACTTCCTGTCCACCTATCCCTGGGTCAAGAGCAACATCCCCAATTGGTTCCGCGGCGACTTCGCCAACATCAGCCTGGTCGTCGACCTGACGCTGAGCCGGATCGACAGCGGCATCTTCACCGGAACACGCTGGGAAGGCAACCTCACCGAGCTGGAAATGCAGTGGGGGAGAACCGTCGGCCAGATGCCCAGCCCCTACACCGCGGGCAATCCGTTGGTGGCCCCCTACCACTTCGGGGGGTACTGACGTGTTTCGGCTCTCGCGCACCGTCTGGACCCAGTTGGCGATCCTGGCCACCGTCACGCTGGTGGCCGGTGGGGTCATGGCATTCGGATTCGTCAAGGTGCCGGCGTTGTTCGGCATCGGCCGCTACACCGTCACCGTCGAACTGCCGGCCTCCGGCGGGTTGTACCCGACATCGGTGGTGACCTACCGCGGTACCGAGATCGGCCGGGTCAGCTCCATCGGCGTCGATGCCGACGGGGTGCGTGCGGTGCTCAAGCTGAACTCGTCGATCAAGGTGCCCGCCCCGGTGACAGCCGCGGTGCACAGCCGCTCGGCGATCGGTGAACAGTTCCTCGAACTGACCCCGGCCCCCGGGTCCGGCGACCACCGCACGCTGCGCGCCGGCGATGTGATTCCGGTGGACAGTGTGCGGATTCCCGCCGATATCGCCCACCTGCTGGATGCCACCAACCGTGCACTGCAGGCGATTCCGCACGACGACCTACGTACCGTCGTCGACGAGGCGAACAAGGCCGTGGGCGGCCTAGGGTCCGAGCTGTCGCGGATCGTCGCCGGATCGACCTCGCTGGCCATCGAGGGCGGGCAGGCCGCGCAACCGCTGGCACAGTTGATCGACGAGACCCCGCCGGTGCTGAATTCGCAGGTCCAGACCGCGGATTCGGTGGTGACCTGGGCGCAGCAACTGGCATCGATCACCGGCCAGCTCGCCGCGGAGGACCGGGCCTTCGCCGGCCTACTCAGCCTGGGCGCCCCGGCACTCGATGAGGCCAACGCGCTGCTGGGTCGGGTGGCCCCGGCCCTACCGGTGTTGCTGGCCAACATGGTCAGCCTGGGGCAGATCGCCGTGACGTTCCGTCAGGGAATCGAGCAACTGCTGGTGCTCTTCCCGCAGGGCACCGCGGTGATGTCGGCCATCACCCTGGCCGATTCGGGCCTCAACACCCCTTACCGCGGGATCTACCTGGACTTCAACCTGAACATGAACTACCCGCCGCCGTGCAACACCGGATTTCTGCCGGCCCGCCAGCAGCGGGTCCCGGCCTCCGTCGACTACCCCGACCGGCCCGCCGGCGAGCTGTACTGCCGGGTGCCGCAGGACTCCGACCTCAATGTGCGTGGCGCCCGCAACATTCCGTGTGAGAACAATCCCGCGAAACGTGCGGCCACGGTCGAGATGTGCGAGAGCGACGAATGGTACGTGCCACTCAACGACGGCTACAACTGGAAGGGCGACCCCAACGCCACGGCGTCCGGTCAGGCCGTGCCGCAGGATCCGCCGGTCGCCTTCGTCCCCTATGACCCGGCCACCGGCAGCTACCTCGGGCCCGATGGCCAACGACACATCCAGGCAGACCTGGTCCCGCAGCAGAAGGAGCAGACATGGCAGACGATGCTGATACCCCCCAACCCGTGACGCAGACCGGTACACCGGCGAGACGCGGCGGGACGACCCACCGGGTGATCGCCGTCGCCGTCGTGGGCCTGGCGGGGCTCGTGCTCACCGGTGCCCTGGGCTGGTTGGGATACCGCATCCAGGCGAACCAGCAGGCCCAGGAACAGCGCGAACAGTTCGTTCAGGTGGCGCGCCAAGCCGCGGTCAACCTGACCACGATCAGCTACGCCCAGGCCGATTCCGACGTGCAGCGCATCATCGACGCGACGACGGGGGAGTTCCGCGACGACTTCACCCAGCGGTCCCGGCCCTTCGTCGACGTTGTCCAGCAGGCGCATTCGGAGTCCGAAGGCACCGTCACCGAGGCCGGGCTCGAATCGGTGGACGGCGACCGGGCCGAGGTGTTGCTGGCGGTCGCGGTGCGCACCACGATGGCCGGAAACGTCGTGCCGGAGCCGCGCCGCTGGCGCATGCGGATCAGCCTGCAACGCACCGACGACGGTCCCAAGGTCTCCAACATCGTCTTCATTCCGTGAACGGAGGTGGCCATGTCCATAGCGCCCACAACTGATGCACCCACGGTCGACGACGCTGTCGCCGATGCTGCTGATCCACCGGTAGCAGCGGTGGCACCGGACCGCCGGCCGACGCTGCGGCGTCTGGTGGTTGTCGCCGCGCTGTCCGCACTGGTTGCGGTCCTGGGGGCGGCGGCCGGTTACCTGCGCTGGCAGGACGTTTCGGCGCAGGTGAGGCAGCAGGCGGCTGCCGAGTCCGTGCAGGCCGCGACCGATGCCGCGATCGCGATGCTGACCTACCGGCCCGACAACGTCGACGCGGCGTTGGCGGCAGCCGCCGACGCCATGACGGGCTCCTTTCGTGACGAGTACACCCACCTGGTCGGCAGCGTTGTGGCCCCCGGCGCTAAACAGCAACAGATCTCGACGGTCGTCAGGGTGCCGGCGGCGGCGTCGGTGAGTGCGAACAGCCGCCATGCCGTGGTGTTGCTGTTCGTCGATCAGGCGACCACCTCGGGGAAAGGGCCGGCCACCGACACCGCCTCAAGCGTGCGGGTCAGCCTGGATAAGGTCGGCGGCCGGTGGCTGGTCTCGCAATTCGACCCGGTGTAGGGCAGATGAGATTCGGTGTCCACCGCGCGGTGCTGCTGCTGATCGTTATGGCCGGTGCCGCGTCGGTGCCGGTGGCCGGCGCCGACAACGCGCGCCTCAACGACAGCGTGGTGACCAACGTCTACACCATTCATCATCAGGCCGGCTGCGCTGAGAAGGTGATGGCGGACCCGCGGCTGGTGCTCGCCGCGGAGTGGCACGCCAAAGATGTTCTTGGACATCGTGAACTGGACGGCGACCTCGGGTCGGACGGCTCCACGCCGCAGACTCGCGCGCAGGCCGCCGGGTTTCCGGGGCCGGTGGCCCAGACCGTCGCGATCAACCCCGCGGTGGCCACCAGCGGCATCGAGATCCTCAACCGCTGGTACTACAACCCGACCGATTTCGCGGTGATGTCGGACTGCGCCAACACCGCGATCGGGGTGTGGTCGGAGAACAGCCCGGACCGCTCGGTGGTGGTCGCCGTCTACGGTGCGGCTGCTCGGGGTGCCGCGTAGTACGGTGATCAGCGCGGACGAGTTGGCCGGGCGGCCGCGGCTCGCTTTTGGCGGGTCGAGGAAAGTCCGGACTTCACAGAGCAGGGTGATTGCTAACAGCAATCCGAGGTGACTCGCGGGACAGTGCCACAGAAAACAGACCGCCACCGCAAGGTGGTAAGGGTGAAACGGTGCGGTAAGAGCGCACCAGCGTTCCGGGTGACCGGGACGGCTTGGTAAACCCCACCCGAAGCAAGGCCAAGAAGGCCGCATCTCGGTGCGGCTGCGCAGGTGTTTGAGGGCTGCTCGCCCGAATCTGCGGGTAGGCCGCTTGAGGTACCCGGCAACGGTGTGCCCAGATGGATGGTCGCCGCCGCACCGCGTCAGTGGTGCGGGACAGAATCCGGCTTACAGGCCAACTCGTCCGCCCCGCAACGGTGACCGGCCAGCATGCGGGGCGCTAAGGCTTTGCGCTACGCAGCTGCTACGCACGCACGTGGGTGCGTATTCCGGGGCGTGAAACCGACGCGGCTGTATGCGCAGCGTCTCTCGAAAGTCTCACGACATCTGTTATGTGACAGGCGTTTTGAGGCAGCTTCTGCGTCAGATCGGCCTGGGCGCTGTTTGGGGACGTGCGTTGGCGGCCTCCGTGTCTCAGTGCTTTGGATTTGATACGTCGAAGGACCTATGACCTCGGAAGGCAGCGATACGTTTCACCATTGTGTACGGTCCTTCCATGTCGTCACCACAGTTGACTGCGCGTCTCACGACGGATATTGGGGCTGTTGTTCAAAGTCGAATACTTGTCCAACTCCAGGAGATAGGGAGTGTCTCGGCGATTGAGTGGAGCGAGACGCGAGGGACGCTCCAAGCGGCATGGACATTCTTCCTGGAGACCGATTGGGCGGCGGTTCGCGACAATTTGGTGGCCGCGGGTATCGGAGGGATGGTCGGCTCCGGCATCACAGCAGGTAGGAATGCATCGGCGAAGGTACGCGATAGGCTATTGAACGTCCGTAACGAGATTCTTACAACGCAGGAGGACGCTTCCGGGAAGTTTGTTCTGATTGACAGGCGCAGTGGTTCGACGATTATCTTGCCCAGCAGTGCGTTGGACGCAGAAATATTCATTTACGATGCCTTCGAGGGACGGGGAAACTCGATTGTTGAATACGCCTACGATGACTCCCTCGGTTGGATCATCAAAGGACTCGACGACTAGACATGGCTAAGCGGGCAATCGTTGTGGGCCTCAACGAACATCCGACTGACCCGTTGGCGTACGCGGAAGGCGACGCGGAAGACATCGCCACGGTACTAGCTGAACCGCAGTATGGTTTTGAGGTGATCAGGCTCATCGGGCCTGACGCGACGCGCACTGCAATATTAAATGCATTCACAGAGCAGGCCGAAGAAAGGCCTTCAACGCTCCTCTTCTACTTTAGTGGGCACGGCTTCATGACTACTTGGGGCGCGGTCTACTTGCATACGTCTGGGGCAGAGCGGATCGATGAAGGGCTAGATGTTCATCACCTCGCCATGCTGCTCCAAGCCCAGCAATCGAACAATTCGAGCACGTTTGCAATGCTCGATTGTTGCCACGCTGGGGCGGCGACTGCTTGGGTTGATGCGCGCCCTGTGACAGCCAATGTGATGGACTCTCAACTTCGCGTGCAACGAGAAACGCACGCAGTGCTCGCTGCATGCCGGCCAGGGGGCGAGGCATTCAGTGCAGTTAGCACAAATAACGGAGGCCTTACCGCTTTCCTGATCGACGGGATGCTAGGCGGCGCTGCGGACCACCGGGGCGCGGTAACGGTTGACGGTCTGGCGAGTTATGTGAAGAAGGTTTTCAACAACGGAGTGCAGAATGTCGTTTACCGCACCGACTCGGCCGGAGAGGAGACGCTAGGTAAAGGCTTCGAGCCAGTCCGATCCCGCCCGCTTACCGGTGTGGATATTGAGGGCCTGATTTCTGACGCTAGAGTGAAATTATCAAGCTATGAAGTCGAACTCGCGTCATACTTGAACGAATGGCAAGATTCGGGCTATGGAGCTGCGTGTAGAAAGCTTCGACCGATTCTGAGGTGGTTTGACACCAAGACGACGAATCACCCAGAACTCGTTAACAGTGCGCCGTTCCAGGCGGAACTAAACCGCGCAAATTCGAAGCTTGTCTTTCTTCAGAATCTTGAGGAAGGACTAGTCTTCGATGGAAGGCGAGTCATCGCCAACCTCGGTTCTGGATCATTTGGAACAGTTTGGCTGGTCGAATCCCTGTCTGACGGCCATAAAGAAGCGCTAAAGATTTTCAGAGGCGATGAGCTCAATAACCGAAATAAGCGGGCTATGTTTGACCGTGGCTATCGTGCAATGGAGCAAATGGATCATCCGCGTGTCGTGAAGGTGCAGGGACAGTCTTCTGTACCATTTGGGTTTTATATGGAATACATTGAAGGCTCAAACCTTGCGTTAATTCCTACTCCAACTGACGATCCAAGCGTCGCCATTCGCATACTCATACTGGCAGCTGAGACGGTGAAACATGCGCATCAGGCGGGTGTCGTGCACCGCGATATCAAGCCCGAAAACTTGCTGGTCGTATTGAGCGCTTCCGCCACTTGGCTTCCGTACTTAACCGACTTCGACTTATCGTGGTTTTCGACGGCTTCCAGGTTGGCCAGCGAGGCAATGGCACCGCTGGCATATTGCGCTCCGGAGTATTTTGAGTATCCACAGTCTGAGTTAGCAAGACGCCCGACCGTAGACACGTATAGCTTCGCCCAGCTCGCATATTTTCTAACTGTGGGTTCCTCGCCGCTACCATTCCGTACCAGCGATAACGTGGCGACGTTGGAAGGGAAAACCAAAGGATGGTACGTAGGCGAGGCCGCAAGCCAGTTTGTAACTCTCTACAGGAATTGTAGCCAACTCGATCCAGATAAGCGTCCACCTGACTTCACATCGATAATTGAGTCCCTCGTGTCGATAGAGACTAAGCTCATTGACGCCGACGACAATCCACTCGGCCGCGATGCATTGCTATCCGAAATACAGTTTTCGCTGAGAGCATTGCCTGGTGAAGAATCGGGGGCTTCTGGCAGTATTTTTCAAAGCTTGTCGGGTCGGACCGACGTGGTATTGGGTGTCGAGCGAGAGCGACGGGATAAGAAGGTCACTTTTTATGACCTGCGGATTCAGTTGCAATTGAAGGAACTTCGCGTGAGCGGTGTGACAGCAGAGAAAGCTAGGATGGCTTTAAATCGGCAGGTCGATACTCAGCTAAAGAACTTTCAAAATGCGACGAGATCTCCTGGTAGTCATGCGGCGTATGAGGTCTACATCCACTTGCCTGGTGTCCAGGCGTCGATGAGCGGGGTGGCGTACGCCCGCTCGGCAATCCAAAGAGTTATTGGTGCAATTGAAGGAATGTGACTCGGCGTGATTCAAACGACGCGATCAGTAATTCGGTTTCATTCTGGGCGCTGAAGTGGTCAGCACAATATTATTCTCTGGCATGTTCGCCCAAGTCGTCTCGTGCTGACCCCAGACGGAAACATCGAGGTTAGACGCGCTATTGGCAGCTTCGATTCCCGGCAGCTCTAGCATGGGTACCGGTCGGGCTGCCGCTACGCAGACGCTACGCACAGCAGTACTCTGCGCCCACTGGTGGCAGCTGGAGTTGAGTCGACTAAATGGCTCTCACCTGCATTTGCAACCCGTTGGCCGCTACGTGTCACCAACGGCACCCGGTCGCCGTGACTTGTGGAAATTCCAAAAGTCAGTTCCAGGCTTACAGGCCAACTCGTCCGCCCCGAAGCGCTGGTACCCCTTCGGAGCTGTCTCGACGGCATCGGAGTTCCCAGTCCGTTACCAGGTCCTCACACTGCCACCCAGGACTGCGCGAGGTGGGGATTACGGGTTAACTTGTCGTCCATGGCAAGCGAAGAACAGCTCCGGCAGATCGCCCGGGACATATTCCCGGATTGGTCGCGTCCGCCGAGGATCGTGGTAGAGCAGATCGGCGAGCTGGTGAGGCGCTGGCCGGTTGAAGGGTTCGCTCGCGAGATGCTGCCAGATCGGCAGTGCCGTCTTGTCTGGATCGACAGACACGTGATCGGACAGCTGGATTGCCTTGCGGACGCTGCGGAGGAGCAGAGTCTCGATGCGCTGATCCGGCCACTGAATCAGGTCACTGGCGTCGATGTCAGCGTCTGCGGATCGATGGACGCTTTCGGAGAGCGAACGTACCGGCGCGCCGCCCGGGTGCGCTTCGCATCGGGGAATCCGATTGTGGTCGACACGACCCAACACACGAACGACAGCCTTCGCGGCAGTGCCGACCGGTTCATCTGGCCTGACCCCGATCGGTTGATCCATGGTTTATGAGAGTCTTGCGGCCCACGTTGTGGGCAGGAAGGCTCGACAAGATCATGACGACGAGGAAACGGCACAGCCCCGAGCAGGTTGTGCGCAAGCTGATGGCCGCCGACAGGCTGCTGGCCGAGGGCAAGGACACCGCGGAGGTCTGCCGTGAACTCGGGGTCTCCGAGGCCACCTATCACCGGTGGCGCAACCAGTTCGGCGGGTTAAAAGCCGAGGACGCCAAGAAGCTCAAGGACCTCGAACGCGAGAACGCCACCCTCAAGCGCCTGTTGGCCGATGCCGAGTTGGAGAAGGACGCGCTGCGGGAGATCGCCAAGGGAAACTTCTAGGCCCGGAACGCCGGCGGGCAGCCGTTCGTCACCTCCAGCGTGTGCTGGGGGTCAGCGAACGGTTCGCCTGCCGCGTCACCGGGCAACACCGCGCCACCCAACGCCACGAACCCACGTCGGCGACACCCGAGGATCCCGACGCCGCCCTGCGGGACTGGCTACGCGCCTACGCCAAGACCCATCCCCGTCGTGGTTTCCGGCCGGCCTACCACGATGCCCGCGGCGAAGGCTGGATCGTCAATCACAAGAAGATCCAACGCCTGTGGCGCGAGGAAGGCCTGCGGGTCCCGCAGCGCCGCAAGCGCAAACGCCACGGCACCTCTACCGCCCCGCCAGCGGTCGTCGCGGATGCTCCCGACCGGGTGTGGGCCGTCGACTTCCAGTTCGACGTCACCACCGACGGGCGGCCGATCAAGATCGTGTCGATCATCGACGAACACACCCGCGAATGCCTCGGCGACATGGTCGAGCGCAGCATCACCGGCGATCACCTGATCGGCGAGCTCGACCGTGCGGCCGCCGAACGCGGAACTTATCCCGCGGTGCTGCGCTGTGACAATGGACCTGAATTAGCCTGCGGCGCAATGGCTGATTGGGCCGACGGACAGGTCGGGCTGCACTTCATCCCGCCCGGCGAGCCTTGGCGCAACGGCTACGTCGAGTCGTTCAACTCCCGCATCCGCGACGAATGCCTCAACATCAACAGCTTCTGGTCGCTGGCCCAGGCCCGTGTCGTAATCGGCGACTGGAAGCACGAGTACAACCACCATCGGCGGCATTCATCGCTGGGCTACCTACCGCCTGCCCGCTATGCTGCCGCCTGTACCCACCGATGAACGACTCTCGTTCGCCGTGGACCAGTTCACGGGGTCCGGCCACATCGATCGGGTACTGGACGCACTGGCGGGCACACCCGCAGGGGACAAGGCGCCTTCTCTGGCCAATGGCAGCACGCCGCCCAACGCCCGCAGCACGGCGCCGTCATCGACTCTTAGTGAACAGTCCCGGCCCATGGGGCGGTTCTGAGTCTCGGCTCTCCTGCGTCGAGCCTCGCTAAACCGCCCGGATCATGGGGCGGTTCCAGCTTCGGCTCTCCCTAAACCGCCCGGTCGAGCTTGCGCAGCGCGGGCCGCAACTGCGCACGGCACCGCGCGGCAAGGTCGGCCTCGCGCGCATACAGCAGCCCGTAGGTGAAGGTGTCCTCCCCGGCGGCAGTGGCGGCATCGGCCTGCCGAAGCAGATGTGCCCGGCTGACCACGCTGTCCTGGTGATCGCCCAGCAGGGTCTGAATCGCCTTCGCCCGCTTGGCGATCTTCGTCTTGTCCGCCGCCGACGCGGCGTAGCGCAGCCGCTTGGCGGCCTTGCGGATCCGGTGCAGCGCGGCGTCGCGGTCGGCGGCTTTCTTGGCGGCCTTCACTGCCTTGCGCAGCCGCCGGTAGGCGATGTCCACCGTGGCGTACCGTTCGGCGGCCGGAGCGCTGACCAGATCGTCAAGACCGTCGAGCAGCCGGAAGTACCGCGGGGAGCGCATCGCGGCCAGGCTGCGTCGCCGCCCCGTCTCATAGCGGCGCAGCGAACCGCCGACCAGCCGTTCGCCTACCGGCCCGCGGACCAGCTCTGGCGTCAGCTCGTCGAGTGCCTGCTGATAGCGCTGGGCCAACACCTCGGCGTCGCGAGCGACACCGAGCACCGCTCCCAGTTCCTGCAGTTCGTCGAGGAGCGGGGCGTGGGCCGTCTCCTCGCCCTGCAACAGGCTGCGGATCCGCCGGATCGTCACCCGCATCTGATGAACCGCGTCGTCGGCGTCGGCGCGCACCGCCCGATCCCAGACCAGCAGTTGGTCGATCTGCTCGGCCAGCGCCCGATGCAGGCGATCGGTCGGGTGCGCGGGAACCGCCGGCGCGCCCAGCACCCGGGCCAGTTTGGAGCCGTAGCCGGCCGGCCCGGCGCCGGTGTCGAGCAGCCGGTTGCTCAGCCGGTCCAGCAGCTCAATGTCCCCGCTGCCCAGTTCCAGTTCCCATTCCCGCCAGTGCTGTTCAGCGTCATCGCCCGCCGACGCGGTGACCTGGTCGTCGCAGAACTCGGCCAGCACCTCACCCTGATCGTCGCGCAGCACCACCACGCCGCGAGCGGTGTGGATTCGTGCCACCGGTGCCAACGGCCGATCCCGCACGATCGCCCGCACCACGTCGAGCAGTTCGTCTGGAACCTCCGGGCCCAAGGGTGCACGCACCTCGGTGCGAGTGTCCAGCCCGGCAGGAAGTTTCAGATGCCAGCCGGCGTCGGGACCGCCGGTGCGCCGGCGCAACGTGACTCGTCGGGCGGCCAGGTCATGCCCGGGGGTATCGAAGTAGACGGCCGCAAGATCCTGTGCCGACACCCGCTCGACGTGGGCGACCCCGGCAATGCCGTCGAAGGACGGCGAGATCGCCGACGCGTCAACGTCGAACTTGCGTTCCACCTCGCGAAACCGAGAGGTGCTCGGGTCGGTTGCAGACACGCCATCCAGCCTGTCACATCCGGACCGCCCGGACATGGCGGTTTAGCGAGGCTCGCCGGAGGAGAGGCGACGCTGGAACCGCCGCATGAACATGGCGTTCTAGAAGCAGTGCTCCTCGGCCGGGAAAGTGCCCGCTGCCACCTCGGTGGCGTACTGCTCTGCGGCACGGCGCAACTCGCCGCCCACGTCGCCGAAGCGCTTGACGAATCGAGCTGTCTTGCCGGTGGTCATCCCGGCCATGTCCTGCCACACCAGAACCTGGGCGTCGCAGTTGGGCCCGGCGCCGATCCCGACGGTGGGAATGGTCAGCTTTCCGGTGATCTGGGTGGCCAGCTCGGCGGGCACCATCTCCATCACCACCGCGAAGGCACCTGCTTCGGCCACCGCGATCGCGTCGTGAACGGTCTGCTCGGCGGCGTCACCGCGCCCCTGCACCCGATAGCCACCGAGGGCGTTGACGCTCTGCGGGGTAAACCCGATGTGCGCCATCACGGGGATGCCGGCCGCGGTCAGTGTGGCGATCTGGTCGGCCACCCGCTCGCCGCCCTCCAGCTTGACCGCGTGCGCGCCACCTTCCTTCATGAACCGGGTGGCGGTGGCCAGGGCTGCCGCCGGCCCACCTTCATAGGAGCCGAACGGCAGATCGGCGACCACCAGCGCATGCGGGGCGCCACGCACCACCGCGCGGACCAGCGGAAGCAGTTCATCGACGGTGATCGCAACGGTGGTGTCGTAGCCGTAGACCACATTGGCCGCCGAGTCGCCGACCAACAGCACCGGAATGCCGGCGTCGTCGAAGATGCGGGCCGACGAGTAGTCGTAGACCGTCAACATCCCCCATTTGCGACCCTCGGCCTTCATCTGCTGCAGATGGTGCACGCGGGTTTGGGGAGCAATACGGGCAGGGCTGGGTGAAGCGCCATAAACGTGCTCAGACATCGTTGTCCCTCGATTGTTCGGGTCGATCCTCGAAGCCCGTATTCGGGTCCCCGGGTCGTCTGACATGCCCAGTGTGCCACCTGCCGCCGCGCAGCTGAACCTCCAGGTGCAGTGGATTTCCTCACACCGCCACACGCGCGGCGCAGCAGGTGATCGGGCTTGCACGGGCGTGCATGGCAGCATGTGGTGTCATGAGCTCGCCGACGCGCCGCGACAGGATGACGCGCACCGCCCTGACCTGCCTCGCGATAGCGATGGTGGCCTTCACCGTCGGCAGCTGCACCCGGATGACGCCGGGACACGCGGTGCTGGCCGTCCCGCGGGTCGGTCAGCCGGTCCAATGGGACAAGTGCCGGTTCACCGCCGACACCAACATCAAGGTGCCCGCCGACGCCCAGTGCGGGTTCATCGGCGTTCCGGTGGACTACTCCAAGCCGCAGGGCGCCGTGGCCCGGTTGGCCATGATCCGATTCCCGGCCACCAAGGACAAGATCGGCTCGTTGGTGATCAACCCCGGCGGCCCGGGCGAGTCCGGGATCGAAACCGCGGTCGGTCTGGTCAGCTCGCTGCCGCGACAGGTGCGCGAGCAGTTCGACCTGGTCGGGTTCGACCCGCGCGGAGTGGCCTCGTCACGGCCCGCGGTGTGGTGCAACTCCGACGAGGAGAACGACCGGCTGCGGGCCCTGGACCAGGTCGACTACAGCCCCGCCGGCGTGGAACGCATCGAGAACGAGACCAAGGAATACGTCGAGCGCTGCCTGGACAAGACCGGCAAGGAATTTCTGGCCAACGTCGGCACCGTCAACGTGGCCCGCGACCTCGACGCGATCCGCGAAGGCCTCGGCGATGACAAGCTGACCTACCTCGGCTACTCCTACGGCACCCGGATCGGCTCGGCCTACGCCGAGGCCTACCCGCAGAACGTGCGCGCGATGATCCTCGACGGGGCCGTGGACCCCGATGCCGACCCCATCGAGGAGGATCTGCGGCAGGCGGAGGCCTTCCAGGGCGCCTTCGACGACTTCGCGGCGGACTGCGCCAAAGACGCCGACTGCCCGCTGGGCACCGATCCGGCCAAGGCCGTCGACACCTACCACAGCCTGGTCGACCCGCTGGTGGGCAAGCCTGCCAAGACCAAGGATCCGCGGGGCCTGAGCTACAGCGACGCGATCGTCGGCACCATCATGGCGCTGTACTCGCCGACGTTCTGGACGCACCTCAACGACGGCCTGTCCGATTTGGCCGGCGGTCGCGGCGACATCATGCTGAGCCTGGCCGACCTGTACATGCGTCGGGACGCCAACGGCCACTACACAAACGCCACCGATGCCCGGGTCGCGGTCAACTGCGTCGACCAGCCGCCGGTCACCGACCGCGCCAAGGTGATCGAGGAAGACCGGCGTTCGCGCGAGGTGGCGCCGTTCATGAGCTACGGAAAGTTCACCGGCGACGCGCCGCTGGGCACTTGTGCCCTCTGGCCGGTACCGCCGACGACCGAGCCGCACGCTCTGTCGGTGCCGGATCTGCCGCCCACAATGGTGGTCTCCACGACCCGCGACCCGGCCACTCCGTACCAGGCCGGCGTGGACTTGGCCAAGCAGTTGGGCGGGGGCCTGCTGACGTTCAACGGAACCCAGCACACGGTGGTATTCCAGGGCAACGAATGCGTGGACCGATTCGCCACGCGATACCTGGTCGACGGCACGCTGCCGCCAACCGATGCTAAGTGCTGAGCGCTGATACGCTTCGCGGTATGGACCGTCAGAAGGAGTTTGTGCTCCGCACGCTGGAGGAACGCGACATCCGTTTCGTCCGGCTCTGGTTCACCGATGTACTCGGTTATCTGAAATCCGTCGCGATCGCCCCAGCCGAGCTCGAGGGCGCCTTCGACGAAGGCGTGGGCTTCGACGGCTCGGCGATCGAGGGCTTCGCGCGGGTCTTCGAATCCGACATGGTCGCCCATCCGGATCCGTCGACCTTCCAGCTGCTGCCGTGGGTGTCCGACACCGGCCGGCAGTACTCGGCGCGGATGTTCTGCGACATCACCATGCCGGACGGATCGCCGGCCTGGGCGTCGTCGCGCCATGTGTTGCGTCGGCAGCTGGCCAAGGCCGGCGAACTGGGTTTCGCCTGCTACGTGCATCCCGAGATCGAGTTCTTCCTGCTGGAGCCCGGCCCCTACGACGGGAGCACCCCGGTTCCGGCCGATGACGCGGGCTACTTCGACCAGTCGATCCACGGCTCGGCCGCCAACTTCCGCCGGCACGCGATCGACGCGCTTGAGTCGATGGGCATCTCGGTGGAGTACAGCCACCACGAGAACGCTCCGGGCCAGCAGGAGATCGACCTGCGTTACGCCGACGCGCTGTCGATGGCCGACAACGTGATGACGTTCCGCTACCTGATCAAAGAGATCGCGCTCAAGGAAGGCGTCCGGGCGTCGTTCATGCCCAAGCCGTTCCGCGAGCACGCCGGTTCGGCCATGCACACCCACATGAGCCTGTTCGAGGGCGAAGTCAACGCCTTCCACAGCCCGGACGACCCGCTGCAGCTGTCGGCCACCGCCAAGTCGTTCATCGCCGGGATTCTCGAGCACGCCAACGAGATCAGCGCCGTCACCAACCAGTGGGTGAACTCCTACAAGCGCCTGATCCACGGTGGGGAAGCACCGACGGCGGCGTCCTGGGGTGCCTCCAACCGTTCGGCGCTGGTGCGGGTTCCGATGTACAGCCCGCACAAGACGTCGTCGCGGCGCATCGAGGTGCGTAGCCCGGACTCGGCTTGCAACCCCTACCTGGCGTTCGCGGTGCTGTTGGCCGCCGGGCTGCGTGGGGTGGAGCAGGGGTACGAGCTCGGCCCGGAGGCCGAGGACAACGTGTGGGCGCTGACTCCCGAGGAGCGCCGGGCGATGGGCTACAAGGAACTGCCCGGCACCCTGGAGCGCGCGCTGAGCGAGATGGAGAACTCCGAGCTGGTCGCGGAAGCGTTGGGGGAGCAGGTCTTCGATTTCTTCCTGCGTAACAAGCGCCAGGAGTGGGCGAACTACCGCAGCCACGTGACCCCCTACGAGCTGCAGAATTACCTGGCGCTCTAACGCCTCCGACGCCTGATGGCTTATCCCGGAGCTCAGCGCCGCAAGCTGCCCAGCGTCGGGCGCCTCGGTCTGGTCGACCGGTACGCAGCAGCCGACCTGACCGCACTGGGCTGGTACAGCGCCTACACCCAACCGCACGTCGACGTGCTCTGGGCGCTGTCGCGCGCTCCCGATGCCGACGTCGCGCTGCGCACCCTGGTCCGGCTGTCCGAAGCGCCGGGCATCGACTGGCCCGAACTGAGCGCAGCGCTGATGGCCGACCGGGGGCTGCGCGGGCGCCTGTTCGCGGTGCTGGGATCCTCACTGACGCTGGGGGATCACCTGATCACCCATCCGGAGACCTGGAAGTTGTTGGCCAGTCCGGTCGACTCCGACGACTACACGATCGCGCTGCCGTCGGCGGCAGGACTGCGCGAGATGTTCACCGACTGCGTTGCCGCCACCACCGACGGCGCCTACATCGATCGGCTGCGGTCGCTGTACCGCGACCGGATGCTGGTGTTGGCGTCGATAGACCTGGCGCCCACCGTCGAACAGCTGCCGGCCCTACCCTTCGTGGCGGTCGGCGAGCATCTGGCTGACCTAGCCGACGCCGCGCTGGCGGCCGCGCTGCGGGTAGCCGAACTGCAGGTCTGCGGCCCCGACGCCGGTGCCGAAGTGCCGCGGATCGCCGTGATCGCCATGGGCAAATGCGGTGCGCGGGAACTGAATTACGTCAGCGACGTCGACGTCATCTTCGTCGCCGAGGAAGCCGACGCGGTGAGCACCCGCGTCGCCGGTGAGCTGATGCGGGTGGCCGGCGAAGCGTTTTTCGAAGTGGACGCCGGGCTGCGGCCCGAGGGCCGGCACGGTGCGCTGGTGCGAACCCTGGAATCACACATCGCCTACTACCAACGGTGGGCCAAGACCTGGGAGTTCCAAGCGCTGCTCAAGGCGCGTGCGGCGGTCGGCGACGCCGAATTGGGCCAGGCCTACATCGACGCACTGCTGCCGATGGTGTGGACCGCATGCGAGCGTGAGGATTTCGTCACCGACGTGCAGGCGATGCGTCGCCGGGTGGCGCAGCTGGTACCCGCCGAGATCCGGACCCGAGAGATCAAGCTGGGCTCCGGGGGACTGCGCGACGTGGAGTTCGCCGTGCAATTGCTGCAGCTGGTGCACGGCCGCAGTGATGAGTCGTTGCATGTGGCATCCACGGTCGATGCGCTGGCGGCCTTGGGTGCCGGCGGCTACATCGGCCGGGAGGATTCGGCCGACCTGACCGCCTCCTACGAGTTCTTGCGGCTCCTGGAACACCGGCTGCAGCTGCAGCGGCTCAAGCGCACCCACATGCTCCCGCCGCCCGATGACGACGAGGCATTGCGTTGGCTCGCCCGCTCGGCCCATGTCCGCCCGGACGGCCGTCACGACGCCCTGGGCGTCCTTCGCGAAGAGCTCAAGGCCCAGAACCGGCGGGTATCGCGGCTGCACGCCAAGCTCTTCTACCAACCGCTGCTGGAGGCTGTCGGTCCGGCGGGCCTGGAGCTGGCCGGGGGACTGACTCCCGGTGCCGCGGAACGGCAGCTGGCGGCACTCGGGTACGAGGCGCCGCACAACGCGCTGACGCACCTGGGCGCGCTGACCAACCAGAGCGGTCGCCGGGGCCGGGTGCAGGCGGTGCTGCTGCCCACCCTGCTGTATTGGCTGTCGGACACGCCCAACCCGGACGCGGGGCTGTTGGCCTACCGGCGGCTCAGCGAGGCGATGGCTCAGCAGCGCTGGTATCTGAGCACGTTGCGCGACAGCAGCGCCGTGGCCAAGCGACTGATGCGGGTGCTGGGCACCTCGGCCTACATCCCGGAACTGTTGATGCGCTCACCGGATGTCATCCAGGCCTATGGCGACGGACCGACCGGTCCCAAGCTGCTCGACACCGACTCGGACGCGGTGTCGCGGGCGCTGATCGCCTCGGCGGGTCGCTACCCCGACCCGGTGCGCGCCATCGCCTCGGCCCGCAGCCTGCGTCGCCACGAACTGGCCCGCATCGCCTCCGCGGACCTGCTGGGCATGCTTGAGGTCACCGATGTGTGCCGTGCGCTGACCGCGGTGTGGGCGGCGGTGTTGCAGGCCGCCCTGGACGCGATCGTCCGGGTCAATCTGCCCGGCTCGCCCGACACAGACGTGCAGGAAGCGCCGGCGAAGATCGCGGTGATCGGCATGGGCCGGCTCGGCGGAGGTGAACTCGGCTACGGGTCGGACGCCGACGTCATGTTCGTGTGCGAGGCCAACGAGAAGGCGACCGGGGTGAGCGATGCCGACGCGGTGCGCTGGGCCACGTCGATCGTCGAGCAGGTCCGGGCGTTGTTGGGCACCGCCAGCGTCGATCCGCCCCTGCAGGTTGACATCAACCTGCGTCCCGAGGGCCGCAGTGGCCCACCGGTGCGCACATTGGCGTCCTACGCGGCCTACTACGACCAATGGGCGCAGCCCTGGGAGATCCAGGCACTGCTGCGGGCGCACAGCGTGGCCGGCGATGCGGATCTGGGCGGCCGGTTCCTTCGGATGGTCGATGCCACCCGCTATCCGCCGGGCGGGGTGTCGGCCGACGCGGTACGTGAGATTCGCCGGATCAAGGCGCGCGTCGACGCCGAGCGATTGCCGCGTGGGGCCGACCCCAATACGCACACCAAACTGGGTCGCGGTGGTCTGGCCGACGTCGAGTGGACCGTGCAGCTGCTGCAGTTGCGCCATGCCCACCGTGTTCCGGCGCTGCACAACACCTCTACGCTGGAAACCCTGGACGCCATCGCCGCTGCCGGGCTGCTCGAAGAAGACGAAGTGGACCGGCTCCGGCAGGCCTGGCTGATCGCCACCCGTGCGCGCAACGCGCTGGTGCTGGTTCGTGGCAAACCCACCGACCAACTGCCCGGGCCGGGCCGCGCGTTGAACGCGGTCGCGGTGGCCGCCGGCTGGCCCGGCGGCGACGGCGGTGAGTTCTTGGACAACTACCTCCGGGTGACGCGGCGGGCGAAGGTCGTCGCGCGCAAGGTATTCGGAGACTGAAGGAGGACCTCTGTGGTGGATTTCAGGGCTCGCTCGAACGTGCCGACGATCAGCGCCGACGAGAGTGGAGAGCTGGTGGAGCGCTACGGGCCGTTGGCCCAGGCGGTTCGCGACCTGATCGACGCCACCATCCGCACTCAGGCCGACGATGCCACGGCTCGCGAGGTGACCGCCCAGGTGCAGGAACTGACCGAGCGGCTTCGTAGCGGAACCCTCAGCGACTCACCGGGTCTGCGCTACGTCGTCGACGGGCGACCACTGGCGTGGGGAAACGCGGTAGTGGGCCTGCGTAACCCGATCGCCCCGCCGCTGGTGATCCAGCACGGGGAGAACGGGCACTGCTGGAGCGACTTTCACCTGGGCGCGGCCTACGAGGGTCCGCCGTCGCTGGTCCACGGCGGGGTCAGCGCGCTGGTCCTCGACCACGTGCTCGGTGAGGCGGCCAGCGACGGCCTGACCAAACCGCGCTACACCGGCACGATCACGGTGAAGTACCTGCGCGGCACGCCCCTGGGGCCGCTGCACGCCGAAGCCTCGATCTACCGCAGGGACGGCGTGAAAACCTATGCCCGCGGACATATTTCGGACGCCAACGGGGTCACCGTGGAGGCAGAGGGGGTTTTCATCACGCCGTCCTGGGCCCGCGACGGGCTCGAGTGACGACAGCGGTTGCCTTTAGAACAAGTTGAAGGCAGACGCCACGCTCAACAGTCCGATTCCGAGGCCGGTAGTGATCAGGCCGACGTCAGCGGCGAGCGGCATCGTGAGTGCATCGAGTAGGTCGCCGGAGGCGATCTCCTGTGCGAACAGACTGACGTTGTAGGCCGGCAGCGTGGTCAGCAGAGCGTTGACCAGGTCGGCGATCGGCAGCAGGGCCGAATAGCCGTTGGACAGGGCCGCGGAGAAGCCGTTGACCACATCGGTGAAGCCGCCGACGGCATCTGCGCTGTTCGCCAGGGCCTCGGGCAGGCTCGGCAGCGAGCCCAGATCGCTGATGAAGTCCTGCCAGCCCTGCTGGACACCGTTGCCCAGCGCCGTGAGAACGTCGCCCAGATCGAGGTTCGGGAACACCCCGAACGGTGTCGACAGGTCGGCCGGGCCCGAGTCCCAGCCGTGTTCGATGTTGCCGTAGCCCAGGTTGACCAGTACTCGCAGTGCCGGCTGCAGCAGATCGGCCAGCGGGTCGCCCAGGATCGGAAGGAACCGCAGCGGCTCCAGCAACGGCAGGTTCTCGGTGGGGATCATGAAGTAATCGGTGTTGCCGCCGTAGCCGTCCGACACCGGCATCAGAACGGCCTGGGCGATCTGCTCGTCGGAGAGGTCAGCGATGGAGCTGTGCACGAAGGCGATCCCCAAGACCGCGTTGAGAACGGACAGAAAGTTGAGCGGGTAGCGCGGGAAGTCCGAGAAGCCGTCGTATTCGATGTTGTACATCGCGGTGTCCCAAGGGGTTTCCGACGGGGTCGCCCCGCTGAACGTCACTCCCATGCTCGGAACGGTCAGCGGCGGCAGGCTCGGGTCTCCGAAGCGGGAGAGCAGACCCCCGTTGGGGTTGCTGGGGTCGACCAGCAGGACGAACGACAGCTGATCGGACGTCGGGATCTGATCAGCAGGCAGCGCCAGCAGATTGCGCATCTCCAGTCCGGCAAGAGTTGAGCTCTGCGAGGCGCCGACCACGACGAGGTCGTGGCCCAGGGCGAGCCGCTCCTTGATAGTGGCGTCCAGGATCTGCACGCCTTGTGCCAGCGACTGGTCGAGCATCAGGGACTTGGTACCGGTGATGGGATACAGGCCCTCCGGGGTGAAGAGGGGATGAATCGAGTCGACCGGGAAGATCGGCTGGCCGGGGAAGATCGGCGAGGAGGGCATGATGTAGCGCGAGCCGACGGCGTCGATGACCGCTTGGCTGGGGATCGGCATGCCACTGCCACCCATGCCCCACGCCTCGGTGTCGAGCAGGACCACCTGTGCGGAGACCGACTTCAGTCCTTGGGCCGCCACGCTTGGCGGTAGGGCAGGACTGGCGATCAGCAGCGGCGCGACGGCCAGCGGGAGCAATCTGCGGTCAGCCATGGGCGGTTCCTTTCGTGGAAAACAGGCCCTTTAGATGGAAAAATACTGATCTGGCGATAAGTTACAACGGATCGTTTCTAAGTTCAATCACATATTTTTGGGTTTGGTAACGGTCGTTACCGGCTCATCTCAATTGGC
Source organism: Mycolicibacter sp. MU0102 (assembly GCF_963378105.1). NCBI lineage: Bacteria > Bacillati > Actinomycetota > Actinomycetes > Mycobacteriales > Mycobacteriaceae > Mycobacterium > Mycobacterium holstebronense. The sequence goes on from NZ_OY726398.1 coordinate 1,857,571, forward strand.
TGGTAACGCCGCCCCGGCAAATGCCCGGGGCGGAATCGGCAGGGCCGCGGTCAGGAGGCTCGTAGTGTCTCGGTGTAGGCGCCGGCGAAGTCAAATGCCATGTACGTGAGCAGAATTCGGCAGTCTACGTAGTGGGCGGCCGTGCTCTCCTCGTTGCTCCTGGACAGGCTAGTGCGCTTTCTCCGGCTCCCGGCAAACACACAGAATTGCGCGGGTAATTCGCCGCTACGTGGCTTCGTTGTTGGGTGGGTCGGGGTCTCCTTGCAGGAGTTCTTCGGGGTGGTGGGCGTGGTTGATTTGGGGTGGTGCGGTGCCGTCGGTCCAGCTGAGGCGGCCGGTGGTGGTGATGGTGGTGTGTTGGTGGCCGTCGGTGGTGTCGGTGTGGTCGCAGCCGCAGGCGAAGAACAGTTCGTCGGCGTTGGTGTGGCCGCCGTGTGCCCAGGGTTTGGCGTGGTGCACTTCGCAGTGATAGCCCGGTTCGAGGCAGTTGGGTCGGGTGCAGCCGCGGTCGCGGGCGTGGCAGATGAGGCGTTGGTCGGCGGTGGCGATGCGTTTTTGTCGGCCGAGGTACAGGGGTCGTGTGGTGTGGTCGTCGAAGACGGCGAGGTAGTGAATCGATTGGGCGGCCATGGCGATCAGGTCGCGCATGGGCAGTCGGGAGCCGCCGCCGGTCAGTGCTGGTGGTGGCATGGCGATGGTGGGGTCGGTGGCGGCGTGGGCGGCTTGGTTGAGTTCGGCCAAGGTGGTGGTGACCACGACGGTGACGGGGTGGCCGCGGTGGGTGCCGAGTTTTCCCGAGGCGATGGCGGTCGATAGGGCTAGGCGCAGGGCGTCGTGGCAGCGCTGCGCTGTGGTGCGGTCATCGCCGGCGGCCGGGGCGGTGGGATCGGGGTTGTGTCGTCCGGGGCGTACGGCGGCCGCAACTGCTTCGAAGTAGGCGCGGGTTTGGGGGTCTAGGAGGCCGGTGAGTTTGGACATGCCGTCGGGGCCTTGGCGGCCCAGTGTCAGGGCGCGGCGTCGTGCGCGGTCGCGGTCGCTGAACAGCCCATCGGGGTTGAGGTGATCGGCGATGCGTTGCCCGATCTTGGTGAGCACCCCGGCGTCGACTCTGCTGGCGTGGGCGACCAGGGCGGCCTCTGCCTGCGCGATCTGGGGCGGGGTGACCGATCCCGGCAGGATGTCGATGGCTTGGCAGATCGCGCGGATGTGGTCCTCCCCAACCAAACCGGCGGCCACTGCGCTGGCTAGGGCTGGGAGTTCGGGTGGGATCGCGGCACCGGTCAGGGAACGGCGGGGCCTAATGCGGGCGGCCAAACGGCAGCGGCGGGTGATCTCGCGTGGGGTAATCCGCAAGCGTTTCCACAGGGATGCCCGTGCTGCGGCAATCGAACCGGAACCATCGGGCGGGTCGGCGAGTTCCCCGAAGATCCGGTACATCAACCCACGATTCACCCGGTCTTGGGTTTCTAGCCGGTCGGCGACCTCGATGCGAAAGGTGTTGCCCACCAGATCCGTCGCGGTCGACCGCAACACCGCATGGGCGGTGTCAATGGCATCAAGAGCAGCGCAGACCTGCTCCCGCGCCGCCACCGCACCCAGTGCTGTTGCCATACCCCGACGCTAAAAACCACCCCCGACAACAACACCGGAAGACGGCCCAGGAAAAGCCACCCTGTGGATCAACCCCCAACTGGGGATAACCCGGCTCAGCAGTCGTAGTACAGCGCGAACTCGTACGGGTGCGGCCGCACGCTGATCGGGGTGATCTCGTGGTCGCGCTTGTAGCGGATCCAGTTCTCGATGAGGTCCGGGGTGAATACACCGCCCTCGGTGAGGTATTCGTGGTCGGCCTCGAGGTTGTCCATCACCTCGGCCAGCGTGGTGGGCGCCTGTGGGATGTCGGCGGCCTCATCCGGCGGCAGCTCGTAGAGGTCCTTGTCGACCGGGGCAGCAGGCTCGATCTTGTTCTTGATGCCGTCGATGCCGGCCATCAACATGGCTGCGAACGCCAAGTAGGGGTTGCTGGAGGAGTCCGGGCAGCGGAACTCCAGCCGCTTGGCCTTGGGGTTGGTGCCGGTGATCGGGATGCGCACGCAGGCCGAACGGTTGCGCTGGCTGTAGACCAGGTTGATCGGCGCCTCGTAGTGCGGCACCAGGCGCTTGAACGAGTTGATGGTGGGGTTGGTGAACGCCAGCAGCGACGGCGCGTGGTGCAGGATGCCGCCGATGCAGTGGCGTGCGGTGTCGGACAGTCCGGCGTAGCCGGCCTCGTCGTAGAACAGCGGCTGGCCGCCCTTCCACAGCGACAGGTGGACGTGCATGCCCGAGCCGTTGTCACCGAAGAGGGGCTTGGGCATGAATGTGACGGTCTTGCCGTTGGCCCAGGCGGTGTTCTTGATGATGTATTTGAACAGCATGACGTCGTCGGCGGCGTGCAGCAGGGTGTTGAACTTGTAGTTGATCTCGGCCTGCCCGCCGGACCCACATTCGTGGTGGCCGCGCTCCAAGGTGAAGCCGGCGTTGGCCAGGTTGGTGGTCATGGTGTCGCGCAGGTCGACGTACTGGTCGTTGGGGGCGACGGGGAAGTAGCCGCCCTTGGGGCGGGTCTTGTATCCGCGGTTGGCCCGTCCGCCGGCCTCGGTCGGCGAGCCGGTGTTCCACCAGCCCGAATCCGAGTCCACCTCGTAGAAGGTGCCGTTCATCTGCGAGTCGAAGCGCACCGAGTCGAAGATGTAGAACTCGGCTTCGGCGCCGAAGTAGGCGGTGTCGGCAATGCCGGTGCTGGTCAGGTAGTTCTCGGCTTTGCGGGCGACGTTGCGCGGGTCGCGGGAGTAGGGCTCGCGGGTGAACGGGTCGTGGACGAAGAAGTTGAGGTTCAACGTCTTTGCAGCCCGGAACGGATCGATCTGGGCGGTGGAGAAGTCGGGGAGCAGCATCATGTCCGACTCGTGGATGGACTGGAAGCCGCGGATCGAAGATCCGTCGAAGGCCAGCCCGTCTTCGAACACGCTCGCATCCAGGGTGGACGCGGGGATCGACAGATGTTGCATCTGACCGGGCAAGTCGCAGAACTGGATGTCGACGTATTCCACGTTCTCATCGGCGACGAGCTTGAGAATGTCGTCGGCCGTCTTGTCGGTCACAGAAGTGTTCTCCTCCGTTGGTAGCCCCGGTCGGACGCTGAGGTTGCCGGTGCTGACGTTACGCAATCGCGGCTGGACCCGTCGACGCCGGGTCGGATTCGCCGCCCGCCTATCGTAGGGGCCATGAGCCGCACGTTCTCCTCGTGGCTGTCCGGGCCGGAGCCGACCGACACCGGCGAGTACCCCGGGCAGCGATTCGGGCTGCCCCGATCTGGCGCCGGGTCGATGGCGGGGTTCGGGCGCCGCCTGCTGGCGTTGGCGCTGGACTACTTCGTGGCGGTCGGGCTGACCGCGCTGGCGGTGCCGCTGGGCTGGATATCCAGCGAGGCCTTCCAGTACTCGCCTGACGTGCGGTTCTTGATCCTTGTGGTGTGGCTGGTGCTGGATGCGGCGGCACTGCGGCTGTTCGGCTTCACCCCGGGCCAGTACGCCTGCGGGCTGCGGGTGATCCCGGTGGACAGCGCCGACACCGGCGTGGGGATCGTGCGCGCCGCAGTCCGCGGATTGTTGATCGCGCTGGTGGTCCCGGCGTTGTTCGCCGACGCCGACGGCCGTGGCCTGCAAGACCGGGCCACCGCGACCGCCGTGGTGCGCAGCCGCTGAGCGTTCTGGGGCCTTTGCCGCCTTTAGCCGCCGGATTGAGTCTGCGTGTACGGCGGAAAAGTGCGAGTAGCCCCCGCCATCAGTGCAGAGTCAACGGGCTGGCGGCCAGCTAGCGTCGGCGTACCGCGCGCTGAACGCCACGCACCTTCGCGCCGCCGGGCAGCGGGCCCTTGGGCATGGCCGCGGTTCCAGTCCGCGAACCCAGCGCGGCCAGCCGCGACTCCAGCGACTCCATTTGCTTGGTGCTGATGTTGGCCGGCAGCTTGGTCAGGTAACGCTCCAGCTTGGCCAGCGGAACCTCACCGTCACCGGCGCCCACCACCACGTCATAGATCGGTACGTCACCGACGAGCCGGGCCGTGCGCTTCTTCTCCTGAGCGAGCAGCGGTTTGAGCCGGGCGGGCGAACCCTCGGCGACGAAGATGATGCCCGGCCGCCCGATGACCCGATGTACGGCGTCGAGCTGGCCAGTGGCGGACACCCCGGGGGTCACGCGCCATTTGCCACGCATGTTGTCCAGCGCCCACGCCGCCGCCCCGGCCTGCCCCTCAGCCTTGAGGTAGACCGACCGTTGAGCTCGTCGGCCGAAGATGATGAATGCCACCAGGGCGCCGAGCACCAGGCCGAGCGGAATCGTCGTCACCTTGGCGAACGTGCCGCCGTTGAGTGCCAGGGCCGTCGTCACTCCGGCAACCAGCACGAAGGCGCCGGCCATGTACGGAACCAGCCGCTTGTCTTCCTTGCGCTGCAGCTGGAAGGCCTGCCACAGCTGGGTGCGGCGCTGCTGGCTGGCGGCCTTGCGGGCGGCTTTCGCTTCCGCCCGGGCAACCTTGTTCTCGGTGGTGGTGCGCGGTCTGGGCATAGTCACCAAGGATACCCAGCGGGGCTTACCGCCAGCCGGGGCGTCAGTCAGCCGTGGGCGGTGGCGGGGGCCTGTTCGCGGCGCGCCCGGTTTTTCAGCGCCTGCTGGTAGAGCCGCCCGGCCCGATATGACGAGCGCACCAGCGGCCCGGACATCACACCGGCGAAGCCCAGCTCCTCGGCATAGCGGGCGTGCTCGACGAACTCCTCGGGCTTGACCCATCGTTCGATCGGGTGGTGCCGCTCGGTGGGTCGCAGGTACTGGGTGATGGTGACCAGTTCGGCGCCGGCGTCGTACAAGTCCGCCAGTGCCGCTTGGATCTCTTCGGGCGTCTCGCCCATGCCCAGGATGAGGTTGCTCTTGGCCACCAACTCGGCATCACGGGCCTGGGTCAGCACGTCGAGGCTGCGCTCGTAGCTGAATCCGGGCCGGATCAATTTGAAGATGCGCGGCACGGTTTCGACGTTGTGCGCCAGCACTTCCGGGCGGGATTCGAACACTTCACCCAACAGGTCGGGCCGTCCGCCGAAGTCGGGGATCAACAGTTCGACACCCGTGGATGGGTTAAGGGCCTTGATGGCACGCACCGTTTCGGCGTAGAGCCAGGAACCCTGATCGGGCAGATCGTCGCGGGCGACACCGGTGACCGTCGAATACCGCAGACCCATGGACTGCACACTCTCGGCGACCCGGCGCGGTTCGTCGCGGTCCAACTCGGGCGGTTTACCCGACTTGATGAGACAGAACGAACAGTTGCGGGTGCAGACCTCGCCGCCGATCAGGAAGGTGGCCTCCCGGTCTTCCCAACATTCGTAGATGTTGGGGCAGCCCGCCTCCTCGCACACCGTGTGGAGCTTTTCCTGCTTCACCAGAACCTTGAGCTGGGTGTAGCTCGGGCCCATGCGGGCGCGGGTCTTGATCCACGGGGGTTTGCGTTCGATCGGAGTCTCGGCGTTGCGTGCTTCGGCACGGCTTAACCTACGGCCTTCGGGGGCGGCACTCACCTGGTCGATGGTACGCGCGGACCGGAATGCTCGCGCACCGGCAGCACGCCGTCGAGAGCATCGACGACTGCATTGGCCACTGCCTGCCGGACATCCTCGACGCCGGTCACAAAGCCCAGCTCCGCCGACAGTGATGTCACTCCCGCGTCGGTGATCCCGCACGGCACAATCGAGCCGAACGCACTGAGATCACAATCACAATTGAGCGCGAACCCGTGCAATGTGGTGGCGCGAGCCACGCGGACGCCGATCGCAGCGACCTTGCGGGCGGGCCGGCCGCCGCCCGGCGGCAGCCATACTCCGGATCTGCCATCTATCCGAACCGTATTGAGGCCCAACGTGTTACACACCTCGATAAGGGATTCTTCAAGGCGTCGAACGTAATTCACCACGTCCAAGGGTTCGGCGAGGCCGATCACCGGATAGCCCACGAGCTGGCCAGGACCGTGCCAGGTGATCTTGCCGCCCCGGTCGGTGTCCACCACCGGCGTGCCGTCCATCGGCCGCTCCTGCGGCTCGGTGCGGCGTCCGGCGGTATAGACCGGGGGATGTTCCAGCAACAGCAGGGTGTCCGGGCCGCCGGCCGCCCTGGCGTCGGCCAGCTCCCGTTGCAGTTGCCAGGCGTCGCCATAGTCGACGGTGCCGAGCTGGCGCACCTCGATCGGGGCGGCGCTGGAGCGGATGGACACCATGTTCGCAGGCTACTCGGCGCGGTGGGTCTAGAGCGGGGTCGGTCGGGAGGTGGCATAGGCCAGGGCCTCGCCAACCGTGTGGTGGGCAAACCGGAAACCGGCTTGCTCCAGCACAGCGGGAATGGCTCGCTGGCCGGTGAGCAGGCTGTCGGCAAATTCGCCGAGCCCGGCACGGACCGCGAAGCCGGGGAGCAGCATCGGGGTCGGGCGGTTGACGGCGCGGCCCAGCGCGGCGGTGAATTCAGCGTTGGTCACCGGCGCCGGCCCGGTCAGGTTCACCGGGCCCGACAGCGTGTCATGCGAGATCGCAAACAGCAGCGCCTGCACCTCGTCCTCCATGCTGATCCACGACATGTACTGGCGGCCGTTGCCGATCCGGGCGCCGAGTCCCAGGGAGAACAGCGGGCGCAACCGGCCCAAGGCGCCGCCCGACCGCGACAACACGATGCCGGTGCGGGCCAGCACCACTCGGGCGCCCGCAGCTTGGGCGGACGCGGTGGCGCCTTCCCAGTCCTCGGCGAGCTGGGCCAGGAAATCGGTTCCGGCCGAGGCGGACTCGTCGACGATGCGGTTGCCGGTGTCGCCGTAATAACCGACCCCGCTGGCATTGATCAGCACCGGTACGCCGGCCTCGGCAACCGCGGTCGACAGCACCTCGGTGGGGCCGATCCGGCTGTCGCGCAGGCTCTGCTTGAACGCCCCCGACCAGCGGCGGTCGCCGACGCCGATGCCGCACAGATTGACCACGGCGTCGACCCCGGCCAGCGCGCCCACGTCGATCTGACCGGCTTCGGGATCCCACTGCAGTTCGCCGGCGTTGACCGGTGCCCGCCGCACGATTCGCAGCACCTGGTGATTGTCGGCGCGCAACGCCGAGACCAGAGCCGATCCGATCAGCCCGGACGAGCCGGCGATCGCGACGGTGGGGTTGCTCACAGCTGAATCCTCTTGCAGCTCTTCTGAAAGGCCCCCGGTGCCGCTAGAGACCCAGGTCCGCCTCGAACGCGCCTTCTTCGAGCCGGTTCTTGATTGTGGTCACGAACCGGCCGGCGTCGGCACCGTCGATCAAACGGTGGTCGTAGGTCAGCGGCAGGTAGGAGACCGAACGCACACCGATCGACTCGTTGCCGGCTTCGTCGACGATGACCCGCGGCCGTTTGACGATGGCTCCGGTGCCGAGCATGGCTGCCTGCGGCGGAACCAGGATGGGGGTGTCGAACAGTGCGCCCTGGCTGCCGATGTTGGTGATCGTGAAGGTGCCGCCGGACAGTTCGTCGGGCTTGAGGTTGCCCGAGCGTGCCCGGGCGGCGATGTCGGCGATCGCCCGCGCGAGTCCGGCCAGCGAGAGATCACCGGCGTTGTGGACGACCGGGGACAGCAGTCCCTGCTCGGTGTCGACCGCGAAGCCGAGGTGCTCGGCGTCGTAGTAGGTGATCTCTCCGGCGTCCTCGTTGTAGCTGGCGTTGACGTTCGGATGTGCCTTGAGGGCGTCGATCACCGCGCGGGCGATGAACGGAAGGTAGGTCAGGTTGACGCCCTCGCGCTCGGCGAAGTCCGCCTTCGCCCTGGCCCGCAGCGCCACGATCTTGGTCATGTCGACCTCGTGGGTCTGGGTGAGCTGCGCCGTGGCCTGCAGGGATTCGCGGGTCTTCTTGGCCGTGATCTGACGGATCCTGCTGGCCTTGGCGGTGCTGCCACGCAGGTGCGCCAGCGCCGAGGCGGGGGCCGCAGCGGCCGGGCGCGGGGCGGCCGGAGCCGCGGGCGCCTGTTGCGGCTGCGCCTGCTGCTCGGCGAAGGCCAGTACGTCCTGCTTGCGGATTCGCCCGCCGACCCCGGTGCCGGTGACGCGGCTCAGGTCGACGTTCTTGTCGGCGGCGAGCTTGCGCACCAACGGCGTCACATACCGTGCGGCATCGCCGGCCGGGGCCTCGGCAGCGGCGGGCTGCGCCGGAGCGGGCGCGGCCGCGGGTGCCGGTGCCGGGGTGGGTTCGGGCTTGGCCTGCGGCGCGGGTGCCGGGGCAGGGGGAGCGGGCTCGGGTGTAGGTGCCGGAGCCGCCGGTGCGGGGGCGGGCGCCGCGGGAGCGGGCGTGGGAGCCGGCGCGGCGGCGGGGGCCGCCGGGGCACCCGAACCGATCCTGGCCAGTTCACCGCCGACCTCGACGGTGGTGTCCTCACCGGCGGTGATCGACAGCAGGGTGCCGGCCACCGGCGAGGGGATCTCGGTGTCGACCTTGTCGGTGGAGACCTCCACCAGCGGCTCGTCGACCTCGACGTTGTCGCCGACCTGCTTGAGCCAGCGTGTCACGGTGCCTTCGGTGACCGACTCGCCCAACTCCGGCATCAGCACCGGGGTGCCGTCGCCGGCGGGTGCCTCCTGGACAGCGGGTGCCGCCGGAGCGGCGGGCGCGGCAGCAGCCGGGGCCGGTGCTTCGGCAGCGGGAGCCGGCTCGGCCGGCGCGGGCTCGGCCGCCGGTGCCGCGGGGGCCGACGAGGGTTCGCTGCTCTCCCCGGCCTCGCCGATCAGGGCCAGCTCGCCGCCGACCTCGACCGTGGTGTCCTCACCGGCGATGATCTTGGTCAGCACGCCGGCCACCGGTGACGGGATCTCGGTGTCGACCTTGTCGGTGGAGACCTCCAGGAGCGGCTCGTCGACCTCGACGGTGTCGCCTTCCTGCTTGAGCCAGCGGGTCACCGTTCCCTCGGTGACGCTCTCACCGAGGGCGGGCATCTGGACTGAGAAGGCCATCGTTGTTGACTCCTCGCTCGATCGGTCGCTGCACGTCGTTTCCTGGATACCACGTCAGTGGTGAGGCGAGGGCGGTGCCCAGGTGGACTGTCGAAAACCATCCTGTCATTGCGGCGTCGCCGACACACATCGAGGTGGCGGTCGAACGGCGCTCGACGCCGTCGGGTATTACGCATTGCATAGTCCGCCAAAGCGCTACTGGGACCACTGAAGCGTCACTAATATCTCGCGGGTGCCCGCTGAGCAGATCGCTGCAGCCTGTGAGCTGTGGACCGGCTTCGACATATCGATCGTGGCCCGCAACTATGCCCAACTAGCCGGTTTGCTGGCCGGTTTCGCGTTCGTCGTCATCAATCTGGTGCTCGATCGCGCGTATCGGCGTCGGAGCGACGGGCATTCGCCGGACCCGCGCGAGGTCGAGCACGAGACCCTCACCGGGGTCGCGCTGATGAACGCATTTCTGGGGCTGTTCCTGACGGCGGTGCAATACAGTCTGCTGGCCGGCGAACAGGGGTGTGCGGTCGGCAGCGGTCGAGCCGCATCCGCAGAACTGTTGGGCGCCATATCATTTGTGGCCTCGCTCTACATTTTGCTGTACGCGGTCGTGCAGTTCGTGTCGGGCAGCGCCGGCACGCTGATCAGACATTGCGTGTTCATCGTGGCGGTCCTGGTCCCGCCGATCGCGGTGTTCTTCGTGGAGGCGACGCTGACGGACCTGGCGCTCTCGCTCGGTGACCAGCAGACGCATCAGCCGTTGCAGCCGCTGTGGGACGACGCCAACCGACTGTCTGTGCCCATCACGGTCGCCATCGCGGCGTTCTGTGCGATCGGGTGGTTCCTCGGACGGGCACGACGGCGCAGCGAATCACCGACCGGGCCCATGGCCGGCCGCATCCGTACCGCATTCCCGTACTTGAGCACCGTGGTGATCATCGCGGCGATCGTTCGCTCGATGGCGGCGCTGCCGAAAACCGATGTGACGTCCCATCTGAACTCGACAGAATCCTGGCTGTGGGTTGCCGTGTTCGCCGTGTTGATGTTGGTGCTCAGTACGGCGCTGTCGTTTCAACAGGGCGTCGAAAACCCCGCGAGGCCGCCTCGCCCGGTGCAGAAGGCGCAGAGCCAGGACGACGCGCAAGACGCGGCAGCCCCGGCCTGACTCTCGTCCCTCGGTTACCCGTTCGCGGCGATGTCTTCCAGCACCGCGAACATGGTGCGGGTCGGCACCCCGGTGCCGCCCTTGCCGGTGTAGCCCCAGGGGCCGCCGGAGTTGTAGGCCGGTCCCGCAACGTCGATGTGGACCCAGTCGACTCCGTCGGCCACGAACTCACGCAGATACACCCCGGCGACCAGCATCCCGGCGAAACGCTGACCGCTGACGTTGGCCAGGTCGGCCACCGTCGACTTCAGCTCCTCTTTGAGCTCGTCGGGCAGCGGCATCGGCCAGCCGTTCTCGCCGACGGCCTGCGAGATGGAGGCCACCCGATCGCGGAACTCGTCCGAGCCCATCACGCCGGGAATGCGTGCGCCCAGTGCCACGGTCTGCGCACCGGTCAGCGTCGACGTCTCGATGAGATAGTCCGGGTTGTCCTCGCAGGCCCGCACGATCGCATCGGCCAGGATCAGCCGGCCCTCGGCGTCGGTGTTGAGCACCTCGACGGTGATGCCGCCGTACTGGGTGAGCACGTCGCCCGGGCGCTGCGCGGTGGATGACGGCATGTTCTCGGCCATCGGCACCGTCGCGGTCACGTCGATCGGCAGGCCGCGGCGGGCGGCCAGCACCACCGTCGCGATCACCGCAGCCGCCCCGCCCATGTCGGAGGTCATGTGGTGCATCGAGGCAGCCGGCTTGATCGAGATGCCACCGGTGTCGAAAGTGATGCCCTTGCCGACCAGTGCCACCTTCTTGGCGCCGTCCGGGTCGTCGAGCAGGCGTGATCCGCGGTGGATCAACCGGACCAGACGTGGCGGGCGCGAGGAGCCCTGACCTACACCGATCACTCCGCCGTAGCCGGCCTCGGCGAGCGCCCGCTCATCGAGCACCTCGACCTCCAGGCCGGCCGACTCGCCCAGCGCCCTGGCGCGGTCGGCGAACTCAGCGGGAAACAGGTGACTGGGCGGGGTGTTGACGAAGTCTCGGGCGGTGGCCACCGCGGCGGCGATGTCGGCGCCGCGCGCCGCCTGGGCCTCGGCGTCGGCCGCGGTGGACAGCACGGTCACCGCCCGCAGGCCCGGTTCCTTGGGGGCGGTCTTCTCGCTGCGGAACGCGGTGAAGCGGTAACCGCCCAGCAGCAGTCCCTCGACGCTGGCGGCGAGCACCCCGTCACCGGGCAGCCCGCTCAGCGCACTGATCACCGTGGCGGTGCCGTTCAGGGAACGTGCGGCATTGCCGGCGGCCCGGCGAACGGTGTCGGCCGACCAGGAATCGCGCGCCTTGCCCAGCCCGACGGTCACCACGCTGGCCACCGGCAGTGACGCCACCACCAGCCGGTTCACCTGCTCACTGCCGCCCTTGGCGCCCAGCGCGCGCAGTCCCGCCTCGATCTCGGCGATTGCCTCGGCGGGCAGCGCCGGCTCGGTAGTGGCGACCGACGCGGTGGACTCGGAGTCGTCGTCGGCGGCAACGACCGGCACGATCAGCACGGCCTCATCGGCGTTCGAGGGCAGCGAGGCGGCGACGGTGACGGAGGGGGCGGGGTATCCGGGTTCGGTGCTCACAAGCACACCCTAACGATCTGGGTTCGGGTGCAATTGGTACGCCGGGACGGGCTCGTCGAAACCCTTGAGCGTCAACGGTTCCTGAAGGGTGGCCGGCCAGTCGGGGAGTTCTTCGCGGACGCAGGTCGAGGCCAGCACCTGGCCGGGTACGGCCGCATCCACCAGGCGCGCGGCCAGATTGACCGGGGTGCCGAAGTAGTCGCCGTTGATCGCCAGCATCTCGCCGTAGGCCACCCCGGCGCGTACCTGCAGTCCGGCTTTGCGGGCCTTGGGATGGTCGACAAGGTCGATCGCGGCCCGCGCCAGCAGATCCCCGGTCGCACTCACCCACATCACCGCGTCGCCGATGAACTTGACCACCCGCCCGCCGTCGCAATGTACGACGTCGGCGACGGTGCCGGCGAAGTCGGTGAGCAGCGTGGCCAGCTCCGCGGACGTGAGGACTTGAGTCAGCGCAGTGAAACCGGTCAGGTCGGCGAACCCGACACCGCACATCAGGCTGGCCGCCGGCCCACCGGCCAGCCCCTCGAGGAATGTCCGGTGGCTGACCTGATGCTGGCGGTGGACGGCGTCGATCATCGCGCCGATGCGCGGGATGTAGGCCGCAACCGAGCGCCAGGCCCGCGCGGTACGTAGCTCGTCGCGGGTGTGACCCAACCACATGTCGGGCTCGCTGAGCCGGATCATCGACGACTCGGCCTCGGCCAGCCGTGCCATCGTGGCGCCCAACACCCGCAGAAAGCCGTCGACCGGCTCCCCGAGGTAGGACCGCATCTGGACCCAGGTGGCCAGCCCGTCCACGTCGGCCTGGCTCAGCGCGGGCGTGTCCGGGTCGGGGACGGTGAGCCCGAGCATCCGCCAGGCCTGCGCGACGTCGTCGACCGGCAGGCTCAACGCCTCGGCTGCGGTGCGCAATGTGTAGGCGGGTGGGCCCGAACGGCCCACCGCGTCACCGGCCAGGCCGAACAACCGGCCGTGGCGCTCGGCCTCGGCCATCTCTTCGGCGGTGAAGCCGAGGCCGTCGAGGTACTCGATCAGCCCCGCACGGCCCCTGGCATCAGCGATACCGGCAGCTTCGAGCGCATCGAAGTCGACCACGGGACAAGTCTGCCAGCGATGAGGTCAGCTCGTCAGCCGAGTCTCAGATGGCCTCGACAAAAATGAACTGAATCACTGGCTGGCGGATATCAGTCCATAATATTCCGCTATAGTGCTAACTCCGTCGGTGGTTAATGTTGAAAAGCTGAGGTGAACATGAGATTTCCTGGTCGTCGCCCCGGTGGTGCGCAGGTCAAGACGCGGCGTTGCGCGGTGAACGTTGGTGGGGTGATGGTTGCTGCGCTGGCGGTCGGGATGACGCCGCTGGTGCCGGTTCCGCAATCACACGCTGACGTCGTCCCTGATGCGTTAGATCCGTCGTTCTGGAACAGCGATCCTTGGGGATTCGAGCTGCCTGGGTCCGCGGCGGCCGGCGACCTGGCTGTTGGCTGGCATGACGACCTCTATCTGCCGCTGCATGACCTGATCGAAGATTTCATCCACAATTCGGCAAATGCGGGTTTGCTCAGCGTGATCAATTCACCGTTCGAGCTGCTGTTCGGCCGGGGACTGATAGCGGACGGTCTAGACGGCTTGACCATCGGAAACGGCAGCATCAACGGCACAGCCGGTGGCCTCTTGTTCGGCGACGGCGGTAATGGCATCGATGGCGGCTACGGTGGCGCGGCCGGCATGTTCGGCAACGGCGGCGCCGGCGGTAACGGTACCGTCGCTCACTTCGACGGCGGTGGCCAGTTCGTCGACGCGGCGCCCGGTGGCGCCGGAGGTCGAGGAGGATGGCTGTTCGGTGACGGTGGTGACGGCGGCTTCGGTGGTCCCGGCTGGCCCGAAGGCAGCGGTATTCACGCGACGCGCGGCGGCGACGGCGGTGCTGGTGGCGATGGCGGCTGGTTCGGTTTTGGCGGCCACGGTGGCGCCGGTGGCGGCAGTTATCTAGGCGCTCAGGGTGGTTTTGGCGGTTGGGGCGGCAATGCCGGCTTCCTTCTGGGCAACGGCGGCAACGGCGGTGCCGGTGGTATTGCGCCGATGCCCGGCGGGTCCGGCCTGCCCGGCACGGGCGGTTTGATCGGAATTAACGGCATCTGGGATGAAGGCAGCGGTAATTTTGATCCCGGTGATGATTCTAACCCTAGTGGTCCGTGGCCGGTTCTGGAGAATCCGGTGAGTATGACCGCCAAGGATTGGTACAAATCATACGTCGATGACTACTACAAACCCCTGTTGTCGAGTCTGGGCAATCAAACAACCACTACGCTTCCGGATTGGTACAAGTCGTATCTAGAGAATTATGAATCGACTCTCCTGAACTCCACGGTGGCTGCAATTCAGAGTCAGTACGGCGTGGCGAATGCGAACTGGGCGAGATCGTTCCTGGAAAGCTATTTCGACCACCTCTTCGCTGATGACTTCTGGCTCGCGATGAACTACCGTCCTGGTATGGACCTCGACGAGTGGGTTGCTCAGTACAACTCGCTTATGGCGACCCGCCAGGCCGACGCGCTAGAAGCGCTGTGGCAGGCACGGATTGCTCCTCCCTGGCTGGATCCGATCGGGAATCCGCAGGGCTGGAGTTTCTGGATGTCCTCGTTGTTGATGACCAGCGATAATTTACGCATGGGCAACTACAGCGGCAACTGGCTTTTGAATAATCCGGTCAGCCAAACTCTCTACTGGGCGGGGGAGCGTGTCGAGAATGTGGCAACCTGGGCTGGCACGCCTATGCGTAATTTCTTGATTGGCATCGATGAGCAGATCAGGGCCGCCGATCGTGACATCGTAAACGGCAATATCTCTACATCGAATAATCCGATTATCGCCGTGGGTCGGTTCTTTTATGGAATCGGTTCGGGGATCAGCGGTGCTTTCGATATGTTGATCCCGGGTTCCTAAGTGCTGCGGCCATAGATTGTGACCGCGATGCGCCTGGCGTAGTGGCGGGATATTGGCATTTGGGATTTGTAGGGCCGACGCTGCCGTGATCAGGCTGGAACGGGTGCCGCGTGGGCCCTGGCCCGCACCTTTTCCGCAGCAGGATCCGCCTGATTGGCCATCTACCCGTGTGCACCGGTGCCAGCGCCGCGATTAGGCTGGCTCGTCGTGAGCGAACTGCAACACGGACCCCTGGAAGATCGCCACCGCGCGCTGGGCGCCAGCTTCGCCGAGTTCGGCGGGTGGCTGATGCCGGTGTCCTACGCCGGCACCGTCGCCGAGCACAATGCCACCCGCGACACCGTGGGCCTGTTCGACGTCAGCCACCTGGGCAAGGCGACCGTTCGCGGTCCGGGCGCAGCGGCCTTCGTCAATGCGACGCTCACCAACGACCTGGCCAGGATCACGCCGGGACAGGCCCAATACACGTTGTGCTGCAACGAGTCCGGTGGCGTAATTGACGACCTGATTGCCTACTACGTCTCCGACGACGAGATCTTTCTGGTGCCCAACGCCGCTAACACCGCGGCCGTGGTGACTGCTCTGCAAGAAGTGGCCCCGGCCGGGGTGACGATCACCGACGAACACCGTTCGCGCGCGGTGCTGGCGGTGCAGGGCCCGCGCTCGACGGACGTGGTCGCCGGTCTCGGCCTGCCGACCGAGATGGACTACATGGCGTTCGCCGATGCGGTGTTCGCCGGGGTGCCGGTCCGAGTGTGCCGGTCCGGCTACACCGGTGAACACGGCTACGAGCTGCTGCCGGAGTGGGAATCGGCGGGGGTGGTGTTCGACGCACTGGTGGAGGCGGTGCGGCAGATCGGCGGTGAGCCGGCCGGCCTGGGCGCCCGCGACACCTTGCGCACCGAGATGGGGTACGCGCTGCACGGACACGAACTGTCGCCGACCATCTCGCCGCTGCAGGCCCGCTGTGGATGGGCGATCGGCTGGAAGAAGGAATCGTTCTTGGGCCGCGACGCGCTGCTGGCCGAGAAGGCTGCGGGCCCCGCACGGCTGCTGCGCGGCCTGCGCGCCACGGGTCGGGGAGTGTTGCGTGCCGATCTGGCCGTGCTCGACGGTGACCGCCGGGTCGGGGTCACCACGTCGGGCACGTTCTCGCCGACGCTGAAGGCCGGCATTGCGCTGGCACTGATCGACACCGACGCGGGCATAGAAGATAGTGGACGGCTCGATGTCGACGTCCGCGGCCGCGCCGTGGAATGCGAGGTGGTGACCCCGCCGTTCGTCACGGCAAAAACCCGCTAGCGCACCGGTTATACAATCGCTGCATGACGAGCAGCCTCCTCGAGTTCCACGTGTCGGTCACCGCAAACCCGACACCCGACGAGGTGCGCGAATCCATTTTGGCGGAGCCGGGTTTCGGCAAGTACCACACCGACCACATGGTGTCGATCGACTACACCGTGGATGCCGGTTGGCACAATGCGCGGGTCATCCCGTACGGGCCCATCGAACTGGACCCGTCGGCCATCGTCCTGCACTACGCGCAAGAAGTGTTCGAAGGGCTCAAGGCTTACCGCTGGACGGACGGATCGATCGTCTCGTTCCGGCCCGAGGCCAATGCTGCCCGGATGCGCGCCTCGTCGCGGCGGCTGGCCATCCCGGAACTGCCCGACGAGCTGTTCATCGAGTCGCTACGGCAGTTGATCGCCGTGGACGGAGCCTGGGTTCCGGCGCCGGGCGGCGAGGAGTCGCTGTACCTGCGCCCGTTCGTCTTCGCCACCGAGCCGGGGTTGGGGGTGCGCCCGGCCAACGAGTACCGCTGCTTGGTGATGGGCTCACCGGCTGGGGCGTACTTCAAGGGCGGCATCAAGCCGGTGAGTGTGTGGCTGTCGACGGAGTACGTGCGGGCCTGCCCCGGCGGTACCGGCGCCGCCAAGTTCGGCGGTAACTACGCCGCGTCGCTGGTCGCCCAGGCGCAGGCCGCCGACAACGGCTGCGATCAGGTGGTGTGGCTGGATGCGGCCGAGCGTCGCTATGTCGAAGAGATGGGCGGGATGAACCTGTTCTTCGTGTTCGGTACCGGTGGCTCGGCGCGCCTGGTCACTCCGGAGCTGTCCGGCTCACTGCTGCCTGGCATCACGCGGGACTCGTTGCTGCAGTTGGCAATTGATGCGGGATTTAGTGTCGAAGAACGCAAGATCGATGTCAGCGAATGGCAGAAGAAGGCGGCTTCCGGCGAGATCACCGAGGTCTTCGCCTGCGGGACGGCGGCTGTCATCACTCCGGTGTCGCAGGTCAAATCAGCAGACGGCGAGTTCACCATCGCCGACGGCCAGCCCGGTGAGGTCACTATGGCGCTGCGCGACACGTTGACCGGAATCCAGCGCGGCACCTTCGCCGACACTCACGGGTGGATGGCTCGGCTCGACTGAGCCGGAGTTCAGCCCTTAGCCAGGTGTACCGGGAGTGCCGGGCGAGCCGTCGGCACCGCCCTGGCCGCCCGCACCGCCGTTGGCGCCGAAGCCGTCGGTGACGCTGGCGCCGGTGCCGCCGACCCCTCCGACACCACTGGCGCCCGGGTGCGCAACGCCACCGCCTCCGCCGGTCCCACCCCAGCCGCCGGTCGCGGTGCCCTGGGTAGCGGTGGTCGCGTCGCCGCCGGCGCCGCCCACGCCGCCCGCGCCGCCGGTGTGGTCGTTGTAGCCGTCACCTCCCGCGTCGACGAAGCCGTCGGCGGTGCCGCCGGTGCCGCCGTCACCACCGCCACCGCCGAGTGCGCCCTGACCGATAATCACGGTGCTGCCTCCGGTGCCGTCACCGCCGACGCCCCCGGCACCGCCGTCGCCGCCCGTGCCGCCATGGAAGGCAAAACCGCCGGTCCCGCCTGCTCCACCGCGACCTCCGACGCCGTAGCCGCCGCCGTAGGCACTGATTCCGGTGCCGGTCCCGCCTTCGCCGCCAACCCCGCCGGCACCGCCGGTGCTGCCGACTCCGATTCCGCGACCGCCTTCGCCGCCAACCCCGCCGGTACCGCCTACCCCGGCTATCAGGCCGGTGATGTCGCGGCCACTGCCGGTGCCGCCGGCACCCCGGCGCCGCCCGCGCCGCCGGTGCCGCCGGCACTCCCGACGCCACCGCCTCCACCACCGCCTCCACCAGCAGTGGTCCCCGAGGTGGCAACGGCCCCGATGCCGCCCGCGCCGCCCGTGCCGCCGCCGTCGGCGCCGCCGTGGCCGCCGTTGCCCCCTGCACCGGTGCCGGCAACGCCGAACCCCGAGGTCCCACCGGCGCCGCCGACGGCACCGGTGGCATCTCCGATTCCGTTGCCGCCCGCGCCACCGTCGCCGCCGGCCCCGCCGAACTCACCGAAGCCGCCCCATCCACCGCCGTTGCCGCGGCCCGCGGAGTAACCGTCGGCGCTGGCGTCTCCGCCGTCACCGCCCCGGCCGCCGGCACCGCCGGTCCCGGAGTAGATGTCGACGAGGCTGCTCCCGCTGCGCCCGCCGCCCCAGCCGACGCCGCCATCGCCGCCATTGCCGGAGGTGGTGCCGCCGCTGCCGCCGTGGCCGCCGTTTCCACCGGCCCCACCTCCGCCGCCGATGCCGGTGACGGTGGCGCCGCCGTTGCCACCCAATCCGCCGTAGCCGCCGTCACCGCCGTCGCCGACGGCAGCCGCGGACCCGCCGTTTCCGCCGTTGCCACCTGCTCCACCGATCCCGCCGTCACCGAACAGTGCGACGCTGTTGCCGCCGTTGCCGCCATACCAGCCGTCGGCGCCCGCTGCGCCGGCTGCGCCGTTGCCGCCGTTACCACCATGTCCGCCTGCTCCGCCGTTGCCGAACAGCCAGGCCACCGCGTTACCGCCGTCCCCGCCATAGCTGCCGTTGAAGCCGGCGGCACCGTCTCCGCCGTCACCGCCGGCCCCGCCGTGGCCCATATAGGTGCCGCCGTTGCCGCCGTTGCCGCCGTCGCCGGGATAGTCTCCGGACCCGAAACCGCCGCCATGGCCGCCGTCGCCGCCGTTGCCGAAGAAGCCGGCGTTACCGCCGTTGCCGCCCCAGCCACCGACAGCGGTGCCGCCGTCGCCGCCATCACCGAACCACAGCCCGCCGGCCCCGCCCATGGCCTGTTCGTTGGTGCCGCCATCGATCCCGTCGGCGCCGTTTCCGATCAGCAACTGACCATTGCCGAAGGTCTCGTTGATCCAGGTGCTGATGTCGATACCGGACTGAGTGGCCAGCCAGGCCTGGCCGGCGTCGTGTACCGGTGTGTAGATCCAGGTATCGAACAACTCGGCCATGGTGGGGGCGGCCGGCGACAGCGCCAGCCCGGGGCTGGCAGGGCCGCCAAGGTTTGACAGCAACCCAGTCCAGTCCGCTGTTTCAAAGCCGCCGGTGCTCTCGACGCTCAGCCACGACCAGCTCGCCGGATCGAACAGGTCGACGATCCAGTCGGACTCGGCCTGGGCCGGGGCTCCGGCCAGTGGGCTCATCCCGAACGCCAGGAAGGTACCTGCCGCGCTACCCAGCCCGATGAGCCGGCTGCGGCGGATGATGGTTTGGGTCTGGCAACGATCTGTATTGCGCCGGCGACCAGGCATGATCCGCTCCCTTAACAGAATCCAAACATCTGATAAGCGTCGATGCTATGGCTGTTGAGAAGGAGGGCCTGCAGTAGTCGACTACTGCACTTTTGGCGGCGGCGGCGGGGTCAGCTCACCGGATCCGGTGGTAGACCGGGCGTCGTCGGCAACCGGTGACAAATCCTCGGCAACGCGCTCGCAACAGTCGGCGTAGGCGTCGTCGACGTCGTCGTCATCCGCGGTGCCGTCGGACATCGCCTTGCGTGATTCCCGACTCCGCTTGCTGTAGTTCTGATGGCGCGACATCCAGTTTTCCTCCCGGACGACGATGTTAATGGCCGCCGCAATTTCTACAAAGACCATTTGGGTGTAACACATTGTTCCGGAGAAATATCCGGAAATCCGGAAAGGATGCGAAATTGACGCGGGAGTCAACCGCTGGTCAGAGCGGTGAGCGCGACCGCGACCAACGCTGTCGTCCACTCGATTACTGCTCCGAGGACATCGCCGGTGATGCCACCAAGGCGGCTTACACAGCGTTTTACCAGCATAGCGGCGCAACCCAGGGCCAGTGCGACGGCAACCGGCCCATGCCACGGCGCCGCGCCGGCAGGTATCGCCCCGGCGAGCAGTGCCGCCACCCAGGCGGCCGCCACCGGCAGCGGCTGACTGCCGGCCACCGTCGCGCCCAGCATGCTTCCGGCGGCGGCCGGCACCGAGCGCCGGCAGGCCCACACCGCGGCCACCCGGCCCGCGCAGACCGCGAGCACGATCTGCCCGGCGCCCAGCACCGGGAAGGTCGTTGCCTGCAGGCCGACCACCAACACCACCGCGACGACCCCGAACGGTCCGGTCGAGCCCTCGCGCATCACCTGCAGCGCCTGCGGGGCGGGCCGGGCGCACCCCAACCCGTCGGCCGTGTCGGCCACCCCGTCGATGTGCAGTCCACGAGTGGCGGCCAACAGCGCCGCCACGGCCAGTAGGCCGGTCACCGGGCTGCCCGGGCCGAAGGCGTACCCACCGGCCCACACGACGGCCGCGGCCAGCGCGCCGAGAGCGGCGCCGACAATTGGGAACGCGGTCATCGCCCCGCGGCCCGGCGGTCGGTCAGTGGAAACAGGAAGAATCGTCCCGAACGCGAAAGACGCTCCCAGGGAACCGATCACGATGATCGTTCGCTGACGCCGGCCTCGGCGAACGTCGACATGGAAGCCAACGCCGCGACTGCGGCGCGCAGCACCGGCAGTGCAACCGCGGCGCCGGTGCCTTCGCCCAACCGCATCCGCAGGTCGAGGATCGGCTCCAGGCCCAGCGCCGCGCACGCCAGCGCATGCGCCGGCTCCGGCGAGCGATGACCGGCCTGCCACCAGGCCCGGGATCCAGGCGCCAACCGGTCGGCCACCAGGGCAGCAGCCGTCGAGGCCAGGCCGTCGAGCAACACCGGGGTGCGCCGTATAGCGGCCTGGGCGCAGAACCCCGCCAACGCCGCCAGATCGGCGCCACCGCAGCAGCGCAGCAGCGCAAGCGGATCGGCGTGCTGCGCCCGGGACCGAAACAGGGCGTCGCGCACCGCCGCGGTCTTGCGTGCCCAGCCGGCGTCATCGATGCCGGTTCCGTGGCCGACCACGTCGGAAGGCTCGGCGCCGGTCAGCCCGGCAGTCAATGTGGCTGCGACAGTGGTGTTTCCAATCCCCATATCGCCGGGAATCAGCAGATCCGCGCCGCCGTCGACTTCCTCGTCGGCGATGCGCCGGCCGGCCTCGACCGCGGCCAGGGTCTCCTCGGGGGTTAGGGCGTCCTCGCGGGTGATGTCACCGCTGCCGCGGCGCACCTTGTAGGCGCCGGGCTCTCTCGACATCACGGGGGAGTCGGTCACACCGTCATTGACGGCGATGTCCACCACCCGTACCCCGGCCCCGCCGATCGCGGCCAGCGCGTTGATGGCCGCCCCGCCGCGGTCGATGTTGGCGACCATCTGCGCCGTCACCTCCGCGGGGTAGGCAGACACCCGTCCCCGGGTTACCCCGTGATCGCCGGCGAACACCACAACGCGGACACGCTCGAACTGTCGTGGGGGACACTGCCCTTGACAGGCCGCCGCCCACACCGAGAGGTCCTCCAGTCGGCCCAGTGAACCCGCGGGTTTGGTCAGCGAGTCCTGCCGGGCCCGGGCGGCGGCTGCCACCGCGGCATCGGGTGGGCTGACCGGTGGGAAATCCACGGATTCCAAGGTTGTCGGCCCCGATTCGGGCTCAGCCGAGGCGTTCGCCGCGTCGCACCTGCGGACGCGGTGCGCGCATGCGGCGCAGCGTGGATGCGCGGCTGGCGGCGTAGAGCCCCAGCTTCCAACGGCTTTCGACATTGTCGGGGAACTTGGCGTCGGCCATCCGGCCGGCCTTGCGGGCCACCAACACCCCGTCGACGGCCATCAAGACCATCAGCAGCATCATCGCCGGCGAAATGTAGTACTGGACTTGCGGGACCGCCATCATGATGAACATCAGCCCCAGCGCGACCGGCATGAACAGGCCCAGCAGGTTGTACCGGGCGTCGACGATGTCGCGAACGTACCGGCGCACCGGGCCGCGGTCGCGTTCCAGCAGCGCCGCCTCGTCGCCGGCCAGCATCCGTTCGCGGCGGTCGGCCATCCGCTCACGGCGCTCGGCCTTCGCGATCCGGCGTTCTTCCTTGCTCAGCTTCGGGCCGGCCAGCGACTTGCGCCGGGCCCGGGCCTCCGAGGAGGTCATCGGGGCCGGTGCCACCGGGCCGCGACGCTTGGCCGCGGCGCTGCGCTTGGGGGTCGGCCGGCCTTTGGGCGCGGTCACGCCGCCACGAGCGGCGCCCGCAGACTGGCCGCCGTCGAGAGAGACGGCGGAGACCACGGACTCAGCGGACTGAGTCTCGTCTTTTCTGCGCCCCGGCAACTTCACGCCCGCCAGATTACTTGCCCGGTCCGCCCGGCCTGCGTCGCCGTCCGCGCGGCTCTATACGCTGCAGTGATGGCTGATCACCCGGGTTCCGGCGGCTCGGCCGGTCCTCGGGCGCGCACGCTTCGGGTGCTGATCGCGCCGGACTGTTTCGGCGAGACTCTGACCGCAGTGCAGGCCGCCGCCGCCATCTCGACGGGCTGGCACCGCAGCCGACCCCACGACCGGCTGGCGATCGCACCGCAGTCCGACGGCGGCCCGGGCTTCGTCGCGGTGCTGGCCAGCGCGCTGGGCACGGTGCAGCAGGTTCGGGTCAGCGGGCCGCTGGATGACCCGGTCGACGCCGAATGGGTCTGGGACGCCGCCGCCAAAACGGCCTATCTGGAATGCGCCCAGGCTTGCGGGTTGGGAGTGCTCGGCGAGCCGCCGTCGCCGCGGACGGCGCTACTTGCCCACAGCGCCGGCGTGGGACAGCTCGTCACCGCCGCGCTGGCGGCGGGGGCGCAGCGAATCGTCATCGGACTCGGCGGCAGTGCGTGTACCGACGGTGGTCGCGGCATGGTCGATGAACTGGGCGGCCTGGCCGCTGGACGTCGGCGGCTCACGGGCGTCGAATTGGTCGCCGCCTGCGATGTGGAATATCCGCTGCTGGGCCCCTGGGGCTCGGCCCGTGTGTTCGGGCCGCAGAAGGGCGCCGACGCCGCCACGGTCGCGGTACTCGAAAGCCGGCTGGCAGCCTGGGTGACCGAACTGGACGCCGCCGCCGGGTGGGAGGCCAGCGCTGCGTCGGGAGCCGGGGCAGCGGGCGGAATCGGCGCGGCCGTGCTGGCGCTGGGCGGCACCATCGAATCCGGGTCCGAGATCGTGGCCCGCCACACCGGTCTGGAGGCCGCGCTCGCCGACACCGACGTCCTGGTCACCGGCGAGGGCCACTTCGATCAGCAGTCGCTGCACGGCAAAGTGGTCGGTTCGCTGGCGGCCGCGGCCCGGGCGCGGGAGATACCGCTGCTGGTCCTGGCCGGACAGATCAGCCTCGACGAACCCGCACTACGGGCGGCCGGGGTGCTGGCCGCCCGGGCAATCGCCGACTATGCCGGATCCGTGCGGCTGGCCCTGATCGACGCCGCCAACCAGCTGATCGGGCTGACCAGCGCCACAGCGGCACAGATCGGTGGCCGTCCGGCCGGTTCGCCGCCTCGGTAGGGAACACGTTGGCGCAGGGTATCGTTGTTGTGGTGGGTTCGAACGCCTCCAGGGGAGCCGGACCCGCCCCCATGATCAACCGCAATAGGGAGACGCAATGACTGTCCAGGATCAGTCGACCACCGAGTCTCACGGCGTGGTCTTGACCGATGAGGCCGCGGCCAAGGTGAAGGCGCTGCTGGAACAGGAGGGTCGTGACGACCTGACCCTGCGGATCTCGGTCCAGCCGGGCGGCTGCGCCGGCCTGCGCTACAACCTGTTCTTCGACGACCGCAGCCTTGACGGTGACGTGGTCGCGGAGTTCAACGGCGTCACGCTGACCGTCGACCGGATGAGCGCGCCGTACCTGCAGGGCGCCGAGATCGGCTACGCCGACCAGATCGACAAGCAGGGCTTCACCATCGAGAACCCGAACGCCGGCGGCTCGTGCTCGTGCGGCGACTCGTTCAACTGAGCACCTGATTTCATCTCCTGCGCCGAGGGTTTTGTGCTGCCCGGCGGCGAACAGGTGGCACTGGGCCGCTACCGTGGGTACCCACATCCAGGCCCAGTGGTGACGATATGAGGGGGATTGTTCAGTGACGATTGCGGTGACCGGTTCGATTGCGACCGACCATCTGATGCGCTTTCCGGGTCGGTTCTCCGAACAGCTGCTGGCCGATCACCTGCAGAAGGTTTCGCTGAGCTTCCTGGTCGATGACTTGGTGGTGCACCGGGGTGGCGTGGCGGGCAACATCGCCTTCGCCATCGGTGTGCTCGGTGGTGACGCCGCCCTGGTCGGCGCCGCCGGTGCTGACTTCGCCGACTACCGGCAGTGGCTGGTGGCGCACGGCGTCGACTGCGACCATGTGCTGACCTCGACCACGGCGCACACCGCCCGGTTTGTCTGCACCACCGACCAAGACATGGCCCAGATCGCGTCGTTCTACCCGGGCGCGATGTCGGAGGCCCGCAACATCTCGCTGGCCAAGCTGGTCGAGACGGCCGGAAAGCCGGAACTGGTGATCGTCGGGGCCAACGACCCCGAGGCGATGTTCTTGCACACCGAGGAGTGCCGCAAGCTGGGGCTGGCGTTCGCCGCCGACCCGTCGCAGCAGCTGGCCCGCCTGACCGGGGATGAGATCCGCAAGCTCATCGACGGTGCCACCTACCTGTTCACCAACGACTACGAGTGGGACCTGCTGCTGTCCAAGACCGGCTGGACCGAGGCCGACGTCATGAAGCAGGTGGGGCTGCGGGTGACCACCCTGGGCGGCGACGGCGTCGACATCGTCTCCCCGGACGGTTCCCGCGTGCACGTCGGCGTGGTTCCGGAGAAGTCCCAGACCGACCCGACCGGGGTCGGCGACGCGTTCCGCGCCGGCTTCCTCACCGGACGTAGCGCCGGGTTGAGCCTGGAGCGGTCCGCGCAACTCGGCTCGCTGGTGGCGGTGCTGGTGCTGGAGTCCACCGGAACCCAGGAATGGGTGTGGGACCGTGCCGCCGCGGTGAGCCGCCTGGCGGATGCCTACGGCGACGCCGCCGCCGCCGAGATCGACGCGGCGCTCAAGTAGCCAGACCACAGCGAAGGCCCCCGAATTCCATCGAATTCGGGGGCCTTCGCCGTTCGCGGCTCACAGCCGCACGGGGTAGTCCGGCTCCCTGATGGTCGGCACCACGGTGTGCTCGACGAAGATCGCGTGCCACAGCATGAAGATCAGCACCGTCCACAGCCGACGGCTGTGATCGGCGGTGCCGACGCGGTGCTCGTCGAGCATCGTGCGCACCGCTGCGACATCGATCAGGTGATCGGCTCCGGTGGCGTCCACCATCGCGTACGCCCACTCCAACAGCTCACCGGCGCGCAGCCAATGCCGCAGCGGCACCGGGAAGCCGAGCTTGGGGCGGTGCAGCACATGCGCGGGAATGATCGGCTCCAGCGCACGGCGCAGTGCGTACTTGGTGGTGGTGCGGGTGATCTTGGCCGACACCGGCAGGCGCGACGCCACCGCGAACACCTCGGGGTCCAAGAACGGCACCCGCAGCTCCAGTGAGTTGGCCATGGTCATCTTGTCGGCCTTGACCAGGATGTCGCCGCGCAGCCAGGTGAACAGGTCGATGTGCTGCATCCGGGCCACCGGGTCCCAGCCCGCCGATTCGGCATACAGCGGGGCGGTGACGTCGGTGTGGGTCCAGTCGGGGGAGAACCCGGGCAGCACCGCACGCAGTTGCTCGTCGGAGAAGCTGCGTGCGTTGCCGTAGTAGCGCTCTTGCAGGGTGAGCGACCCGCGGTGCAGCAGGCTCTTGCCGCGCATGCCCTCGGGCAACGGCCGCGACGCCTTCCCCAGCGATCGGCGCACCGGTGCCGGCAGGTAGTCGAACGGGCGAAGCGACAGCGGCTCGCGGTAGATCGTGTAGCCGCCGAACAACTCGTCGGCGCCTTCGCCTGAGAGCACCACCTTGACGTGCTTGCGGGCTTCGGCGGCGATGAAGTACAGCGGCACCAGGGCCGGGTCGGCGACCGGGTCGTCGAGGTACCAGACGATCTCGGGCAGGGCGGCGACGAACTCGGCCGGGCTGACCACTTTGACCACGTGCCGGGCCCCGATCGCCTCGGCGGACGCGGCGGCGACGTCGACCTCGGAGAAGCCCTCCCGCTCGAACCCGGTGGTGAAGGTGATCAGGTTGGGGTTGTGGCGCATCGCCAGTGCGGCGATCGCGGTGGAGTCGATCCCGCCGGACAGGAACGCGCCGACGGTGACGTCGGCCCGCATGTGCTTGGCGACCGAGTCTTCGAGCACCGCGGTGATCTCGTCGTAGCGTGCCTGCTCGGTGTCGCGGGTGATCGGGGTGGCGTCGAACCGCGGCCGGAAATAGCGGGTGGTCTCCGGCTCACCGCCGGGACGAATCCGGGCGTAAGAGCCCGATTCCAGGCGGCGTATACCGCGGTGCAGCGTCTCCGGTTCCGGCACGTACTGCAGCACCGTGTAGTGCTGGACGGCGCGGGCGTCGATGGTGGTGTCGAATCCCACCACGTCGGCCAGGTCCAGCAGGCATTTCTTCTCGCTGCCCACCACCGTGCCGCCCGGGCCGGACGCCATGAACAGCGGCTTGATCCCGAACGGGTCGCGGGCGCAGAACAGCTCGCCGGCCACGGTGTCCCACACCGCGAAGGCGAACATGCCGCGCAGCCGCGACAGCACCTCGACACCCCAGTAGTGGTAGCCCGCGACGATCGCCTCGCCGTCGCCGTCGGTGGCGAACACCGCGCCGTGCTCGGCGGCCAGCTCTTCGCGCAGTTCCAGGTAGTTGTAGATCTCGCCGTTGAACACCAGCTCGTAGCGCTCGGGAGCCTCTGGGGGACCCCACCGCATGGGCTGGTGCGAATGGGCGATGTCGATGAACGAGAGCCGGTTGAACCCGAACACCACCCGGTCGCCCGCCCAGATGCCGCCTGGCTCGTCCGGACCACGGTGGCGCATCAGGTGGGTTGCGCGCGACACCGCGCCGGCGACTTCGGCCACATCAGGGCCGGGTGTCGTGCCGGCCGGGGCACACACGAAGGCCAGCAGTCCACACATCGGGTCCCAGTATGCCGCACCGGTATCGGCGTTGAACTGCGAAGGCCCATGTAGGCCTGCGAAGAAGCTGTGGAGCCAGATGAGGCGGTCAACACACTGGGGTGGCCAACCGGCAGGTACATCAAACCTCGGTGATCCGGGTGGTCTACGCTGCGTAGTATTCGACTGCTCCGCCGGGTCAGTCGGCCCGTTCTGTGACTCGAGGAGGCACCAACGTGACACGTCGCGGGCAGGGCGTTGCACATCGCCGTCTGCTTCGACCGCTGACCGCGGTCAGCGTGCTCGGACTGCTGGCGGTAACGCTCAGCGGTTGCAGCGTCGACTGGACCGATGTGGTCGGTTTCGGCTGGCCCAAGGGCATCACGCCGGAGGCTGAGGCCAACTACCAGCTGTGGATCGGCATGGTCATCGCTTCGGTGGTGATCGGTGGCCTCGTCTGGGGAATGATCTTCTGGTCGATGATCTTCCACCGCAAGAAGGCGACCGACACCGAGCTGCCGCGCCAGTTCGGCTACAACATGCCGTTGGAGCTCGGACTCACCGTCGTGCCGTTCCTGGCCGTCGCGGTGATCTTCTACTTCACCGTCGTGGTGCAGGAGAAGATGCTGCACCACGAGCCCAACCCCGAGGTGGTCGTCGACGTCACCGCCTTCCAGTGGAACTGGAAGTTCGGTTACCAGAAGGTCGACTTCCACGACCACACCCTGACCTACGACGGCGTGGACCAGGTCCGCAAGGACGCGATGACGTCCAAGCCCGAGGGCGTGGACGCGCACGGCGAGGAACTGGTCGGGCCGGTGCAGGGCCTCAATACCGAGGACCGCACCTACCTGAACTTCGACAAGATCGAGACGGTCGGCACCACCAGCGAGATCCCGGTGCTGGTGCTGCCCAGCGGCAAGCGCATCGAGTTCGTGCTCAACTCGGCCGACGTCATCCACGCTTTCTGGGTGCCCGAGTTCCTGTTCAAGCGTGACGTCATCGCCTGGCCCGAGCGCAACAACCAGGTGAACACCTTCCAGGTCGCCGAGATCACCAAGGAAGGCGCGTTCGTCGGCCACTGCGCCGAGATGTGCGGCACCTACCACGCGATGATGAACTTCGAAGTCCGGGTGGTTTCGCCCAATGACTTCAAGGCCTATCTGGATCAGCGCATTGCCGGAAAGACCAACGCCGAGGCGCTGGAGGCGATCAAGCAGGAACCGTTGGCGACCACCACGTTCCCGTTCGACAGCCGCCGTGGCCTGCTAGCCCCGCAAGCCAGCAACAAGTAGGGACAACCGCATGCGCATCGAATCCAGGCTGTTCGAGTTCGTCGCCACCTTCTTCCTGGTGGTCGGGGTGATCTACGCGGTGCTGACCGGGAAGTTCGCCACCGGCGGTGTGGAATGGGCCGGCACCACCGCGCTGTTCCTGACCGGAATGATGGCCATGATCGTGGCCACGTTCTTCCGGTTCGTGGCACGGCGGCTGGACACCCGGCCCGAGGACTACGAGGCGGCCGAGGTCAGTGACGGCGCCGGCGAGTTGGGCTTCTTCAGCCCGCACAGCTGGTGGCCGATTCTGATCGCGCTGTCCGGGTCGGTGGCGGCCGTCGGGATCGCCCTGTGGCTGCCGTGGCTGATCGCTGCCGGTGTGGTGTTCGTGTTGTCGAGCGTGGCCGGACTGGTCTTCGAGTACTACATCGGCGCCGAGAAACACTGACCGGATCTTCGCCGCGGCCGCCGTGTCGACCCGCTTGGGTAGGGTTGCCGATGCACAATGACCAACGGTGGTTGATGTCGACCGCAACCGGTCAGGTCGTGGCGCGGCGGTTTGAAGAGGATAGGCGGGAATGAGCGGGCCGAATCCCCCGGAGGCGGGCTCTGGAGACGAGGGCTCCGGCAACGGTCAGCCGGCCCCAGACATGGCCCCCGACGCAGGTGCGGGCGGGGAGATTCAGCCGCTGGACGATGTGACGGCCACCCCGGCCGCCGCGCCGGCAGACAACACCGCGTACTCGCAGGCCTACTCGGCGCCCGAATCCGAGCAGTTTCTGAGCGGCCCCTACGTTCCGGTGGATCCGCGGCTCTACGACTACGACACCTACGACGTGCCCGACGAACCGGAGCCGGGAGCCAAGACGCCCCGGTGGCCGTGGGTGGTCGGTGTCACCGTGATCATCGCCGCGGTCTCGCTGGTGGTGTCGGTGGCATTGCTGTTCGCCCGCACCGAAACCCACGATCTGGCGACGCCCGCCACGACGAGCAGCACGGTCTCGGTGCCGCCGGTACAGGACGAGATCACCCGGACCAGCACCAGCACCACGGTTCCGCCGCCTCCGCCGCCCAGCAGTGAGGAGCCGCCGCCTCCGCCGCCGCCGAGCAGTGAGGAGCCGCCGCCTCCGCCGCCGCCGAGCGAGGAGCCGGCGCCGGAGCCATCGACCACGACGCAGGAGACCACCACGACCACGCCGCCGAAGCCGCTGCAGGTGACTTATTCGGTGACGGGCACCAAGGCGCCGTTCGACCAGATCACGATCACCTACGTGGATGCCTCCGGGCAACGTCGTACACAGCGCAACGCCTACATCCCGTGGTCGCTGACCCTGACCCCGATCTCCCAGTCGGAGATCGGTTCTGTGGAGGCGACCAGCATGCTGCGGTTGAGCAAACTCAACTGCTCGATCACCAGCAGTGACGGTAGGGTGTTGTTCTCCAACAGCAATGAAGCACCGGCGACGAGCTGCGGATGACCGGCGGGAACATGGTAGATCGATTCATTCGACCGGGGCAGTCCCCGGAGGTCACTGACCGCATCCTGCTGGGCGCGTGCGCCGCGATCTGGCTGACGCTGCTGGGCATGAGCGTGGCGGCCACGGTGGCACTCGTGGATCTCGGGCGGGGCTTTCACGAGCCGACCGAGGGCTCGCACAGCGGCCTGCTCTACATCGTGATCGGCGTCTCGGCGTTGGTGATCCTCGCGGCCATCCCGGTGTTGCTCCGGGCGCGCCAGCCCGGTCCGCCGCGGCCCCCCGGGTTCCCGCCTCAGGCGCCGGCCAAGCCGCCGCGCCCGAACGCCCAGGACGCTCCGCTTCAGCAGCCCGGGTTCGACGCTCCGGGCCGGCGGGCGGCCGGTACGCGCCAGGTGCTGCCCAACCAGGCTCAGGTTGACCGGGTGTTGCTGCGTGGCATCACGGTGCTGGGCGCCGCGGTGGGCGGCGCGTTGACCTTGGTCGCGTTGGCCACCTATCTGATGGCCGTCGGCAAAGACACCGGCTCGTGGGTCTGCTACGGATTGGCCGGGGTTGGTGCTGCCGCCATGCCGGTGATTCCATGGCTGTACCTACGCCGGCTGGGTGACGTACTGGAACTGCCGTCTCGTTTCGGCTGAGCGGCGCCGTCGTCGCGGCGTCCCTGGCTACGGCCAGAGCAGTGTCGTTGACCAATTCGTGTCATCGTCCCGTTCATATCGCAGCCTGCGGTGCCGACGGCTAGCGTCTGCCTGCCAGAATTCGACGGCGTCGGCCCGTACCGCATACGACACCCACTCGACAGGAACCAGGGTGGGGGAGCGCTCGAGCTCCAGATGCGCCTTGGCGAGTGCCTCACTGATCTCTGCCGAATCGGCGTAGGGCTCGCTCTGCCGGCCGGTGAGCACCATCGCGCGGGCGCCTTGCGAGCGGGCCAGGAAGTCATCGGTG
The DNA here is from genome assembly GCF_963378105.1 of Mycolicibacter sp. MU0102. Lineage (NCBI taxonomy): Bacteria > Bacillati > Actinomycetota > Actinomycetes > Mycobacteriales > Mycobacteriaceae > Mycobacterium > Mycobacterium holstebronense. Next base: position 1,888,242 of record NZ_OY726398.1, read on the forward strand.
GTCACCGAGGGTGGGTCCGGCAGCGCCATCCCGTCGACCCTGACCTGACGGCCCAGTGCGGGCCAATAAAAGGTCAGTGAGACAGCCGGATTGCGGGCCAGATCGGCGCCCTTGCGACTGGCCGAACTGACTCCGAAATGCCAACCGGCGGCATCGATGTCCTTGAGGATCAGCACCCGCGCCGACGGCCGCGCCAGGCCCGTCCCGGCTGCCGCGCCGACCGTGGACAACGTCATCGCGTGGGGTTCCACGACGCCGCTGTCGACAGCGTGCAGCAGCCATTCGATGAACAGTGCGACGGGATCGGCCGGTGCTTGCGCCGGGTCGAATTCCGGTGCCGCACCAACCAAAACGGGCAGCCCGCGCAAGAGATTGCGCAGGCTGCCCGATGGAGCCGGCATGGGGGCCCTGGCGGGCCCGTCAGGCCTAGTGGTGACCGTTGGTGTTACCGCCTTGGTGCTCGGCCAGCGCGGTCAGCGCCCGCCGCTCGCTGGCGTGTGCCGCCTCGTTGAGCGCGGCGTCCTCTTCGACCGGGTCGGCCGTCAGGAAGCTGCCCCGACCGGGAGCACCGCCCGAACCGAGCTTGTTCATCTTCTTGGGCAGCGGTGCACCGGCGTATTCCAGCGGAATCGGGTGGCCGTGGTCGTCGACCGGGCCCAGCGGCTGGTGCAGCTCGATGTAGGCACCGTGCGGCAGCCGCTTGATGATGCCGGTCTCGATGCCGTGCTCGAGCACGTCGCGGTCACTGCGCTGCAGGCCGATGCACCACCGGTAGGTGATGAAGAAGATAAACGGCGGCAGGACCACCATCCCGATACGGCCGATCCAGGTCGTCGCGTTCAGCGAGATGTGGAACTTCCACGCGATGATGTCGTTCATCGCAGCCAGGGTCAGCACCATGTAGAAGCTGATCGCCATGGCGCCGATCGCGGTACGGACCGGAGCGTCCCGGGGACGCTGCAGCAGGTTGTGGTGCGCGTAGTCGCCGGTGAACTTCTTCTCCAGGAAGGGGTAGACCATCAGCAGGCCGAAGACGCCGCCCATGATCAGCGCGACACCGACCGGACCGGGCACGGTGTGGCCCCAGAAGTAGAACTCCCAGGCCGGCCAGAGACGAGCCAGACCCTCGGTCCACATCATGTAGAAGTCCGGCTGGCTACCTGCCGACACCTGCGACGGGCGGTAGGGGCCAAGGTTCCAGATCGCGTTGATCTGCAGCAACCCGCCCATCAGGCCCAGCAGGCCGGTGATCATCGCGAAGAACGCGCCCGACTTGATCGCGAAGACCGGCAGCACCCGCACGCCGACGACGTTGGTCTCGGTGCGGCCCGGGCCGGGGAACTGGGTGTGCTTCTGGAACCACACCAGCGCCATGTGCACGCCGATCAGGGCCAGGATGATGCCCGGAATCAGCAGAATGTGCAGTGCGTAGAGCCGGGGGATCAAGATGGTGCCCGGGAAGTCGCCGCCGAACAGCGCCCAGTGCAACCAGGTGCCGATCACCGGCATACCCAGCGTGATCGAGGACAGCGCGGCGCGCAGACCGATACCGGACAGCAGGTCGTCGGGCAGCGAGTAACCGAAGTAGCCCTCGAACATGGCCAGGATCAGCAGCAGTGACCCGATCACCCAGTTGGCCTCACGCGGCCGGCGGAACGCGCCGGTGAAGAAGATGCGCGCCAGGTGCACCATGATCGACGCCGCGAACATCAGCGCGGCCCAGTGGTGCAGCTGGCGGACGAACAGGCCGCCGCGGACCTCGAAGGAGATGTCCAGCGCCGACTCGTAGGCCCGCGACATCTGCACGCCGTTGAGCGGCTGGTAGACGCCGTGGTAGATGACCTCGGCCATCGACGGGTCGAAGAACAGCGTCAGGTAGACGCCGGACAGCAGCAAGATGATGAAGCTGTACAACGCGATCTCACCGAGCAGGAACGACCAGTGCGTCGGGAAGACCTTGTTGAACTGGCGGCGCAGTGCGGCCGCCGGGTGGTACCGGGTATCGATGTCGTCTGCTTGGCGTGCGAGCAGGTCGCCGATTGCAGGGCTCATGAGGTGCGCTCCCAGAAGGCCGGTCCGACAGGTTCCACGAAGTCGCCGTTGGCGACCAGATGCCCATTGGCGTCAATAGTGATCGGCAGCTGTGCCAGTGCGCGAGCCGCCGGGCCGAAGACCGGCTTGGCGAAGTGCAACGCGTCGAACTGCGACTGGTGGCACGGGCACAGGATCCGATAGGTCTGCTGCTCGAACAGGGAAGACGGGCAACCCAGGTGCGAGCAGATCTTGGTGTAGGCGAAGAAGTCTCCGTAGTTGAAGCTCTCCTGGCCCTGGCGCTTGACCACCTTGGGCATGTCGTCCGGCCGGATGCGGATCAGCATCACCGGATTACGGACGCCCATCATGATCGCGGTGAGCTTCTCGTTCGATTCCTCGGTAGTGCCGTCGCCGTCGGACTCGCGCCACGGGAACACCGTCTCCATACCGCCGGCGTCGAGGTCCTCGGGCCGCATCTTGACGAACGGCGAGTTGGTGCTCTGGCCGGTTGCGCGGGCCAGGTAGATGGTCTCGCCGGCGTAGCGCGGGGTCCACCCGGAAGTCCACAGCGCGGCCTTCTTGCCTTCGGCGGTGTCGACGACCGGCTTCCAAGGGTTCTTGATCAGGCCGCCGGCGCCGGCGACCAGGGTGCCCAGGCCGAACGCGCCGAACCCGACTCCCAGGGACGCACCCAGCAGCTTGCGCCGCCCGATGGTCGAGCCCTCGAACGCGTCGGTCAGCTGGGCTGCCACGGTCTTACGGTCGATCTCGGGGGAGCTGCCGTCGTGACGGTCCTGGATGGTGATCTCTTCGGGGATGAACTTCTTGACGAACAGCACCGCGCCGATGGCGATGCACAGCACCGAGAGCCCGAAGGTCAAGCCGTACAGCGGAGTTGCCAGCGAGTAGGCCAAGCCGTTCGGGGACTCCAGCGGCGCGTACTCCCACGGCCAGAACAGGAAGACCAGCAGCAGGGCGAGCCCGAAGCCGCCACCGGCCAGGAACCAGGCCGCGACCCGGCGCTCGGCGCGCTTCTCGGCCCGAGTGCCCTCGACCGGCCAGCGCGGCTCCTTGAAGACGGTGTTGACGCCGTCGATGCTGCCGCCGAGAGCGAGCAGCTCGTCGTTGGTCATCGTCGCCAATGCTGCGTCGTCAGGGAGTTCGGTCTTGTCGTTGCTGCTCATGAGCGTGCCCCGATCCACATTGCCGCGGCGATGGCTGCGACCATGCCGATAATCCAAATCACCATGCCCTCGGGCGCCGGGCCGAACCCGCCGAGCCCGTAGCCGCCCGGATCCCGTTCCTCGGTAACGGATTTCACGTAGGCGATGATGTCCTTCTTCTCCTCCATGGAGATCTGCCGGTCGGAGAAACGCGGCATGTTCTGCGGGCCGGACAGCATCGCGGTCAGGATCTGCTGCTCGCTGGCCGGCTCCAGGTCCGGTGCGTACTTACCCGAGGACAGGGCGCCGCCCCGGCCGGTGAAGTTGTGGCAGGACGCGCAGTTGAGGCGGAAGAGGTCGCCGCCGCGGCCCAGGTCGTCACCGCGCAGCGAAGCCTGCGCGATGCTGCCGTCGGCGTTGCGCACCACGGTGGGGCCGCCGCCGTTGGCCTGGACGTAGGCGCCCAGGGCGTCGATCTGCTTGTCGTCGAAGAACGGGTAGGTGCGGGGGGCTTGCGCCTCACCGCGGACGGCGGGCATCCGGCCGCTGGAGACCTGGAAGTAGACGGCGGCTTCGCCGACGCCGATCAGGCTCGGGCCGCGGCCCACCTCACCCTGCAGGTTGGCACCGTGACAGCTCACACACGAGGTGTCGAAGAGCTGCTTACCGGTCCGCAGCAGGGCCGAGGCCGACTCGTCGGCCACCGCGATCTGCGGGGTCGGGGTCAGCAGCGCGGCCATTCCACCGGCCAGGGCCAGGGCGACCAGCAGCAGCAGTCCGCCGGAGGCCCGACGGCGCAGGCGCCGGCGGGCGACGGTGTCGTTGTTGCCAGGTCGGGCCCACTTCTTCAGTGTCTTCAACCGGACACTCCTGTTCATCGGGCGGTTGCTCATCGGATGAAGTAGATCGTGGCGAACAGGGCGATCCACACGATGTCGACGAAGTGCCAGTAGTAGGACACGACGATCGAGGCGGTGGCCTGAGCCGGGGTGAACTTGCTCATCGTGGTGCGCAGCATCAGGAAGATGAAGGCGACCAACCCACCGATGACGTGCAGGCCGTGGAACCCGGTGGTCAGGTAGAACACGGTGCCGTAGGCACTCGACGGGATGGTGGTGCCGTGCGCGATCAGGTGGGAGTACTCGTAGGCCTGGCCGCAGACGAAGAACAGTCCCATCAGGAAGGTCAGGAGGTACCACCGGCGCAGCCCGAACACGTCGCCGCGCTCGGCGGCGAACACGCCCATCTGGCAGGTGAACGATGACGCGATCAGCACCAGCGTCACCGGGACCGCCAGCGCGAGATTCAACTCCGTTGGCGGTGGTGGCCAGGCACCACCGGACTGCGCGCGTGCCGTGAAGTACATCGCGAACAAACCGGCAAAGAACATCAATTCACTGGACAGCCACACGATGGTGCCGACGCTGACCATGTTGGGACGGTTCAGCGAATGCACACGCGAAGTAATGGCAGTACCCGAGGACCCCACAGCGCTCGTCACCCCGCAAGTATGACGCTATGTAGTTGTAGAACTCCACCCGGGGCTGGCAATTCGTTTGAACTGGTGTTGTCCGTGTCGTTACGTGCGCGTGAGCGCGCCGTTAGCGCTCTGCTCCCGTCCTGTTTCCGGTTGGCTTTGGCCTCGCGCAGGCCGCGTGCGACGATCGGCGCGTGGTCGAGGCAGGTAGTGCGGCGGAGCCGAAAGCGCAGATAGTGCAGTGGCGACAGGTCCTGGGCGGACTGACGTCCGGTAGAGACCTGCCTCGGGGCCAGGCGGCCTGGGCGATGGAGCAGATCATGGCCGGCGCCGCCACCTCCGCGCAGATTGCGGCGTTCGGGGTGGCGATGCAGATGAAGGGGCCGACCGCCGCCGAGGTGGGTGAGCTGGCCGACGTCATGCTGGCCTTCGGGCGCAAGGTGCCCACCGACAAGATCGGTACCGACACCGTCGACGTGGTGGGCACCGGCGGGGACGGCGCCAACACGGTGAACCTGTCCACCATGGCGGCGATCGTGGTGGCCGCTGCCGGCGTGCCAGTGGTCAAACACGGCAACCGGTCGGCGAGCTCGCTGTCCGGGGGCGCCGACACCCTGGAGGCGCTGGGAGTGCGCATCGACCTGGGGCCCGACGAGGTGGCGCGCAGTGTCGCCGAGGTCGGCATCGGATTCTGCTTCGCCCCGCAATTCCAGCCGTCGTATCGCAATGCCTCGGTGGCGCGGCGCGAGATCGGCGTCCCGACGGTGTTCAACCTGCTGGGGCCGCTGACCAACCCGGCGCGACCGCGGGCCGGTCTGATCGGATGCGCGTTCGGTGAGTTGGCCGAAGTGATGGCCGGTGTGTTCGCAGCGCGGCGGTCCAGCGTGCTGGTGGTGCACGGGGATGACGGCCTCGACGAACTGACCACCACCACGACCAGCACGATCTGGCGAGTGCAAGCCGGCACCATCGATCGGCTGACGTTCGACCCGGCCGGTTTCGGGTTTGCCCGCGCAGAGGTGGGCGAGCTGCTCGGCGGGGACGCGCAGGCCAACGCCGAGGAGGCCCGCTCGGTGCTGGGCGGAACCAAGGGGGCGGTGCGCGACGCTGTGGTGCTCAACGCGGCCGGCGCGATCGTGGCCCATGCGGGGCTATCCAGCAGCGCTGAGTGGTTGCCGGCCTGGGAGGACGGGCTGGCGCGAGCGGTCGAGGCGATCGACAGCGGCGCGGCCGAACAGTTGTTGGCTCGCTGGGTCCGCTTCGGCGCTCAGCTCTGAGGCCAGCCGCGCCGAGCGGGCCAGCGCCGCCCACGACGTCCACGGCCCGGCCGAACCCAGCGGGGAAGTCCAGCCGTCGGGTTCTGCGACGCGCACGATGCGCACCCCGGGAGCTGCCAGCCAGCGGGCGATGAGCATGGTCTCCTCGACCAGAGCGCCGGCCAACGGCGCCGGCTCGGGCAGCACCGTCTCGGCCCCCAGCGTGATCGCATCGACAACGGGCATCGGCGGGACACCGCGCGCAGCGCACCCCGCGGCAGCCAACCGGCCGTGGCGGATCACCGCGAGCTGCCACCCACCGGCGCCATCCGGCGCCGCGGCCACCAGCTCGGGCAGGGCCACCAGCGCCCGGGCGCGCTGGCTGCGCCATAGCGCATCGATGGCTGCCGCGGTGCGATCGCGCAGCCGTGCCGCACTCTCGTAGTGCCCACGATCCGCCAGCGCGTTCACCTGCTGCACGGCGGCGCCCAGGGCGCCGTTGTCGGCACCGTCGAGCAACGCCCCCGCGCGCCCGACCGCTTCGGCGTACTCGTCTGCGGTGATGTTCGGTGTCGCCGGGCAGGGGCTGACTTCGGCCGGCGGGCACGAGTGCCGACCGGTCCGGCCCAATCGCGTTGTGCAGGTGCGGGTTCCGGTGAATCGTGAAAACAGGACTGCGGACTCGGCGGCGTCAGCCCGAGAACGGAATGGGCCGATGGCCCGGTCGTGGCGCGGGGAGCGCACCACGGTCAGGCGGGGGAAAGCCTCGTTAGACAGGGTGATCCACCACCACCGCCGGGGAAACTTCGATCGTCGGTTGTAGGGCGGAGCGGCCGCGGCCAGCAGCCGTAGTTCGCGCACCCCGGCCTCCAGTGGATGCGCGCATTCGACGTGATCGATCCGGGTGGCCAGAGCCACCATCTCGGCGATGCGGCTACGGCGTTCGGAGCCGTTGAAGTACTGCCCGACCCGTCGGCGCAGGTTGGTAGAGGTGCCGATGTAGAGCACTTCGTCGGACGGGCCGCGGAACAGGTAGACCCCGGGCAGCTCCGGGAGCCCGACGGCCAGGCTGCGCTTGCGGCGCTGGGCCGGTGTCGTGTGCGACAGGTAGGCGCGCAGGTCGACGAAGGTGTTGACCTGCTGGTTGCCCAGCCGCTCGATCAGCGCGTGCAGCACGTCGACGGTGGCTCGGGCGTCGTCGAGTGCCCGGTGGGTGGGGGTGGTGCTCACCGCGAACAGTCGGGCCAACTCGGCAAGCCGGACACTGGGCGCCTCGTCGCGGCTGAGCACCCGGCGTGCCAGCCGTACCGTGCACAGCACCGGCGGCCGCGGCCAGGCCAGATCGCAGCGCTGTGCGGCGGCGGTCAAGAACCCGACGTCGAACCCGGCGTTGTGGGCGACCAGCACGGTCCCGCGGTCGAATCCGGCGAATTCGAGGAAGGACGGCAGCACGGCGTCGATCGTGGGCGCCTCGTAGACCATGGCGGTGGTGATACCGGTCAGCCGAACGATCTGCGGCGGAATGCCGCGCTGCGGGTTGATCAGCGTGGCGAACTCGCCCTCGATCACTCCACCACGCACTTTGACCGCGCCGATCTCGGTGATGGCGTCCGCTTCGTCGTCCCCTTTGGGCGCGGCCCGGCCGCCGGTGGTCTCCAGATCCACCACCACGAATGTGGTGTCGCGCAGCGTGGCCGGGGTGGGGTCGAATTCGGCTTCGAGCTGGGCATCGAAAGGGGGGAAGCTCAGCTGTGCTGCGCCGGAGCCGGTGGTCATGGCCGAACCGTATGCGCACGCACCGACACCAGGCTCGACGGACGAGGGGTGAAGCTGGGGCCGCGGCATCGAAGTCGGGTTGTCGGTGCCCGGAGTTAGCGTGCCGGCAACTGATCGAGAGGAATCGTCATGGGACAGATCTCGGGGTACTCGGATGACCGCGGCGCGCGCCGGGCGGACTCGGATCCGATGGTGATCGACTGCGATGATTGCGCGGTGCGCGGACCGGCGTGCCGGGATTGTGTGGTCAGCGTGCTCCTGGGTGTGCCCAACGAGCTGCTCGAAGACGAGCGGGCGGCGCTCGATGTGCTTGCCGAGGCCGGGATGGCGCCGCGATTGCGGTTAGTCCCGATCCGCGGCGAGCGCGGTCCGTCGCGCCGTTCGGGTGTGGCCTGACCTGGGACGAACCGGGATAAGTGGCCTTAGAATTTTCACAATCCTGACTGTTACAGTCGGCAATTCGTGATGGACAACGACGTTGCCATTCCGTAACCTATTCGAGACCTTACGTTTCGGCGGCGGTATACCCCCTGTACCGCCCTGGGCAGTGTTAAGGATGCAATCTTGGAGCTCGAACGTATGCAGTGGCGTCTGCGTGCATTGAGGCGCCCTGCCCTCGGCGCCGCGGCCGGTTTGGTGGCCGGTGTCACGACTTTTAGCAGCGTGTTGGTCGGAAACGTCCACGCAGACCCCGCCGACGACGCCCTGGCCAAGCTCAGCGAACTGTCCCGGCAGGCCGAACAGACCACTGAGGCCATGCACACCGCGCAGCTCAATCTCGACGAGAAGCTCGCCGCGCAGCAGGCCGCGGACAACGCGCACAACGCCGACCAAGCCGCCCTGGATGCGGCCCGCGATCAGCTGTCCACCTACCGAACCGCGGTCAATCGCTTCGCCGCCACCACCTATATGGGTGGCCGGGTCGGCGGCGCGGACGCGATTCTGACCGCCGAGTCTCCGCAACAACTGATCGACAAGCTCGGTGTGCAGCGGGTGGTTGCCGGCGACCTGGCGGTGCAGCTGGACCGTTTCCGTACCGCCAGCGAGCAGGCTGATCAGGCTGAACAGGCCTCCGCCAAGTCGGCTGACGACGCCCGGACGGCGGCCGAGCAGGCCGCCGCGGTCCGCGCCGAGCTGCAGGCCCGCCAAAGCCGACTGCAGCTGCAGATCTCAGTGGTGAAATCGCAGTACTACGCACTGACGCCGCAACAGCGCACGGCGATGGCCGGGCCGGGCGCAGGGCCCGAAGCCGTACCGGGCGAGCCCGCCCCCGAGGGCATGCCGCCGGCTCCTGGTTTCCCGGGATTCCCGATGCCCGGATCCGACGCACCGCCCCCGATGGATATGGCAATGGCCGCGCCCGGTGGTGGGTCCGCTGCGACCGCCGTGCAGGCGGCGTTGACCCAGGTCGGCACGCCCTACGTCTGGGGCGGGGCCGCACCGGGCGGATTCGACTGCTCCGGTCTGGTGATGTGGGCGTTCCACCAGGCCGGCATCAACCTGCCGCACTCCAGCCAGGCGCAGGCCAACGGCGGGCAGGCGGTGTCGCTGTCAGACCTGCAGCCCGGTGACGTGCTGACCTTCTATTCGGACGCGTCGCACTCGGGCATCTACGTCGGCGACGGCATGATGATCCACTCGTCCACCTACGGTCAGCCGGTCCGGGTGGTGCCGATGAACTCCTCCGGCCCGATCCACAACGCCCGCCGTTACTGAGCGCCGGGGAATCCGCCGCCTGCTTGCGGCGCTGCTTGCTGCCGAGCTGATCGGCGGTGTCGTGCTGCTCGGCGCTGCTGCTGGTCGGCCGGCAACCGAGCCGTTGATCGTCGGCGATGACCGCAGCGTCGTTCTGGAGAATCTCGGCGGTCAGCGCGGCGAGGAGCTGCTGTCGCGGGTGGCCGCGAATATCGGATCGGCGGTCGACGCGGTCGAAGCGTTCTGGGGGACCGACTGGTCGCATCGCATTCAGGTGACGGCCACCGGCTCGGATCGCCAGTTCGTCGCTCTCGCCGGCCACGACAGCGCTGATATTGCCCAGTGGTCCGATGTCGCCGCAGTCGCGGTCGCCGACCGGGTGGATCCGGAGCGTCGGTCAGCAGTTGGACAGCGGATCGTCTTCGCGCCCCGCGCGGAAGCGATGAGTACACCGGCGCTGCGAATCGTGTTGACCCATGAGCTTTTTCATTACGCAGCCCGCACCGACACTGCCTTCGATGCGCCGCGTTGGCTCACCGAGGGGGTAGCCGATTTCGTCGCTCGGCCCGACGGGAATCGGGCGAACGCGCCCGCAGAAGGAGTCGTGGCGTTGCCGTCGGATGCCGACCTGGATGCTCCCGGACCGCGCCGGGCACAGGCCTATGACCGGGCGTGGGAGTTCGCTCGCTTCGTGGCTGACCGCTTCGGGACGGCCAAGCTGCGCGAGCTGTATCTGACCGCCTGCGGCCCCGGGCACGTGCCGCCGGCAGTGGCGGTGCCGTTGGTGCTCGAGGTGAATCTGCCCGAGCTGCTCGCCGGGTGGCAGCGCTGGGCCGAGGCTCTCAGGCGTCCAGCCGGGTGAACTCGTTCCGGCGGTGCCGCTTGACGCAGGAGGCGCGCCGGCCGACACCGTCAGCGACTGAGGATGCCGGCGACGAGCAGCAGGCTGCCGACGACGGCGAGCAGGGTGGCGACCTCGACGCGGCGACGTGACCGAATCCAGTCGTTGACCGTGGTGATCGCCGCCTGCGTCTGCTGGGGCGCGAATACATATGCCAGCAGCGGGATCTCGATCAGGGCGAACGCCACGACGTGGAACATCAGCAACGCCCCGACCTGTGTGGTGACCGCGGCACCGGAGGCCAGGATGACGGCGAGTGCGGCCAGGTAGTCCACCGAGGGCAACGCGATCCCCAAGCCGGCCGCCGCCGCAATCCACGGCGAGCTGCTGCGCAACAGGCGCTGGGCCGGCATCGCCGGCGTGGCTCGGCGCGACCACCTGTCCTTGGTGGCAACCGCGGCGGCGGCCAGCAGCGCCAGCGCCCCGATCAGGATTTGAACATGGGGCAATGTGACATAGGTCGAGCCGAGTAGGCGCCGTCGTAGGACGAACAAGACGACCAGCCCCACGGTCATCCCCATCGCGAAGCCGCCGATCAGGAACGCGGCCAGTTGCAGCACCGGCCGCGGCCGGTTCAGCATCAACACCGTCATACCGATCCGGAACGGTTCGAGGCTGACGGCAAACGCCATCACCAGCACCGTCAGCCACATGGACTAGGACGCCTCGCGGGGTGTCCGAACGGCGACCATGGCGATCAGGCCGGCCACCAGGACCACACACAGTCCACCCATGCCGGCCCGGTCGGTGCCGAACAGATCGACAAAGGTGAAGAACATCCAGGGCGCCAGGAATGACGCGGCGCGACCGGCGGTGGTGTAGAGGCCGAAGGCCACGCCCTCCTTGCCCGGTGCGGACATGCGCAGCATCAGCGCCCTGGCGGACGCCAGAATCGGACCGACGAACAGGCAGAGCAACAGCCCGCAGATCCAGAACGCCACCGGCCCGGAGGCGGTCAGCAGGGTCAGCCCGACCGCGACCATCGCGGCCAGCGATCCGATGATGACGGGCTTGGGACCGGCGCGGTCGGCGAGCCGGCCGCCCACGACCGCGCCCACCGCGGCGACGATGCTGACGCAGACGCCGAAGATCAGCACGTCGGCTTGCGATACGCCGTACACGCTGACACCGAGCACCGCGCCGAACGCGAAGATCCCGGTGAGCCCATCGCGAAACACCGCGCTGGCCAGCAGGTAGTAGATGACGTTGCGATCGCGACGCCATTCGGCCTTGATCTCTTGCCACAGCGTGCGGTAGGCGCTGACGAGCCCGACTGCCGGCGCCGGCTCGGTGGTTGGCGGAGTACGCACCAGAAAGAGCAGGGGACCGGCGAACACGATCAGCCAGCCGGCGGCCACCAGCATCGCCACCCGGATGTACTGGCCGTGGTCGACGGCAAGACCGAACAGGCCCCGGGTTTCACCATCGCCGGCGATGAACCCGACATAGAGGATCAGCAGCAACAACACACTGCCGAAAAAGCCTGAGGCCGAGCCGATTCCTGAGATCCTGCCGGAATTCTGCGGTGTCGACAGTTGGCCCAGCACGGCGTTGTAGGGCACCGTTGCCAGGTCGCTGCAGACCGCGGTGCAGGCCAGCAGCGCCAGTCCGAACCCGAGATAGTGATAGTCGGCATCGATGAGGCTCATCATCGCGGTCAGCACGACCACCAGGCCGGTGAACAGCGCGAGTGCGGCGCGGCGACGTTGTGGGGCGTTGACCCAGACCCCGATCACGGGTGCCAGGAGTGCGATGAACAGTCCCGCGAACGTCAGCGCCTTGCCGAGCCAGCTTGCCGGCGTCGTGGCGCCGGGCAGGCCCGCGCCGACTTGACCGGTCAGATACACCGAGAACACGAAGGTGCCCACGACAGCGTTGACGCCCGTCGCGCCGCAGTCCCAGAGCGCCCAGGCCGCCACCTGCGATCGCGAGGTGGTTTGCGCATTGACCACGCGGCTGGTCACGGACGTCCTCCTTCTGTCACCGGCGCAGAATTCGGTGCCCGTCGCCGCCGGTCGCCAGCCTAGATGGCGTACTTCGCCCCCAGTCCGGGGGCGGCCCGCATCGTCAGCCCGCTAGCATCCCTGCAGTGAGCCGGGTCCTGCTGGTAACCAATGATTTTCCGCCGCGTCCCGGCGGCATCCAGTGCTACCTGGAAGAGCTGGTGCGCCGCATCAGCGGTAGCGGGCGCCATGACGTGACGGTCTATGCGCCCCGGTGGAAGGGCGCTGAGGCCTTCGATGACGCTGCGAAATCGGCCGGCTACCAGGTGGTGCGCCATCCCGGCACGCTGATGGTGCCGGGTCCGGCGGTGGACGCCCGGATGCGCCGGCTCATCGCCGACCACGGGGCCCAGACCGTCTGGTTCGGTGCGGCCGCCCCGCTGGCGCTGGAGGCGCAGCGGGCACGCTCTGCCGGTGCCACCCGGGTGGTGGCCAGCACGCACGGTCACGAGGTGGGCTGGTCGATGCTGCCCGGGGCTCGCTCGGTGTTGCGCCGCATCGGCGACTCCTGCGATACCGTCACGTTCGTCAGCCACTACACCCGCGGCCGATTCGCCTCGGCGTTCGGCCCCGACGCCGCGTTGGAGCACCTGCCGCCCGGAGTGGACACCGACCGGTTCCGTCCCGATCCCGCGGCGCGCGCCGAACTACGGGCTCGGCATGGGCTGGGGGAGCGTCCCACCGTGGTGTGCGTATCGCGACTGGTGCCCCGCAAGGGCCAGGACATGTTGATCAGGGCGCTGCCGGCGATCCGGAAACGCGTAGACGGGGCCGCACTGGTGATCGTCGGCGGCGGTCCCTACGCCGAGACGCTGCACAAGCTGGCCGACGAGTGCGGCGTTGCCGACGCGGTGACCTTCACCGGCGGTGTTCCGGCCGCCGAACTGCCGGCTTACTACTCACTCGGTGATGTGTTCGCGATGCCATGTCGCACCCGCGGCGCCGGGCTTGACGTGGAGGGCCTGGGCATCGTGTTCCTGGAGGCCTCGGCGGCCGGGGTGCCGGTGGTTGCCGGCGACTCGGGTGGTGCCCCCGAAACGGTCCTGCACAACCGGACCGGGTTGGTGGTCGACGGCCGGGCTGTGGAGCAGATCGGTGACGCCGTCGCCGGACTGCTTGCCGACCCCGACCGGGCCGCCGCGATGGGTGCCGCCGGGCGCGAATGGGCGACGGGGCACTGGCGCTGGGACACGCTGGCCGGACGCATGGCCGACCTGCTACAGGCCTGACCTCCCGCGAGTGTGCGCTTTGATGGGCAAAGCGGCCCGTTCGGCCGACGATTCCGCACATTCGGCGCAGATAGCTCAGCCCTTGGCGTAGATCGCCTCGATCGCGTCGGCAAACTTCTCCGCGACCACGTTGCGCTTGACCTTCATCGTGGGGGTCAGCTCGCCGGTGGCCTCGGTGAAGTCGACCGGCAGGATCTGGAATTTGCGGATCGACTCGGCATGCGAGACCGACAGATTGGCCTGCTTGACCGCCGCGTCTACCTCAGCGAGCAGATCCGGGTCGGTGGCCAGGTCCGCCGGGGTCGCGGTGCTGGCCTTGCCGTTGCGCTGCTTCCAGCCCTCGATGGCCTCGGGGTCGATGGTGATCAGTGCGCCGATGAACGGCTTGGCGTCGCCGACGACCATCGCCTGGCTGATCAGCGGGTGCGACCGCAGCTGGTCCTCGAGCACGGCGGGGGCGACGTTCTTGCCGCCGGCGGTGACGATGATCTCCTTCTTGCGGCCGGTGATCTTCAGGTAGCCCTCGTCGTCGATGGCGGCCAGGTCACCGGTGCGGAACCAGCCGTCGGTGAACGCGTCGGCAGTGGCCTGCTCGTTCTGCCAGTAGCCGCTGAAGACCACGCCGCCGCGCACCAGCAGCTCGCCGTCCTCGGCGATGCGCATGCTGTTGCCGGGCACCAGCTTTCCGACGGTCCCGACCTTCATGCCGCCGACCGGGTTGACGGTGATGGCGGCAGTGGTCTCGGTCAGCCCGTAGCCCTCGTAGATGGACAGCCCGACGCCGCGGTAGAAGTGGCCCAGCCGCTCGCCCAGCGGCGCTCCGCCGGAGACCGAGGCGCGGCAGTTGCCGCCCAGCGCGGTACGCAGCTTGTGGTACACCAGTTTGTCGAACAGGGCGTGCTTGGCGCGCAGCAACAGGCCGGGGCCGCCGCGGTCGGTGGCCTCGCTCCAGTCCACCGCGGTCTGGGCCGCGATCTCGAAGATGCGGCCCTTGCCGTCGTTGGCGGCGTTTTGGGCCGCGGTGTTGTACACCTTCTCGAACACCCGGGGCACCGACACCACCACGGTCGGCTTGAACACCGAGAACATCGGCACCAGGTTCTTGATGTCGCTGGTGAATCCGACCGTGACCTTGTTGGCGAAGCCCGCGATGCTCAGGGCGCGAGCCAATACGTGGGCCAGCGGCAGGAAGACCAGCAGACGCTGGCCCGAAGTCATCAGCGTCGGGAGTGCGGCCTGGGTGCCGCGCACCTCGTGCAGGAGGTTGGAGTGGGTGAGCTCGCAGCCCTTGGGGCGTCCGGTGGTGCCCGAGGTATAGATCAGCGTCGCCGGGTCGGTGGCCCGTAGCGCCTCGAGGCGCGCGGTGACCTGTGCCGGGTCCTGGCCTGCGGCGGCCGCGGCGAGCTCATCGAGTGCCGGGGTGTCCGAGCCGTCGATGGTGAACACCCGCCGCAGCGACGGCAGGTCGCCGGCGAGTTCGTTGACAATCTGGGCGTGGGCGTCGGTTTCGGCGAACGCCACCACCGCGCTGGAGTCCTGCATGACCCAGCGGACCTGCTCGGCCGACGACGTCTCGTAGATCGGAACGGTCACCGCGCCGATGGACAGGATCGCGTAGTCCAGGATGGCCCACTCGTAGCGGGTCGCCGAGAAGAGGACCACCCGGTCGCCGGCCGCGACACCCTGGCTGATCAGGCCCAGTGCGGCCGAACGGATCTGCGCGGCGGCAGTGGCACAGGTGACGTCGGTCCAGGCCCCGTCGACCAACCGCTGGTAGATGACGAAGTCGGGGCTGTTGCGCTCGTGTTCGAAGACGACCGCGGCGACGTTGTCGTGCTCCTCGACGGTGAACGGCGCGGGAACACTGAACTCACGCATTGCGATGACCTCTCTTGCCAACCTGGGTGTCGATCCGCTCCAGCCTAGTCGGCGCCTGATGACGACCGTGACGGTGTTCACGTTGCGGCGCGGGCCGGCACGGAGATAGCGGGGGAAAGTTGCGCAAGCGTGTTCGATACGCTTGCGGGCCATGAACAGTATCCAGGTCGCCGACGAGACGTTCGTCGCCGCTTCCGGCGAGCAGGTCGGGGCGGCTGTCGCCGATCGGTCGAGTTGGCAGCGATGGTGGCCCGACCTGCAGCTGCAGGTAGTCGAGGATCGTGCCGACAAGGGCATGCGGTGGACGGTGAGCGGGCCGCTGACCGGCACCATGGAGATTTGGCTGGAGCCGATGCTCGACGGTGTGCTGTTGCACTACTTCCTGCACGCCGAACCCGCCGGTGTGACCGGCCGGCAGCTGGCCCGGCTGAACTTGGCGAAGCTCAATCACCGGCGCCGGGTGGCCGGCAAGCGGATGGCCTTCGAGATCAAGGACCGTCTTGAGCGTTCCCGGCCGGTGGGGGTCTCTCCGATCGCCGTCAGTTGACCGGCGCGACGGCACAGCGGCGGCGAAAAAGGACAGGTACCGTCTCTGCCGAGGGCCGTGTGGCGGGCGCGAGCGAGTTAGGGAAATAACTACGTGGCGGATAAGACAGCTCAGACGATCTACATCGCAGCGGATCCGGACACGGTGATGAACGTGATCGCCGACATCGGCGCTTATCCCGACTGGGTCTCGGAGTACAGCGAGGCCGAAGTGCTCGAAACCGATGCCGACGGCTACCCGAAGGTGGCGCGGTTGGTGCTCGACGCGGCCGTGCTCAAAGACACCATGGTGCTGGACTACGACTGGTCGGCAGACCGTCGCTCGGTGCGCTGGTCGTTGGCGTCCAGTTCGCTGCTGAAGGCTCTCAACGGCGAGTATCGCTTGACGCCCAAGGGATCTGGAACCGAGGTCCTTTACGAATTGTCGGTGGATCTGATGATTCCGATGATCGGCCTGCTCAAGCGCAAGGCGGAGCGGCGGTTGACCGACACCGCCCTGAAGGACCTGAAGAAGCGAGCAGAGGCTGAGTGAGGCCGCCTGAGGCTGGAACGCCGACAGCACCTCCAGTGCCTGCGATCAGTCTGTTCGTCGGCAAGGGCGGCGTAGGCAAGTCCACTTGTGCAGCGGCGACCGCGGTCTCGTTGGCATGCGCTGGCGATCGGGTGTTGCTGATCTCCACCGACCAGGCCCATTCGGTCGGGGACGTGCTCGGATTGCCGGTGCCCCCCACCGATGGCCGAGACCCCATCGCGGTGGACGTCGACGGCGCCGGAGCGGGGGGCGGCTGCCTGGACGTGCTGGCGCTGGACACGCTGGCTTTGCTTGAGCGGCACTGGGTGGGCGTGGTCGACGTTCTGGCCGCGCGGTTCCCCGAGTCCGACCTGGGAAACGTTGCGCCCGAAGAACTTTCTGCGCTTCCCGGTGTTCAGGAGGTGCTGGGTCTGCACGAGGTCGGCGAACTCGCAGACAGTGGGCAATGGGACCGGGTCGTCGTCGACTGTGCGTCCACCGCCGATGCGATGCGGATGCTGACGCTGCCGGCGACGGTGGCGCTCTACGCCGAGCGGTCCTGGCCACGGCACCGTCGGCTCAGCGGAACCGAGGATCCCCGCTCGACCGCCCTGGTCGA
Organism: Mycolicibacter sp. MU0102; assembly: GCF_963378105.1. NCBI lineage: Bacteria > Bacillati > Actinomycetota > Actinomycetes > Mycobacteriales > Mycobacteriaceae > Mycobacterium > Mycobacterium holstebronense. Next base: position 1,905,330 of record NZ_OY726398.1, read on the forward strand.
GCTGATCGAACGGATCAGCGGTGCCGCCGAGCGGCTTGCCGAACGGCTGACCGATGAGACGACGGTCGCCGCGCACCTGGTGCTGACCGCCGAACGCGTCGTGGCCGCCGAAGCCGTCCGGACGTTGGGGGCGCTGTCCCTGACCGGCGTCCGGGTGGCCGAGCTGATCGTCAATCAGATTTTGTTGCAGGATGATTCGTACGTCTACACCAATCTGCCGGCGCACCCGGCGTTCGACTGGTATGCCGAACGGATCAGGGAACAGAGCGGTGTCCTTGACGAGGTCGACCGCACCATCGGTGATGTGGCGATGGTGCTGGTCCCGCATCTGGCGGGGGAGCCGATCGGCCCCAAAGCGCTGGGCGATCTGCTTGCGAACAGTCGGCGCCGTGACGGATCGGCACCACCTGGTCCGGTGCGGCCAGTGGTCGACCGGGAGTCCGGTTCCGGTCTGGGGGCGGTGTATCGACTGCGGCTAGAGTTACCCCAGGTCGATTCCGGTGCGCTGAGCCTGGGGCGATCCGGAGATGATCTGATCATCGGTGCAGGTGGCACCCGACGCCGGGTTCGGTTGGCGTCGGTGCTGCGGCGGTGCACGGTCGTGGACGCAACGTTGCGTGGCAGCGAACTGACGGTGCGCTTCCGGCCGGATCCGGCCGTGTGGCCGGTGGCTGGCGATGAGGAGGTGCGACGTTGAACGCTGGCGCGCACCCCGATCTGGGTGAGCTCGGACCCGAGCTGCGCAAGCTCGCCCAAGCGATCCTGGATCGACTCGATCCGGCGGTGCGCGCCGCGGCGCTGTTGGCGGCCTCCTCGGGTGACGGACCGGGCAAATGCCAGCAGGTGTGGTGCCCGGTGTGTGCGCTGGCAGCGCTGGTCACCGGGGAAGAACATCCGCTGCTCACCATCGTCGCCGAGCACAGTGTCGCGCTGTATGAGGTGATCCGTGCGGTGGTTGGAGAGGTCGATCCGAGTGGCGAGACGCCGCGCCCGCCCGATCCCGGCTCGCCCGGCGGAGGCGGTGGCGGCGACGAGCCGCCGGCCCGGCCCAGTTATGAGCCCATTCCGGTCACCATTGAAACGGAAACCTGAAAAGCCGAAAGCTGAGGAATTCCACGGAATTCGCGATGTGACGAATCACCGTGTGGCCCTAGCCACCCGCGGTCGGTAAAGTTGGCGCGAACACGGCCGCCTAGTCGGGGCAGGAGGGAGGGGCCATGTGGTACTGGCTGGTCAAGTACGTATTCTTCGGGCCTCTGCTGGCCTTGATCGGGCGGCCGAAAGTCGAGGGTCTGGAGAACATCCCTGACGACGGCGCGGCCATCCTGGCCAGCAACCACCTCGCCGTCATGGACAGCTTCTACCTGCCATTGGTGGTGCGCCGGCGGATCACCTTCCTGGCCAAGTCGGAATACTTCACCGGCACCGGCCTCAAGGGCTGGCTCACCCGCTCGTTCTACACCGCCGTCGGGCAGGTTCCCATCGACCGCAACGACTCTGACGCCGCGCAGGCCGCGCTGACCACCGCGCAGCGGATCCTGGCGCAGGGCAAGCTGCTCGGCATCTACCCCGAGGGCACCCGCTCACCCGACGGCCGGCTGTACAAGGGCAAGACCGGACTGGCGCGGCTCGCGCTGCACACCGGTGTCCCGGTGATCCCGGTCGTCATGGTCGGCACCAACGTCGTCAACCCGCCCGGCACCAAGATGCTGCGCTTCGGCCGGGTCACGGTTCGCTTCGGCGAGCCGATGGATTTCTCCCGCTTCGACGGGATGGCCGACAACCGTTTCATCGAGCGCGCCGTCACCGACGAGGTGATCTACGAATTGATGCGGCTGTCCGGGCAGGAGTACGTCGACATCTACGCGGCCAGCGTCAAAAACGGTGTCCCGCAAGAGGACGGGGCAACGGGTCAGCCGGTCGCCCGGTTTCCGGAGACCGCGGCGGGCTGATCCGGACTCGTCCGGGGGGCGGGCCGCAGGGTGGCGCCGGCCGTGATGATCACCGCCAGCGCCCACCACACGTAGGACGTCCCGGCCAGTTGGCGCCACCACGCCGCGCCGGCCTCGTGATGTTCAGGAAGCAAGTCGATCGGGCTGCGCGTCATCAGCACCACCCCGGCCGCGCTGAGCGCGCCGAGCGCGATTGCATGATGCCGGTAGGCCAGCACCGCCATGACGACCACGGCGGGCAGCATCCACACCCAGTGGTGTGACCACGACACCGGCGATACCACCAACCCGAACAGCGCCACGCAGACCAGCGCCAAGATCGGCTCACCGGCGGCGAGCACCCGGCGGGCCGCCCACCACATCGCCGCGAGCACCAGCAGGCACCCCGCCAGCCACAGCACGGAGCGCACCTGGTCGTTCAGCGGCAGCCGGGCCAGGGCGCCGGCCAGGTTCTGGTTGGTGTTCAGGCTCGCCCCGCCGATGCGGTCGGTATCGCTGACGGTGTGCGTCCAGTACTGCCAGGAGTCGCTCCAGGCCATCACGAAGCCCACCAGGGTCGCCGCCAGGAACGATGCCACGGTGGTGACCGCGGCGCGCCGGTCGCGACGTAATAGGAAGTACAGCAGGAAGACCGCCGGGGTCAGCTTGAGCGCCACCGCGACACCCAGCAGCGCGCCGCGCGGCCAGTAGGTGCGCCGCGGCACACAGTCGGCGATCACCAGCGTCATCAGCACCGCATTGACCTGGCCGAAGTCGAAGTTGGCCCAGATCGGTTCGGCATCTAGCCAGATGGACGCCGCCACGATCGCCACGGCCACCACGCCGCGGTGCCACCAGGCCGGCCCGCAGTCGGGGCGCCGGTCGAACTGGAGCCCCAGACCGGTGAGCACGATGGTGATCGACACCACCAGCAGCAGCGTCGATAGGACGGTCAGTGCGGCGGTCGCGGTGCCCAGCGACACCCAGGTGAGGGGAGCGAACAGCACCGCAGCGATCGGCGGATAGGTGAACGGCAGAACCGTCCCATCGATCTGGGTTTGGAACCAGTCCTCGCCGTAGAGCGGCCGGCCCTCACGCCAGGCCTGTGCCGCCATCCGGTAGACGTCGACGTCGATGTGATACGGCGTGCTGCCCAGCGCCCGCCACGTCGTGTAGCCCAGGGCTGCAATCGCCAGCAGCGTGAAGATCCACCAAACGGCCCTACCGCTGATGCCCCCGTGCCGACGGCCCGGGTCGGGCGGCCGCGATGTAGTCATGTCGCAGCACAGCCTATCGGGTAGCGACGCTAAACCGAGCGATAGCTGTGGCGATCCCGGCGTGGTGTGCCGCGAGGGCGTACGTTGCATTAGGTGCTGGAATGGTTCCGCGACGACATCGTCGGCCGTGGCAGACTGCCGTTGCTGGGCTGTCTGTTGGCCTTCCTGGTGACGTTTTTGGTGACCCGCTCCGTGGTGCGCTACATCCGTAGTCAGGCCGCAAACCCCGGTCCGCCGCGCTGGTGGCAGCCCCGCAATCTGCACTTCGGCTCCAAGCACATTCACCACGTGGTCTTCGGGGTCGTGTTGGTGATGGTCGCCGGGGTGACCCTGGTGGCCGCCGGGCCGAACGCGCACGAGCCGGCGTTCAGCCTGGCTGCGATAGCGTTCGGGATCGGGGCGGCGCTGGTGCTCGACGAGTACGCGCTGATCCTGCACCTGTCCGACGTGTACTGGGAGGAGGACGGCCGTGCCTCGGTGGACGCCGTCTTCGCCGCCGCCGCGGTCACCGGTCTCTTGGTGCTGGGTTTTCATCCTCTGACGTTTGTGCTGTCGAGCTGGCACGACACCTCCTCGCCGTTGATCCACGCGGGAGTGATCGTCAGCCTGGTGATGGCGTTGCCGTTGGGCGTGATGGTGTTGTTGAAAGGCAAGGTGTGGACCGGGTTGATCGGGATGTTCTTCTTTCCGCTGCTGGTGGTGGGTGCGGTGCGGCTGTCGCGGCCGCACGCACCGTGGGCGCGGTGGCGCTACCTGCCTGATCGGGCGCGCATGCACCGGGCGCTGGAGCGGGAGCGCCGGCTACGCCGGCCGGTGATTGCGGCCAAGCTCTGGTTGCAGGATGCGGTGGCGGGCCGGCCGCAGGTTCCCGATGAGCGGGCCGTCGACGCCGAGCTCGATCGTGAGGTGCGGGAGGCGTCGGCGCCGACGGTGCAGTTCATGGCTCCCCGGCAGCAGGTCCCCATCGGCAGGCCGCCAGTCAGGCCTCCGGCCCGGCCTCCCGTCAGACCGGGGCCCGCCTCCGGTTCGGCTGGCCGCTCGGGGCCCAACCGGGCGGTTTCGGATGCCTCGGCGCCGACCCGGCCTTTTTCGGCGCCGTTGTCGTCTCCTCGGATACACCGGCCGGGCAGGCCGTGGCAGTGAGGTACTTCTACGACACCGAATTCATCGAGGACGGCCGCACCATCGAGCTGATCTCGATCGGCGTGGTCGCCGAGGACGGGCGCGAATACTATGCGGTCTCCACCGAATTCGACCCGGAGCGGGCGGGTTCGTGGGTTCGCACCCATGTACTGCCGAAGCTGCCGTCGCCGGCTTCGCAGACGTGGCGCTCGCGCAGCCGGATCCGCGCGGATCTGGAGGAGTTCTTCGGAGTCGAGCGCGGTGAGCCGATCGAGTTGTGGGCCTGGGTGGGCGCCTACGACCACGTGGTGCTCTGCCAGTTGTGGGGCACCATGCCCGATCTGCCGGCGCCGATCCCGCGCTTCACGCACGAGCTTCGGCAATTGTGGGAAGACCGGGACCGGCCGCGCCTGCCACCGCGGTCGGCGGGCAGTCACGATGCGCTGGTGGACGCCCGCGACCAGCTGCGCCGTTTCCAGGTGATCACCCAGACCGAACTGGCCTGATCAGGCAGGGTCGGCGCCCGGCTACCATGGTCGGGTGAACTGGACCGTTGATGTACCCATCGACCAGCTGCCGGCGCTGCCGCCGCTGCCCGCGGATCTGCGCGAGCGCCTCGATGCCGCGCTGGCCCGGCCGGCCGTTCAGCAGCCGAGCTGGCCCGCTGACCAGGCCAAGGCCATGCGCACCGTGTTGGAGAGCGTCCCGCCGATCACGGTGGCGTCCGAGATCGAGCGTCTCAAGGTGCAGCTGGCCCAGGTCGCCCGCGGGGAGGCTTTCCTACTGCAGGGCGGCGACTGCGCGGAGACCTTCACCGACAACACCGAGCCGCACATCAAGGGCAACATCCGCACGCTGCTGCAGATGGCGGTGGTGCTGACCTACGGGGCCAGCATGCCCGTGGTCAAGATGGCCCGCATCGCTGGTCAGTACGCCAAGCCGCGGTCGGCCGACATCGACTCGCTGGGGCTGAAGTCCTACCGCGGCGATATGGTCAACGGCCTGGCTCCGGATGCCGTATCGCGCGAACACGACCCATCGCGTTTGGTGCGGGCCTACGCCAACGCCAGTGCGGCGATGAACCTGGTGCGGGCGCTCACGTCGTCGGGCCTGGCATCGCTGGAGCTGGTGCACGACTGGAACCGCGAATTCGTCCGTACCTCGCCGGCGGGTGCCCGCTACGAGGCACTGGCCGGTGAGATCGACCGCGGCCTGAAGTTCATGAGCGCGTGCGGGGTCGCTGACCGGGAGCTCCAGACCGCCGAGATCTACGCCAGCCACGAGGCGCTGGTGCTCGACTACGAGCGGGCCATGCTGCGGATGGCCGACGTCTCGGGCACGCCGCAGCTCTATGACCTGTCGGCGCACTACGTGTGGATCGGGGAGCGGACCCGCCAGCTCGATCACGCGCACATCGCGCTCGCCGAGGTGATCGCCAACCCGATCGGAGTCAAGCTCGGTCCCACCACGTCGCCGGACCAGGCAGTCGAATACGTGGAACGTCTTGACCCGCACAATGTTCCGGGCCGTCTGACACTGATCAGCCGGATGGGTAACAGTAAGGTACGTGACCTGCTTCCGGGCATCATCGAGAAGGTGCAGGCCACCGGTCATCAGGTGATCTGGCAGTGCGACCCGATGCACGGCAACACCCACGAGGCCTCCACCGGTCACAAGACCCGGCACTTCGATCGGATCGTCGACGAGGTCCAGGGCTTCTTCGAGGTGCATCGTGCGCTGGGCACCCACCCCGGCGGCATCCACCTGGAGTTCACCGGGGAAGACGTCACCGAGTGTCTCGGTGGCGCCCAGGACATTTCGGATGCGGACCTGGGCGGCCGCTACGAGACGGCGTGCGACCCGCGGCTCAACACCCAGCAGTCGCTGGAGTTGTCCTTCCTGGTCGCGGAGATGCTGCGCGGCTAGCTCGTTCCCGCGCTCGGCGCGGGTGCGGTTACAACAGCGCGCCGACGTTGTTGCCCAGCGTCCACGCCAACGCGGCGACCAACGTGGTGGTTGCGAACAACACGGCGAGCCAGATGACTACCATCCGGCGCGCGTGCTGACGCTCCAACACGAAGCGGCTCAGTTCGACGCCGCCGAATTGCCCTGTCACCAACTCATAGTGGGTATCGGTGTCCTCCACCCAGTCCGCCGGGCCGCGGGCCATGTGCAGTGTCTGATGTTGCGGTGCTTGGTATTGCGATGTCTGGTGTTGTGATGTCTGCTGTTGCGGCGGCGCCGGGTGCTCGGGGGCGCGGCGGGCCGGGGCGGCGGCGTTGTGCTGGGCGGAGTTTCGGGGGGCCGGCACCCGGAACGTCGGCAGCGCCAGCCGCTCGGTGATCTCGTCAACCGCGTGCGCCATCTCAAGCCCGTCGGCATAGCGCTCCGCCGGTTCGCGGGCGGTCGCCCGGGCAACCAGGTCGTCGAACTCGCCGGGGACTCCGTCGATAGCCGAACTCGGTAGGGGCACATCGTGATCCAGCCGTTGGTAGGCCACCGTCAACGATGAATCGCCGGAGAACGGCGTATCTCCGGTCAACAGCTCGTAGGCGAGCACGCCGACCCCGTACACGTCGCTGGCGGGGCCGGCGTTGCCGTCCCGGACCTGTTCCGGGGACAGATAGGCGGCGGTGCCCAAAATCACATTGGTGGAGGTGATCCCAGCTGCCGCGATGGCGCGCACCAACCCGAAGTCGACCACCTTCACGTCGCCGTCGTCGGAGATCAGGATGTTCTCCGGCTTGACGTCGCGGTGCACCAGCCCGGCCCGATGCGCGATCCCCAGAGCCCGCAGCACCGGCCGCAGCACCGCGGCGGCCGCATGCGGCGGCATCGGGCCGCGTTCGTTGAGCAGTTCGCGCAGCGTCCCGCCCTCGACGAGCTCCATCACCAAAAACGGCTGCCCGGGGTCGTGCGGGGTGCCGAAACCCTGGTCGTACACCGCCACCAGGCCCGGGTCTTTGAGCCGGGCGACCGCCCGGGCCTCGAGCTGGAATCGGGTCAGGAACTGCTGGTCACCGGCGTAGCGCAGATCCATCACCTTGACCGCGACCGGGCGGTCGAGGCGCTCGTCCAGACCGCGGTACACCGTGGAGGTGCCGCCGGTCGCGATCCGGGTTCCCACCCGGTACCGGCCGTCGAGCAGCGCGCCCTCCAGTGCGTCGCCGCCCCACGTCGAAGTCACCTGGTCATGGTATGTGTGCGGGAGGTCGGTCCAGCGGCTTTAAACTTGTGTCGTGAGCAGCATTCCGGCCTCCGAAGACGTGCTTGAACCCGACGAACCCACCTTTGACCTGCCGAAGGTCGCCGACATGCTCGGGGTACCAGTCACCAAAGTGCACCAGTACCTGCGTGACAACCATCTGATCGCAGTGCGGCGGGCGGGGGCGTTGAGGGTGCCGCGGAACTTCTTCACCGAAGAAGGGGACATCGTCAAGAGCCTGCCCGGGCTCCTGGCCCTGCTGCACGACGGTGGCTATCAACAGACCGAGATCGTGCGGTGGCTGTTCACCCCGGACTCGTCGCTGTCGTTGACCCGCGACGGCACGCGGGAGTCGATCGACAACGCTCGCCCAATCGATGCGCTGCACGCTCACCAGGCCCGTGAGGTGATGCGCCGGGCTCAGGCCATGGCGTACTGAGGTTTCAAGCGGCGTCGTTCAAGCGGCGTCGTTCAAGCGGCGTCGAGGGCAGGCGCTTGCTGCGCCCCCGACAGCCGGTACCAGGCGTACACGGCGCATCCCGTCGCGCCGATCACATGCAGCCAGGTGTACATACCGTGCGAGCCGTCGGGTTTGAAGATCACCATGATCCAGGTCGACGCCGCGGCGATCGCGGCGATCGCGGCCGGTGAGCGGACCACGGTGGCGGCCACCGCCAGTGGCCAGGTATAGTACCAGGGCAGCGCGGCCGGCACGAACAGCACCACCACCAGCATGGCCCAGGCGATCCCGGCGACCGCAGCGCGATCGTCGCGCCGCGCCCGCCACCACAGCACCGGCAGCAGCAGCCCGATCACCGCGACCCCGCTGATCCGGGTGATGTGCAGGACGGCGTAGAAGTTGACCGGGGCGAACAACCCGCCGACGGCGTGGATCAGGTTGGCGGCCGCGGTCGGTACGGTGAGCCAGTTGATGATCTTGACGTTGCCGGCCAGCAGTGCGGTCAACCAGCCCAGGCCCACTCCGGCCAGGGCCGACAGCACGGCGAACACCACGACAACGATCGCGGTGGACACCGCTGCCGCGGTGGCGAATGCGATCACCGTCGGATAGCCGCGCTTTTCCCGCAGGCGACGCATCCACACCCATACCAGGAACGGCAATGCGATTGCGGCGGTGGCCTTTACCGCCGCCGCCAGCGCCACCAGCGTTATCCCCGCCAGGTGGCGGCGCTCCAGGGTCAGCGCGATCCCGGCCATCACCAGGCCGACCATCAGCATCTCGTTGTGCACCCCGCCCATCAGGTGGATGATCACCAGCGGGTTGAGCACGGCTAAATACAGCGCCGCGGGCGCGCTGCCACCGACACGGGCCGCGACCCGGGGTGCGGCCCAGATCAGCAGTGCCAGACCGGGCAGCATGCACAAGCGCAGCACCATGGTGCCCGCCACCACGTTGTTGCCCACCAGCATCGTGACGAGCTTGGCGACCAGAATGAACGCCGGGCCGTACGGTGCCGTCGTCGCGGCCCAGATCGGGCTGACATCTTCGAGCAGGGGATTGGGGTTGTCGACGGGGCCGACCACGTACGGGTCGAATCCATCCCGCAACAGGGCGCCCTGGGCCAGGTAGGAGTAGGTGTCGCGGCTGAACACCGGGACCGACAGCAACAACGGTGCCAGCCAGAAGCCGGTGGTGGTGATCAATGTGTAGGTGCTCACGGTGCCCTCGATCACCCGCCGGCCCAAGCCGAGCCAGGCCACCAGCATCACCGCGACCCCGGCCCACAGCAGCACCGACGACAGCACCAGGCCGTGGCCGAAGCGCAGCCATGACAGATGCAGGGAATCCAGCACCGGGTCCTGGATGCGGGTGCTGCCGGCACCCAAGCCACCCAGGGTGATCAACAGCGCGCCCAGGCAGCCGAGCCATGCCGCTCCCGCCTGCTCGCCGACGGCGAACTGCCGCAGTCGTGACAGGCGGCTGGCGGCGTCGCTGGACGCGCGGGGGACCGCTGGGGTGGGGGGATTCGACATCGGCGCTCCGGGCGATCAGGCGGACCGGTCGGCGACCCGGCGAGCCAGGTCGGTGAGTCCGGCTTTGGCAACCTCGTCGATGGGTGCGGCCGCCAGCGCGGCCATGGCGCGGCGGGTCAGCAGATCGATACGGTCCTCGACGGCTGCCAGTGCGCCGAGCGCCTCGATCATCTCGCACAGTTCGCGGACCTGCGCCTCGGTCAGCGCGGTGCCGATCGCGTCGCGTAACCGATTGGCCGCCACCGGATCCGACTTGTCGGCCAGCTCTACAGCCTCGGCCAGCAGCACGGTGCGCTTGCCCGAACGCAGGTCGTCGCCGGAGGGCTTGCCGGTCACCGCCGGATCGCCGAACACTCCCAGCACGTCGTCGCGCAGCTGGAACGCCACGCCCAGGTCGGTGCCGAGCTCGTGGAACAGCGCCTGGATGTCGGGCCGGTCGGCCGCGGCGGCGACCCCCAGCTGCAGCGGGCGCACCACGGTGTAGGAGGCGGTCTTGTAGGTGTTGACGCGCATCGCCGAGGCGATCGAGTCAACCCCGCTGGATTCGGCGACGATGTCGAGGTACTGGCCGCCCAATACCTCGGTACGGATGTCCGACCACACGCCGCGCACGCGGCGCCGGGCGTCTGCGGGCAGGTCGGCACCGGCGACGATGTCGTCAGCCCATACCAGCGACAGGTCGCCGAGCAGGATGGCGGCCGACATCCCGAACTGGTCGGCCGAGCCCCGCCACCCGCGGGCGCGGTGCAGCTCGGCGAATTTGCGGTGGGTGGTGGGGTTGCCGCGGCGGGTGGCTGAGGCGTCGATGACGTCGTCGTGCACCAGCGCGCAGGCGTGCAGAAGTTCCAGCGCGGAGAACAGCAGCAATTCGCCGTCGTCGGCATCGCGGCCGGTGATGGCGCGCCAGCCCCAGTAGGCGAACGCCGGGCGCAGTCGTTTGCCGCCGATGAGCACGAATTCTTCGAGGCCGGTGATCAACGCCTCGTAGTCGTCGCCGATGTAGGCGGTCTCGGTGCGGCGGGTGCGTAGGTGGGAGCGCAGCGTTTCGGTCACGGCCGCGGCCAGCTCGGAGGCCGACGGTGTAGTCGCTGCGGATGCCTTGAAACTCAGCTCGGCGCCCCTTTCTGTGCTGCCCGGCCGGGGACCCCCAGCGTGGGTCCAGCGTAGAGTGTGCCACCACAGCCGGGGGGACTGCGGCCGGTAGCGGCCGGAGGCGGCCAACGCTGCCCGTTCCTGCCCTGTGGCACTGTTGACTGTCTGTTGACTGTCTTTCATGAGGAGCTGGTACGTGACCTTGAACACCGTCGCACTCGAGCTTGTCCCACCGAACGTGGAGAAGGGGCCCGAGCAGACGATCGAGGAGGCGCACAAGGTTGTGCGGTTCGCGGCCGAGGCGGGCCTTGAGGGGCGGATTCGTCACATCCTGATGCCGGGGATGATCAACGAGGACGACGATCGCCCGATCGAGATGAAGCCCAAGCTCGACGTGCTGGACTTCTGGAACGCGATTCGGCCCGAGCTGCCGGGCATGGCCGGGTTGTGCACCCAGGTCACCTCGTTCTCCGACGAGGCGGCGCTGCGGAGCCGGCTGGGCGATCTGACCGGCGCGGGGATCGAGGGCGTGGTCTTCGTCGGCGTGCCCCGCACCATGGCCGACGGTGAGGGCGCGGGGGTGCCGCCGACCGACGCGCTGGCGACCTTCCGCTCCGATGTGGAGAACCGCGGCGTCATCTTGATTCCCACCCGGGCCGACGAGATCGGCCGGTTCAACTTCAAATGCGAGCGCGGGGCGACGTTCGGGCTGACCCAGCTGCTGTATTCGGACGCGATCGTGCCGTTCTTGACCGAGTTCGCCAAGCACAGCGACGCGCGCCCGGAGCTCTTGCTGTCGTTCGGCTTCGTGCCGTCGTTCGAGAACCGGATCGGCCTGATCAACTGGCTGATTCAGGATCCGGGCAACGCGGCGGTGGCCGCCGAACAGGACTTCGTCAAGACGCTCGCCGACAGCGACCCCGACCAGCGGTGCAAGCTGATGCTCGACCTGTACAAGCGGGTGATCGACGGTGTCGCGGACTTGGGCTTCCCGCTGAGCATCCACTTCGAGGCCACCTACGGGGTGTCCGCGGCGGCATTCCGCACCTTCGCGCAGATGCTCGACTACTGGTCGCCGCAGACCCGCTGATTTTCAGCCGGCGCTGTCGGTGCCATCTCTGGGAGAGCTGAACCGCGGTGAGCGGTCGCGCCCGTACCAGGCGATTGCCGCAACCGCGCCCGCGGCGGCGAGCGTGGACAGGATCAGCCACAGGGCGGCGTGGGCGAAGGAGCGGGTGCTGGGGTCGGTGTAGCGGGCTTGGGCGCTCATGGTGCTCACCACGCCTGGCTTGAGCCTCCACTGCACCGTGTCGCTGCCGATGCGTTCGCCGTTGGTGGAGGTCACCTCGCCGGGGAACGCGACGCTCAACTCGACGTCGGCCTCCGGGTCGCTCAGTGAGGTGAGATCCACCCGGCCTTCCAGGATCACCAGGTTGCCGGCGCGGCGCAGCGACAGGTCCACCCCGGCCGCGTCCCGGTGCATTTCGGCCAGCTGCGGCAGTTCGGCGAAGGTCAGGTCGGAGAACACCGCCTGGGAGCCGACGTAGCCGTCCCTGCTGTAGTTGGAGATCGCGACCTTCTGCGGGAACGGTAGGTCGGCCGTGAGCTTGGGGCCGGTGTCGTTGTCGTTGCGCGGCTTGGCCGCAACGACGATCTGGCCGGAGACCTGATCGTTGGGGGAGACGGTGATGTTGGCCCGGATGCGCACGCACCCGGC